>CALAJO010000049.1 GCA_937922745.1 uncultured cyanobacterium
TCCACGTGGTAATGGCGCGCCAAGCCTGCGAAGATTGCTATCCAGCTGACAGTGGTGGCAAGTTGCGCCAGGAACAATCGAAACGCATCGGAAAAAGGAACCGGCAAAAGCGAGAGTAACCCCACAATCAGAAAAGGGACAATAAGGTAGGCCAGCAGGAATGCGAAAAACACGGCCGGCAATCCCCAGGGAGCTGGTGCAGCAGATGTGCTAGAATGGATTGGCAAGTCCTGGGATTGGTTATGCAAACAGAAACGCTCCGCCCGACACTATTGGCCATTATATCAGAGCTGGTGCTGTGGACCGCAATAGTACTGGTGGCCATCGGGGTGGGCTATCTTTTTATGCGGGTTACGGCTGACCCGGATAAAACAGGCGGCCAGACTATTATTGTGCATTTTAAGGACGTTAATCAGCTCTCGGTGGGGTCGCCGGTTAACTTTATGGGAACCAATGTCGGCTTTGTCACGGCCATGCGCCCCAAGAAGAATAAAGTGGAAGTAACCTTGAGAACGTTTGTGAATGCGCCGCCCATTCCACGAGGTTCTCGCTTTACAGTGGAGTTTAACAGCCTGGCCGGCGCAAAAAGCCTGGAAATTCTTCCCAATGGCCAGTCTGAGGATGATACGCTACCCGGAACCATCTATATCGAAGAAGAACCGATTCGGCTGAAGGATGTGACCAATACGCAAATGGTCATGTCCAAGGCGCTGGATGCCAATGCGCGCAACTTTGCCCGGACATTGGGTCGGGTGGAGGATGAGCAGGCCTTATACAATCAGTTGGTAAAGGTGAATGACCAGATTTTAGGGGTGAATGACAGTATGTTGAATGTGTTAAGCCAAGCGGGATATGGCTCGACACGGATGCATGTGATGCTCTCCGGGACGCAAGGCACCCTTGAGTCACTAACGCCATTTTTTGATGCCTATGCCCAAAGAACCGGCTCTCCGCAATACCGCCAGGAGGTATTGGGCAATCTTCGCGGATTTGCCAACGAGATGGCGCAGTTTGCCAATAGATTGGATCAATTCCAGCGGAAGCGTTATTTCGATAGGATAGAGCCCAGGGTGGCCCGGTTTGCCCAATCCATGGCAAAGGCCAATGCCACCGCCCAAGACCAGGTTCCGCTGGTGTTGGCGCAATGGTATCAGGCCAATCAATCCCTGGGGCAAACGAACCGTTTTCTGGCTCGGATTGATAATGGTTACCTGCAAGGAGATACCTCCCAAGTATTGCAAGGGCTAAAACAACGCATAGCGGGGTTAAATACCCAGTTGGGGCAGTTAAATAACAAGCCGGAGCCACAGCCTAATGCCAAAAAATCCGGGTGGGCGAAGATCGTGGCTGGTATTGCCGCCATATTCTTCCTGAGGTGGGTATTTTAAATTTTCGCTAGTGTCGGAACCGTTTGCATCAGTCGCTCAAATCCACGGTATTGCAAGGCTTCAGCCAGGTGTTGAGCTTGTATGGTGTCGCTGTTCTCCAGGTCGGCAATGGTGCGCGTCAGTTTCAGCAACCTGTCAAACCCGCGCCCGCTGAGATTGAACCGCTTCACAGCCTGCGACATCAAGGCTTCGGTTGGCGCATCCAACTGGCAATGTTGTTTGATATGTGCGGGCAGCATCTCGCTGTTGGTGCGGATGCCGCTTCCTTCAAACCGGGCCTGTTGGCGCTCCCGGGCCTGGATAACCCGCTCCTGGACCTGGGCGCTGGTTTCAATGGCTTCGTTCGGCACATCCTGGTTTTTGCTCAGCAGCTCGGATTCCGTAAGCCGTGCGACTTCCAATTGCAGGTCAATCCGATCCATTAACGGCCCGGAGATTTTGGCAAGATAGCGCTGAACCTGGTTGGGCCCGCAGATGCAGGCCTTCATCGTATCGCCCTTGTAGCCGCACGGGCATGGGTTCATCGCGGCCAGCAGGATGAAATTGGCGGGAAAGGTTAATGATACCTGGGCACGGCTAACCGTCACGACGCCATCTTCCAGGGGTTGCCGAAGCACTTCCAGCACAGGCCGGGGAAATTCCGTAAACTCGTCCATAAACAATACGCCACGGTGGGCCAGCGTAATCTCACCCGGCTTGGGGTGGCTTCCGCCGCCTGTAATTCCGGCAGGGGAGGCGGAATGGTGCGGTGAACGAAACGGGCGATGATGCACTAAAAACTGGCTGGGGTTTAGCAGGCCGGATACGCTGTAAATCCGGCTCACCTCCAGGATCTCTTCAAAGTCCATTGGGGGCAGAATGGCTGTAAACGCCTTGGCGAGCATGGACTTTCCGCTGCCGGGCGGCCCGAACAGCGCGATATTATGGCCACCTGCGGCCGCGATTTCCAGTGCGCGCTTGGCGTGCTGCTGACCTTTGATTTCCGAAAAGTCCACATGGTAGGCGCTAGGTTGATGCTTCACGGCTTCCAGCAAGGCATGCGCCTTAAACGCAGATCGAAAGGGTGTTGGGTCATCCAGGAACAGTGGCAGTTGCGACAGATGTTCCAGGCCGTAAACCTCAATTCCATCCACCAGGGAGGCTTCCGCCAGGTTTTCCTTGGGAACGACGATGGCTTGAAGGCCTTGGGCGCGGGCCATTAACGCAATGGCAAGGGTGCCTTTCACCGGGCGAAGGGAGCCATCCAGGGACAGCTCGCCCCAGAAGACGGCGTGTTCCAGGAGTGCCGTGCTAACGAAATTCTCCGCGCTATGCAGGATGGAAACGGCCATGGGAAGGTCGAAGCCGGAGCCAACTTTTTTTACGTCCGCGGGCGCCAGGTTGATAATCACTTTCTTTAGCGGGAAGACGAAGCCGGCATTTTTGATGGCCGATTTAATCCGCTCCTTGGCCTCATTGACCGTGGCGTCCGGCAGCCCCACGATATTGAAAGCCGGAACCCCCATGGTCGTATCCGCCTCCACAAAGACCTGTTCCCCTTCGATGCCGTTAATTGTCCCGGTTAAGATGCGTGAAACCGTCATGGCGTCCTCTCCACTGTACACCCCATGAGACTATAGGGACAGCAGGGCAAACACAAGCCCATGTCGGGACTTTGTTACACGGCGGCTGAATCTGGCCTTCCCACGGGGAATGCAATACAATAAAGCCATAGAGAGCAGTAATCGATTTTGGGGATCCCGCGTGAACAAGAATCATCAACAACAGTTTATTGCCATGGGTTTGCTGGCGCTGTGCCTGATTGCCGTTGTGCTGGGTGTGATCCAACTGGCGTCAAAGCCAACCGACGTCAAGGCATCCGGAAGCGAGCAACCCGGCGGCAAGCGCCTTTTAGGCGGCGATTCCCGGCTGGCCTATATTAGCATTGAAGGCATGATTATGGAGGAGGCGACGGAATCTTCCCCCTTCGCTTCAGAGCCTTCCTCGGTTCGGGCGCGCAAATTGCTGTACTATGCCGCCAAGGATCCCAGTATCAAGGGCGTCCTCATCCGGCTGAACTCTCCCGGCGGGACGGTCGGGATGAGCCAGGAATTGTATAACGCCGTTCTCGCGGTTCGCAAGGTTAAGCCGGTGGTGGCATCCATGGGCGATGTGGCTGCCAGTGGCGCTTACTATACAGCCGCTGCCGCCGACAAGATTGTCGCCAACCCGGGCACGCTGACGGCCAGCATCGGTGTGATTCTGCAATCCGTGAATGCCCAGCAGTTAATGAACGATAAGCTGGGTGTGAAGGCTATTACCATCAAGAGTGGCCAGTTCAAGGATATCCTCTCCCCTTACCGGCAACCGACGGACGCCGAGCTGAAGCTGCTCCAGAACATTATTGACACCTCGTACAAGCAGTTCCTGGCTGCCGTGATTGATGGCCGCACCAAGGGCATGAACGACGCCGAGAAGAAGAATGAACTGATTCAGCGGATTGTTTCCGTGGCCGATGGCCGCGTCGTGATTGGCGAAGAGGCTGTGAAAGTGGGCCTGGTAGACGAACTCGGCGGGCTGGAGGAAGCCAAGGGTATTTTACAGAAGCTGGCGGCCAAGCGGTTTAACATTGCCCGCCCGGAAAAGCTGACCTTACAGGAATACGACACGAGTTTCACCATCTGGGATTTCTTCGGGATGGGCGCAAACGTTAAGATTCCAGCACTTGCCAAGCAGGCTAACGCGCTCACCTCCCCGCCGCAGATGATTCCCGCCTCCTTGCGGTACGCCAACCAGCCGCTGTGGATGATGGAGAGCTACCGCTAATGTCGTTCCTAACGCTGTTTTACAACATCCTGCTCAACCCGTCCGAAACCATGCTGGATATCTCCGACGGGGCGGCATCGAAAGACAGGCTGCTGGGTTATGCCACGCTGATCGTTTTGGTGGTTTCCGCGTTGGGCGGGATTTATTCGCCGTTTAACGCCACTGCGGCCGGTTTGCCGTTTAAAATCCTGTTGGCGGGCATTAGCGGGTTATTGTGCTGGGTGTTTACGGGCACCGTTATCGCCACCACCGCCTATGTATTCGGCAAAAACGGACGCCCCCAAACCATCCTGAGCCTGACTGCGTTGGCCACGATGCCCTGGCTCTTCCTCCCGGTGGCGATGCTGTTTAAACCCCTTGGCTCAGTGGGTTATGGTGTTGCCATCATTATTTCCCTGGGCCTTTGGGCCTGGAGTACCATCCTGTTCCTAATGGCCGTGAAGCACACCTACCATCTAACGTTGGAGCGCGTATTGCTGGCCACCAGCCTCCCCATCCTGATGACCTTCCTCGGCATCGCCTGGGTCAGCGGCTTCTTTATCAACCTCTTTAAGTTCTTGTCCTGAGGCGTATGGGTCGTTAATCAGGTGCAAATTTTTCCCTGGATTCCCGCCTGCGCGGGAATGACAGAATCGTTTAACATAGGTCAGCAGCAAGGTAGGTAAGACTGTATTGCGAAATGACATTCAAAAAAGCTTGTCATTCCCGCGTAGGCGGGAATCCAGTTAACCAAGCAAACTGGGATACAGGTCAACCCACTCCGGATTGGTCTCTTCAATCAGCCTGATTTTCCACTGCCGATGCCACTTTTTAAGCTGTTTTTCCCTCAATAAAGCAGAAGCAATTTCCTGATGTACTTCATACCATACCAATTGATGGATATGATATTTTTTGCTGAATCCGCAAGTAAGGCCTTGTTTATGTTCTGCAATACGGCGAAGCAGGTTATTGGTGACGCCAATATACAATGTCCCGTTTATTTGGCTGGCTATAATATAACAGAAGTAAGTTGCAGCGTGCATTGAGATTTACTGGATTCCTGCCTGCACGGGAATGACAAACAATAGTAATGAAAATACTAAAAGGGATGGTCTATTGACCATCCCTTTTGAGTTATACGAATTTTAAGCAGTATATCTTTGTTGGGGTTGGCCTTCCAGGCGAGTGATGTAACCTTTCAACAAATCAGCGTAAGCTTTCTCGTGGGCCATATAATAAGTTGTACTTGGTTGAACAACGCCTTGAAGCAGTGGCGGGTAGTTAGAATCACCTTTTAATGTTCTTTCCATAATCTCAAGATGAATTTTCATTTTTTCTAACTTACCGCTGCTAATTATATTATTACGATATTGGATACGAGCCTTTATTTCCTTACGCTTTTTAGCATTACCCTTAACTGCTGCGAGAGTAATATTATTTGCACTCTCAAGCTCATTCTTTAAAGTTCTCAATGGCAGAGGGACGTTTTGGGTACTGGTAGCAATCTGTGATTCAGCATTTGCTTCTTGTTTTAATTGATCTTCAGAAATGCCAGTAGCGGTTTTGTCATCTTTTTTAGTCTCTGGAGCTTCAGTTGCTGGAGAGGACTTTAATACTGGACGTGGCGCTTTAACTCCAGCTTTTCTACCTTTAGCTGCCAACTCATCAATTTGAGCCTGGAGGTAAGCCTCGTAAGCTTCATTTGCTTTAGAGTTCAGTTCTCTACTATTCGGCGTGCCTGCTGGAATTAGTTTAGATTTGTTTTTTCTAAAAGCAGCCAAATTATCTTTCAAGAAAGCTAAACGTTCGGTTTCATTTCTCTTTTGATCCTTGCCGCGTGCATAAACACCTCTAAACACATCAGGTTCGGCAATTACCCGGCGCTCCTGAATATTTTTATCAACCTGCGCCTTGAAAGCTGCATCTTTCTTATATTGAGGGTGTTTTTTAATTGCAGCATTTGCATCTCTAAATGCTTGCTGAGCTGCTTTTACATCGGTACTGGAAACCGGTTCATCGGCTTTTTGAGCCTCTTCCGCGGGGGCTGCGTCGGTTGTGGATTGGGCTGCTGGGGTTGGATCGGCCGCAGGGGCATCAGAAGCGGGAGCATTATTATTTTTTGCTTCTTCGGCTTCGATTTCCTCGTTGGTTTTAAAACCTTTGAAGGTAATAAAGTTCAGCAGTTTCTGGAAGAATTCTTTGACTTGATCC
The DNA here is from genome assembly GCA_937922745.1 of uncultured cyanobacterium. Taxonomy (GTDB): domain Bacteria; phylum Cyanobacteriota; class Vampirovibrionia; order Vampirovibrionales; family JAGQHJ01; genus CALAJO01. The sequence continues at coordinate 6,384 of CALAJO010000049.1, forward strand.
ATAAAGGATTTTTCAACGGCGGCGGGTTTTGCATTGCCAAAGCGCAGTGCATTGTCTTTGCTAAATCTAACGCTATCCAGGCTGCTAACGGAGCCTGCGAAGTGAACGCCGCTGGCAAAGCCGCTGCGGGCGTTGGCATTAGACTTGAATCCCCCTGCAACCTGGTATGGATTGGCTGCGTTTGTTTGGAACTGTACGGTCATGTCTTTCCCTCTTCGTTTTCGTTTTGATTTATTTAACTACCTTAATAAGCCAGGTCAAAGTTTTTTATTGCCAAATTGTTTCAAAGTATTAAGGCATGGGCAATTTGCCAATTACCACAAGCGTCTTACTATATTGGCCCCATGGTATTTGAGGCAGCTTGAAAAATCGTTTATCGACTATGCAAAAACGTGCAAGAAACAGCGCTGAGGAAGCTTTAGCGCGGATTGCGTTCTGATAAATATAATTGGTTTTTTAATTTAATAATTAATAACTTGAATGCAAGCAGGCCTAATGTTTGACGATTTGGCCCTAAGCAACGGGCTACTCCGTCTCATCCCGAAGCAGCTTGCCGTCCAGGCTGTCTTCCACCATGCGGCAAATACTGGGGATAATCTGCTTTTGCACGTCTTCCGGGCAATCCTGCAATAACTTCATCGCGGAGCGCAGGGTTTCATTCACGTCGTACCAACGGCGATAGTTGCCGTTATGCGTCTCCTTCGCCTGCCCCAGCAGGGTTACCAGGTCATCCACGTGGCCCAGGGTTTCATGCTCAATCTGGTGCTCCACAATCACCACGATGATGTTCAGGGCAATCTGGGCCTGGTACTTGTCCGGGGCGTCCCGAAGGGTTGCAAGGGCCTGGCTTAAGGCAGGATCACGATCGTACCAGCGTTGGTATTCCTGGGAGGGCATGAGGGACCTCAAATTCTCTTCTCAAGTAATGGCGTTATTATAACAGTTGGCCTTGTTGACTTTATGCTTCATTTGGACGGATAATATCTGAGGTTTATGAAATGGCATAGTAGCTCAGTTGGCTAGAGCACGCGGTTCATACCCGCGGAGTCGCTGGTTCGAATCCAGCCTATGCCATATGTTTTTTGTAACGGATACGGCGGCATTGTTTTATGGGTACGCTTAACCCCAACCCCGCGCATCAGAATTTACCCTCTTCGTATACGGTTTTGGTTTTCCTGCGCCATCTCGCTGCCCCCATCGTGTTGTTCAGCGATAACCCCGTGACGCTGTACGATGAAATACGGCGGCATATTCAGCAGGCCAACGCGGAGAGTCCCAAGCTCCTGGAAAAACCGGGAACAGGCCCACTGAAGAAAGTCTCCTTTCTGGATACCGAGATTACGGGTGTCGCACTCCAGGCAGAGCCCGGAAGCCGTTAACCCGTAACAGGCGAGGCGCTCGGCAGCCGCTTGCCGTAAACCGCACCCTTGGGGAATAGTGGGACGAGCCCCCAGGTTTTACACTGGAAAAAGTGAACCGCAGCAGGAACGGCATTTAACCCATGGTTACGCTCACCACCCAGCTTACCAAATTGTGTCAATGGTCACTCAATAGCCTGCTTCCGCCCAGCCAGCACACGCATCTGCCGCCGCTGCCGCGAAACCTCAAGTCCATTGCCGTCATCCCCCCGTATTTTATTGGGGATACCATTTTAGCCAGCACTTTTTTAAACAACCTTCGCCGTAATTACCCCAAGTTTACCCGCATTTTCTGGATTACGCAGCAACGCTACTTCGGCCTTTTCGACAGCCAGGCGCAGCCCTTTCACCAGGTCGTGGAGCCCGATACCATTGCAGATCGCAAAGCCCTGCTGGAAGATCTGAATTGTGACGCGGTGTTTATCCTGCGATATTCCATCCCATGGGCCATCGCGGTTAAGGAGGCCGGCGTGCGGTACCGGATCGGGCTTGACTTGCAGCGGCTAGGGCTCACCAAAATGCGCAGCTGGTCGCATTTGCTCACACATCCGGTTTCCTCCGGCACTTTCGATTCACCGGTCCACCAGATTGAACTGTACGGGCAGATGCTTCAGCAGCTGGGCCTGCGCTGGGATCCCCATGCACGACCGGTGATTGCCCTAAACCCTGAAGATCGTCAGGATGCCTGCCGTCTTCTGAAAAGTACGAAATCCCCGCGGTTTATGCTGCATATTACCGCGGGTTCCCCGGGGAAGCGATGGCCCTTATCTCACTGGGCCACATTGCTGGACGATATTAAACGACACTTCCCAGATGCGACGTTTCTGGCTTGCGGCACCCAGGCCGACCGATCGGTTTATGAGACGCTGGAAATGATGTCCGCGGTTCATATCGAGAACCTTTGCGGGCAAACCAGCCTTCGGCAAACCGCCGCGCTAGCCAAATTTTCCGATATGGTGATCACGCTGGATACCTCTATCGCACACATTGCCGCCGCAGTGGATACCCCCCGGCTTGTCGTGCTGTATGGCCCTACCAATTTTATGCAGTGGGCACCCATGGCTTCCGGGCATACCCGCTTGGAGAAAGTCTACCTCGATATGCCTTGCCGCCCCTGTATTACCCGCACCTGCTATCATCAGTCGTGCCTCAAGAAAATGACGCCGGATCGGGTTTTATCCCATGTTTTAAAGGCTTTTGAACGATAAGATAGCATAAAACAGCATGATAATCAGGCAATTTCGTTATGTTGATTGTTTTTATTATTTTAATTAATGAAAGAGGATCTTATGTACATCAATTCTTTTCTTCCCCTGCTAAAACCCAGCCAGAGTCAGGTTGCCAGCAGTGTTCCCGGCAAGTTCAACCCCACATTCCCGGCGAGTCAGTGGAGTGGCCTTAGTGGTGTCACCGTGGCGCAGACACAAGGCTCAAACAAAAACCGCACCTAACACAATTAATATAAAGGAGTATTAATATGTACATCAGCACGTTTTTACCCCTGCTAAAACCCAGCCAGAGCCAGGTTACCAGTAACACCTCCCAACTACAAAAACCTGCACTTCCTGTTGCTCAATGGGGTAGTATCAGCAACCCTAACTTGGCGCAAACGCAAGGTTCAGAAAGAAACAGGACATGATACCAACCCTGTGTCCTTAGACAGGCTGGGTTGCGGTCTGGCAGCGCTGGACGGCGCGCTTAGCAATTTCATCGCCCATTTGGGAAGTGCCGATAATCTGTGAGCCAGGCTCCGCGATATCATACGTCCGGAATCCGTCGTTTAGGGTATCCAGCACGGCCTCGTCAATCCAGCGGGCGGCCTGGGGCAGGTTAAAGCTGTAATCCAGCATCATTGCCGCGGACATAATGGTGGCAATCGGGTTCACTTTGTCTTGTCCAGCATACTTCGGCGCACTCCCATGGGAGGGCTCATACAAGGCGCGCTTGCCTTCGCCCAGGCTGGCGCTTGCCAGCATACCCAGCGAGCCGGTAAGCATGGACGCTTCATCCGAGAGGATATCGCCGAAGGTGTTTTCGGTCAGCATCACGTCAAACTGCTTGGGGTTGCGAATAAGCTGCATAGACGCGTTATCTACGTACATATGGCTCAGTTCCACATCCGTGTACTGTTTTGCCACGTCTTCCACCGTATCCCGCCAAAGCTGGGAGCTGCTTAATACATTGGCCTTGTCCACCGAACACAGCTTTTTAGAACGCTTTTGGGCAAGCTGGAACGCGACATGGGCAATACGCTCAATTTCCGGCCTGGTGTAGAGCATGGTGTCGTAGGCTCTATCCGCTTCGCGGGCGCGAGGCTTACCAAAATACAACCCGCCGGTTAATTCGCGAACGACCATAATATCAATGCCATCCACGATTTCAGGCTTTAAAGTGGACGCATGCAGCAGCGGCCGATAGGCTTTGACCGGGCGCAGGTTGGCAAACAGCTCCATTGCCTTGCGAATTTGTAGGAGCCCTTGCTCCGGGCGTCGTTCCGGCTCGATGTTGTCCCACTTGTAATCTCCCACAGCCCCGAGGTAAACCGCGTCAGAGGCCATGGCGAGTTGCAGCGTCTCATCCGGTAGCGGGACACCGCTATTCTCCAGGCCAGCCCCGCCAATATGCGCATACTGTAATTCGAAGCGGACGTTTAGATGTACCTCAAGCGCCTTGATGACTTTAATTCCCTGCTCTACGATTTCCGGGCCGATACCATCCCCGGGAAGCACTGCAATCTTGTATTCAGTCACCAAACAATCCTCCGCTTCGCTATGACGTTTCTCTTATCTAAACATAAAATGCCTTCCGGTTCTAACCATAGCGATTTGCAATCTCCATGTTAAAGAATGTAACGGTTTAGTGGATATTCAAAGGATTTAGTAAATATATCCATTTTATTTGTTTTTATTACATTATCAAGTCCAGGTTAATGTGTGATGAGGTTCATGAAGATGGTCAGCTTTTCCACAATGCAACAGAATCCCTTCAACAAAACGCTTCTCACCCGCCGCAAGGATCAGCCCGTCGCCGCGCCGGTGGCCCAGGCCGTTACGTTTCCACTGAACGGCACCTATCGCTTAAGCGATTTACTGCAGGCCTATAATATGGATTTGGATACGACCCGGCTTCCGGAAAGTAACCGCACCCTACGCGAATACCTGAATGATATGGGTGTCCGTTCCGCAGACCAGGTTCAGCTCAAGATTGACCCCTCCGAGACGCCGGAACAGCGGATGACGCGTTGGGGTTTCCCCACCGATCGCTCCTTTTCAATTGATACCCGGCAGGAATTTACCAACCTGACCCTGGCGACCTTCGAGAGCTTTTTCACGGTCAACAAGGATGCCCCGCCGCCCGTTTCCCATAACCAGCTTAGCAATACGGACAACTTTGCCAATGCATTGTTTCGGGAAGTTCTGGGCCATGACTTGTATGTGGCAACGGAAAACAGAAAGGGCCAGGAAACCGGCCTTGCCGATGGCAGTGTGCTGTTTGAAACCGCTTTTGCCCCGCACCAAACCAGCAATGCCGGGCTGATCCGTAACCATGCCACATTCCTCTCCCACCTCGATATTTTGCGGTTTGATGCCCAGGACGGCAAATTAAACGGCCACGAGCAAAAGGTCAAAACCGCCTACTTCTTTGACAAGGCAGCCGGAACCAATTACACGGCCGCAGTGGATCGATATTCCGTTAGTCCCAAGGCCATCCTTAATGCATCCAATCTGCAAGGCATTTCCAACTCCGCCATTTCCGAGGCGGGGCAACGGGAACTGGCAGCCCTGGCAGGAACCTCCCTGGAAGCATTTACACGGGCAAACGTGGTTTTCCATGCCATTACTATCGGTGGGGCTTCCAATGCCGCTAGCGGCACCGTATCCCTTACCGATATGAACCGCCTGGAAGCCCAGGGTGCTTTAAGCGGTAGGGCACGCCCAGGCAGCTATGGCTTTATCAGCAGCCTCTACCCGCAAGTCTCCAAGGACTTGATGAAATCCGACCTGGATAAGCTGGCCCAAAGTGGAACCGATGCTTTTCTCTGGGGTGATGGCGCCACCGCCGGAACCGCCGGCACGGGGAGCTTCCTGGACAAGGTTTTCTTTGACCAGTTTGGGATCTCGTCCACCCGCCTTCGCCAGAGAGGGTTGCTCGGATAGAAGAAAAGGTCTACAGACAAGTGCCCCGCGACAAGATGGTCGCGGGGCATTTGCCTGATGATAAAAGAATTAATGATGGCTGGCAATTGAAGATTGGGCAGAAAGCCACTGATCGGCGGACAGGGCCGTTAAACCGTTGCGGTAAACCACCTTGGCTGAAGTTCGCACCCAGCGAATCCGCGACATTAATTGGGAGAAATACAGAATGCTATGGAATTTCGTGAAGCGCTAGACGACTGCCTTAAGCCGGCTTCCTCATGGCAAAAAGGGTTTCCTTGTTTAAAGTAGAGTCAGGAAAAAGGTTAATAGAGGAGTCAATTCCAATGTTTGAAACCTTTATCAACGACTACAAATATGGTAGCCGAAGCGACCGTGTGTTGATGCTTTCTCACCCGCTGCATTACCTCGGCTCCAAGCTGATGGATCTTTTGTTCTTTCGGCCTCAGGCAGCCGAAACCACAAGCTACCCAAAAACGCTTAATCGCCCGGTTACGGTACCGCAGCCAAGGCCACAGGCCAGCGTTGGAAGTTACGCATATAAACCCTTTTATCCAAGCTCAGGCTCACTTCGTATCTAGTAAAGCAGGGTTAAATCGGCACGAAAGCACATTGTGTCCGCTCTCAGCAACTTGCCGGGCTGCTTGCTCCAGGAAATAACAAAAACAGGGATCCGTCTGTTTTCATGCAGATAGGCATGGCCATGGCGGCTTTGCGGCTCGAGGAGATAACGCGGTAACGGAGCGGAGCGATAGGTGACGGCAAACGGCATTATTAATGTCCATACCGGCTTTTGGCCACTTTATGGCCTGTCTTCTCACGGGGCGTTGCCGGCGAATGCGCAAGAACAACCTCGCGAGCATCCTTCTGTAGCGCCGGATGGGCTGCGCTTTGGCAGGTGGACGACCTCGTTTGCCAAAAGGATGGGCGTGGATCCTGCCACAATCCCCATTGTGGCCAGCCCTGGCATCTCCGTTGAGGAACTGGAACAGAACAAGACAACCCTGGTAGATGAGCTGATGCGCTTGCACATGGTGGCAAAGCAAAACCAGAAAAAGGCGGAGCTGGCTCCACATCGCTATCAAAACGCGTCGAATGCCTATTTTGTATCCAAGCTGGTGATGGAGGGTGGGCAGACGTTTGAAGGGGTCAATATCGAAAGCGGGCTCGAAAATACCATTTGCTCGGAGCGGGTGGCCGCAGGCAATGCCGAAACAGCCTTAAGAAACCAGCCGCTGCCGAATGACCCGGGGCAAGCCAATCCCAAGGTTAAAATGTTGCTTCTTGCCAATCAAACCCTGGGCGGTCACGCAGCCCCGTGCCCGTGTTGCATGGAGTGGATGGGCCAGCATCGCTACTTCTCCCCGGATACGATGATCCTCAGCCTGCGAAAGGATGAGGCTTTCGGCAAGCTGGTGTTGAAAGCCACCACGCTTAAGGATATGTTGCCGCTCAACGGGCCAAAGCAACCCTCGCTGGCCAACGGCCCGGTGCAAACCCTTCCGGCGGAATACACCGGCAAGGCCCGGCAGATTATCACGCAGAAGAATATTTCAGAGTATCAATTGCGGGCCATGATGCAACAGGCCTGGCAGACCTACCATTATGCGCGAATAGGACAACTGGCGCAGAAAAACCAGGCGGCTGCCGTTTTGGTGGGCGGGCAGGTTTATGCGGCGCCCAAGCTCGGTTGGCATACCGCCCGCTTCCATGAGGATCCGGACACAACGGCAGCCACCGTCGGCATCCAAACCCAAAATCATCGCAACGCCTGGTATGCTGCCCAAGGGTATGCCCTGGCCCCGTCTCCAAAAGTGGATGCCGTGGCGTATTACGGTGAGGATGAAAATTATCCACGGATTACAGGATTGGGCAAGATGGCCTATCCCGGGTTTGGCGGCAAGGATACCCTGGTTGTCACCATACGGAATGATCGCCTATTTGTCAGCACCATTGGCGACCATTTCAACACGGATTATTTTCCGGCATCCCAAGCAGCATCTTCCATCTAGCATCGATTCTTTGGGCACACGTGGTTGCCGATTGCTTGTCAGGTCATAGCGAATTAGGCAGTTTACCCGCATTCGTGCAAAAAATACCTGACTATCTATTGAAATTAGCGCCGGTTATGACAACAATGGAATTATGAACATCTTTGCCAATAAACGGATTGCGATCGGAATCACAGGCGGAATTGCCGCTTACAAAGCTTGCGATATGATTCGCCAGTTGTACCAAAAAGGAGCAAGCGAAGTGGTGGCTTTGATGACGCCCTCTGCGCAGACCTTTGTGACGCCGCTGACCATTGAGTCCTTAACGCGCTCCTATGTATATAAGGAAAGCATGGAAAACTCCGAGGACGGTGTGCCCACGCATATTTCCCTGGCACAGGATATGGATGCCCTGTTGATTATGCCCGCCTCGGCCAACACGCTGGCAAAACTGGCCCACGCCATGGCGGATAATATTGTGACGACCACGGCCATTACGTTTACGGAAAAGCCGATTGTGATTGTCCCGGCAATGAATACCCGGATGTGGGAAAACCCGCTGGTGCAAAAGAATCTGAGAATCCTGCGCTCTCAGGAGAATATTACGGTGGTGCCGCCGGAAGTGGGCGAACTGGCCTGCGGCGAATATGGCGAGGGCAAGCTGGCCTCGCTGGAAACCATTCAGCTTTATTTGTACAAGGCGCTCCATCCGCAACGCCGTTTGTATAAGGAAAAACGGGTTGTGGTGACTGCCGGCGGAACCACGGAGCCGATCGATTCGGTTCGCAGCATTACCAACCGCAGCTCCGGTAAAATGGGCGTCGCCATTGCCGACGAACTGTTTGCCATGGGCGCGGATGTGCTGCTGTTACATACCATTCCCGGCCTGGATAGGCCTTACCGCATTATTTGCCTGGAAACGGTGGAAGAGATGGCGCGATACACCAAGCGTAATTTTAAAGAAGCTGACGGCTTGGTGATGGCCGCGGCCGTGTCGGATTTTCAGGTTTCGCCCAACCAGCGTGCCCGCATTAATGGAAAGATTAAAAAAAGCGACGAGATGATGCTGGAACTCGTTAAGACCGAGGATATCCTCGGTGAACTTGGTCCTTCGAAGAGGGAGGATCAGTTTATCGTGGGCTTTGCAGCCGAGTCCGATCATGTGTTGATGCATGCGCGTGAAAAACTGGAGCGCAAGCACTTGGATATGATCGTGGCAAATGATATTTCCCGTAGCGATATCGGCTTTGGCTCCGACGAGAATGAAGTAACGCTGCTGTTCGAGGACAAGGAGCGCATTGATCTGCCCAAGGCCTCCAAATCAATGATTGCACGTCAGCTTTTATTGCACCTTTACCAGAAATACCTGGCCCGGCGTGAGGAGGAATCGCACGACGGGGCGGAATCCGTGGAGCAGGAAAAGGCGTCCGATTCTCACGATTAGGCTTGACTGAGCCAATTACGGCGCGAGCTTGCGGCCTTCCTTGATACCGATGGTAATATAGTGATCAAACCCGGAGGCCAGGCCTTTTTTCAAGGCTTCTGCCACATCGGGATTGGCGGCGAGGTAGGCTTTTTCATTAAATAGGGCATTGGGATTGCGTCCTTCGCTCTTGCCAAATCTATTATAATGCGCAAGGGCGGTCGTGGAGCCATTCTTAACCGCTTCGGCAACATCCGGGTAGGTTTGCAGGTAATAGGCTTCGTCAAATGCGGTAATGGGTTTTTGCTCGCCCGCTTTTGCAGCCGGTGCTGTGGTTGCCGCAGTGGCCTTAGCTGGCGGGATTTCCGGTGGAATCTGCGATTTTGCGTCCGGCTTTGCAGTCGGATCCAGCGTGGTCTTCCCAAGCAGTGCCTCAAGCCCGCCCCCGGAAAGCAGGCTTAAAGGGTTGTTCTTCATAGCGTCGCCGGGGCTCAGCAATCCCATCAGATTAGGTTTTTGCTGTCCAAGAAGCTGGCTTATGGGATCACTCGCTGTGCTTCCACCGCTCAGCAGGCTCATAGGGTTACCAATCAGGTTGGCGAGCCCGGCATTATTATCAATTACAGTAAGGCCCAATAAACGGCTTATGGCATCTCCGCCGGCGCTGGGAGCGGCGGGCGTATTATTATTCAATAAATTTGAAATGGCGGCGTCAAAAGACCCGTCCAGGATACTGCGTTGTTTCATCATGCCGCCCAGCTCGGTTCCCAGTAGGGAGCCATACAGCGAGGAATTGTTGCCTGTGCTGGGTGTGGATATTCTTTCACTAAAATATTCAAGTAGCGGGTTGCGATACAGGGATGCCATCGGTAGCATCGATAACAACATAAAAAGCTCCTCTCCAGTACCAATGTGATTGGTTTAATAAATTAATAAAAAATTATGCTTTCTTAAAATTGCGCTAACCCCCCGCTTTGGTTACATTGATAAACAATCCTTCGACATCGGCGCAGGATGGGGTTAAGGTAGTTTAGTCAGCAACATGACAGGAAGAGGCGACGGATGGAATCGGTGAAGACAAGGGTGTTCGCGCACGAGCAGTTGGGTTTGATTTGTATTGAAGGGAGCCATGAGGTTGGAATAACCGGCTTATCCTATGTTGCAGATGGACAGGTGCCAGCGCAAAGTGATGATCCACTGCTGGTTGAAGTGGAAGCTATTCTTCAGCGGTATTTTAAAGGGGAAGCCGTCGATTTCTCTAACATCCCGGTTGCTTTGGCCGGAACCCCGTTTCAGAAGTCCGTTTGGCAAGCACTGCGAACCATTCCCTGGGGAGAAACCCGCTCTTACAAATGGCTGGCGCAGCAGGTTGGTGTTACAACAGGCGCGCGCGCAGTAGGGAATGCCAACGGCAAAAACCCCATCCCTATTTTGATTCCCTGTCACCGGGTAATCCATAGCAATGGGGGATTAGGCGGTTACACGGGCGGCCTCGGCATTAAACGCATCCTGCTGGATATAGAACAGGTTCAACCCCGCCTGCAAACCGTCATACAGTTTGAGAACCTGATGGAATCCCAGCCGAAAGCATTAACGCTCTAAAAAATTGCGTTGGAATAAGGCAAAAACTACTATTTTTTTTAGCGAACGCCGTCTTCTTTTTGCCAATTTTGGAATGTAGATGTTAGGCTTGCGTCTAATTCTTCAAGTTTTATCTCAAGCTCTCTTTTTCTTCTGGCTAACAAAGCCTCTTCAGTTGGGCTCGACCGAAGAAAAGCTCTTTTTTCATCAATTGCAGTAGATAAAGGAGCTAATTCCTCAGCACTAGCCGAACGTCCCAAATAGGGTAAATCTGTTCCACGTTGTCCTCCAAAGGCACGAACGTTATGGACATAACAATCTCCAGACAGATCGTTTTCAAAATGCTGATAAAGTAAATAGGCTCTCATCGCTCTTGCCGGTGATAATCCTTGATACTTCACAGCTTCCTGACCATGCAAGGCCCGTTGACAAGCCTGCATACTTTGTCGTAACTTTTCAATTTCCTTTCGATCCCATTTTTCCCTTTGATAGTCATACTCAGCACCTGGCATTTTATATGTTCGTCGTGAATAACCATTTAACTCTCTCTCTGCAATTTAGCAATATGAGCAGTGATAAAATTCTTTGCACTGTCCTCTGTTGTATCAAAATTTCCATTTGGCGCCAAAGCAACCGCAATGGTTCGATAGTCAGTTGCCATACCATCATAATACCCATTTGATTTACCTGGATATTTTAAGGGCGTACCATTTTTAGTATGTGTAAGCTGAGTTTGGTTAGAACCTGCTGAACCCATCTTAACTTGATTATTCTTGTGAAGCTGCCCACTATAATTTTGAGTTTTTTTTAAATGTGGACTCGAATAAGTTGTAAAAGAAATTTTCATAGTGAGAACCTTTAAATAATGAACTTAAATACTAAAGTTTCTCAATAAAAAAAATTGCCATTTGATTGAAGAATAAGGCAACTGAAATGCTATTCTGGATTCTATTGAGCTTGCAGCGTCGCGGCCTGGGAAAAATCGATTAATAACTGATCGCCGGGGGCGAGGACAACGGGTTCACCTTTCCCAAAGATGGATTTTGCGGCATTGACGGTCGTGACGGCTGTGCCTGTAGCAACACCTGCAATGGCTCCTGCCGGGACGGTGATGATCTTGCCGGCGCCTTCTCCCGCCTTCATCCCTTTCTCGTGAAATTCCTTGAACTTATCAATGCCTTTATCCACGCTATTATCAAGTTTCACGCCGATACCGGGGTCGGTATAAAGGGCGCCCTTCTGAGAATTCATCTTGGCGGAGGCCGCATCGAGCCTCAGGCTCAAAGGGCGCAGTTCGCCGGAAGGCATCTGGATATGGTCAAACGTCAGGCGCATCAAGCCGCCTTTGCTGAAGTAGCCCGCCTTGTCCACGTCATCCACACGGCCACGAACCACGGTGCCCTTGGGAAGTATCAATTGTTCCCCGGCCCACATATCTTCCAAGGCCGAAACCACAAACGGATCGCCCACTCTGGAGGTTCGAGTATCCAGTGGGGTTTGAACCACGGCTCTCATCTTCATTCCGGCAGGGATTTGCTGGGAAACTGCGCCCATTTCCACCGGAGGATAAAGCGTCATCTCTTCCTGTGCAGAGGTCTCTGCGGAGGCAAGTGCAGAAAAAGATAACGTCAGGGCCAATGCCGCCGCGGAGAATGCGGCATGGACGGGGTTCAACGGGGCGAGCTTCATACAGCGATCCTTCTCTTCTGTTTACCTCAAGTATAGCATTGCAACGTGCATTCGACCTTAAGCCGGATTTGTCGCGAAGGGATGAGTGATTATACTTCGCCGCGGCTGATCTGATCGAGCAACTGGGTTACGCGGCTGCCGCGCTCCAGCGAGTTATCCAGGCAGAACAGCAGTTCCGGCGTATGGTGCATCCGGATGCGCTTGCCGACTTCCGAACGGATAACCTTTGTCCACTCGTGCAGGATTTCCATCACTTCGTCCTGGGCTTCCTTCTCCGCAAAAATGCTGACGAAGATCTTGGCATGGCGCAAGTCCCCGGAAACTTCAACGTCCGTAATGGATACGACGGTTTCCGATAAGCGGGGGTCTTTTACTTCACGGCGAATGATATCGCTGACTTCGCGCATCAAGGCCTTGCGAATCCGGTCGGCTCTGGAGAATTCGAAACGATTGGCCATAGGTTTACCCCCTTTTTATGGTTGAGGACACACGTCGAGCGGGGTTTAGAGAGACGTCCGCTCGATCTCTTTCATTGTGAAGACACGGATAATATCGCCGACTTGCAGATCGTTAAACCGGTCGAACGAGATACCGCACTCATACCCGGCAGCCACTTCCTTGGCATCTTCCTTAAAGCGCTTCAGGTTGCTTAACTGCCCCTTGAACATCTCCTTGTTGTTGCGGAAAACACGGCACTGGGCATTCCGGGTTACTCTGCCTTCGGTTACATAGCAACCGGCAATCACGGTTTTACCAAAGCTGAAGAGCTGGCGCACTTCCACGACACCGGTTTCCTGCTCCTCCACATCCGGGGAGAGAAGGCCGAGCATCCGTTTTTCCATATCCTCTACAACGTGGTAAATAACGTCGTATTGCAGGATTTCGATGCCCTGATCCTGGGCCGTCCGCTGGGCGTTGGCTTCCTCACGCGTGTTAAAGGAAATGATAATGGCGTTGCTGGCCGATGCAAGCAGGACATCCGCCTCGGAAACATCGCCTGTGCCCGCATGGATAATGTGAACGGACACTTCCTCGGTGGCAAGTTGCGCCAACGCGTGTGTTACCGCTTCCACGGAGCCTTGCGTATCGGCCTTAACAATAAGGTAGAAGTCCTTGCGCTGGTTCTCGCGCTCGTTCATCAGGCCGTGCGTTACCATCTTGGTCAGGCGCTGCTCGCGATCCTGGCTTTGGCGCTGTTGCAGCGTCCGCTTAAACTCCTTGTCATTCAGCACGACGGTAAAGGTATCTCCCGCCTGGGGTACTTCACTTAAGCCGAGGATTTCGGTAGGCGTGCTGGGCCCGGCGGATTTGATCCGCTCGCCGGAATCGCTGATCAGGGCACGAATCCGTCCGCCAACCTTGTTCATCAGGATGTTTTCGCCCACATGCAGCGTCCCGTTCTGAACGAGTACCGTGGCAACCGGCCCCTTGCGCTTATCCAGGCGGGCTTCAATAACCACGCCTTCAGCAGGGACGGTTGAATCGGCCTTCAGTTCCTGAAGTTCGGATACCAGGCTGATCATCTCAAGCAGATCATCCAACCCCAGGCGTTGCAGCGCGCTCACTTCCACGCAAATGGTGTCGCCGCCCCATTTTTCCGGGGTTAACCCATGCTCGGAAAGCTGCACCATCACGCGATCGGGATCGGCGCCAGGCTTGTCAATCTTGTTCACGGCCACAATAATGGGGATGTTGGCCGCCTTGGCGTGATTGATCGCTTCAATCGTCTGCGGCATCACGCCGTCATCCGCCGCAACCACCAGGATGGCAATATCTGTGGCCTGCGCCCCGCGCATCCGCATGGAGGTAAATGCCGCGTGGCCAGGTGTATCGATAAAGACAATCTTGCTGCCGTCTTTTTCAACCGTATATGCACCGATGCTCTGGGTAATCCCGCCGGCCTCGGTATCCACAATCTTGTGGCGCGTTTCGCGGATGGCGTCCAATAAAGATGTTTTACCGTGGTCAACGTGCCCCATAATGGACACAACCGGCGCGCGCGAGCGTAAATGTTTCCCCTTGGCCTGGCGAACCTTCAATTCGGGTGCGGCGGTAGGCTGTTTATCCGCTTCCTTGTCAGGGCCTTCCACTTCAAAACCCATCTCTTTCGCCAGGGAAATGGCGTCATCCACCTGCATGGTCTGGTTTACAGTTACCATCACGCCCTTCATAAACAGGTGGCGAATCAACTCAGTCTCACGCCGGCCGAGTTTAACCGCCAGTTCCGCAATCGATAACGGCTCTGAAATACGGATGACCTGCGGCTCAGGTTCCGCGACCGGGGCATTTTGCTGGGGCTGCTTGTACTGCGTGGTTCCTGGAATCGGCTTTTCGCCCTTTTCCACTTCCGCCACTTTCTTAAAGGCGGTTTTCATCTCGGTTTTGTTATGCCGCTCGATGGTTTGGGCAATTTCGCTGTATGGCTCGTCATCCTTAGCCGGCTTCATGATTTCCAGGACAGCCGTATCCTCTTCCATCACCGCGTCATCCAGCTTAGGCTTGGCAGGGTTGGCTTGCACCGCAACTGGTGCGGTTTTAGGCGCTGCCTGTGCCGCCGGTTGCTGCGGACGGTTTGCGCCACTACCACCTTGTTGTTGTGGTCGCTGCGTGGCCGATGCGGGCTGTTGTGGCCTATTACCGCTGTGTTGTTGCGGTTGTGGACGTTGTTGTCCACCGCCGCCGGGTATTTGCTGTTGAGGACGTTGCCCGCTGCCGGAAAGGGGTTGCGTCTTCTTCTCCGGATAACGATGTACCTGTTGGGTGGGTTGCGGCGGCGCTTGCTGCCGTTGTGGTTGGGACACGGGCGCGGCAGTGCGTTGCTCCGGTTGGGGCCGGGGTTGGTTTTTTACGGGTTGCTGCGCAGAAGGCGCGGGTTCCGACTTTTGCCTTGGGGTTTCATCAACCGTGGGCGCGGAAACTTTGTTATCGCCTGTAATGATGGCGACGACTTTATTCGCTAAATCTTGATCAATGGTGCTGGAGTGGCTTTTTACGGTTACGCCAAGCTTGCTTTCCAGCACATCCGCGAGTTCTTTCCAGCTCGAAAGGCCGAGAACCTTTGTTAATTCATAAATTCTTACTTTCGGTGTAGCCACCAGGATGGTTTCCTTTCAAAGCGTCGTTTAAACATATTAATATATCATCCGGAATAGACGTTTTCAACGCCTTCTGTATCTTCTTGCCCTTCATCGCCGTTTGAAGACAGGCCATGGCACGGCACAGGTAAGCAGAACGACCGAATAACCTGGTTTTCTCCTTTGACGTTTGCAGCAGTTGAACGGTCTGCTGCTGCCGGTCATAAATGATCCTAAAAAGATCGGACCGGAAATACAAGTTCCGACACGCAACACATTGTCGATATTGTGACGGGAGCCTGGGCATCCGGGTTTCCTGCTGCCAACCGCACGGGTTGCAAAAAGTACATATCTTAATTTTTACACCTTCAAGGGGAAGAGTAAACTAAGGGGCTGGTCGGTTTGCAATGTTCGCTGGCTGCTGCAATGGCCGGTCCCTACCCGCTTCTGCTGCGTGCAGATGCAGGAACCCCTGTATTTTGAGGGAAGCCTGTCGGCTTCAGGACATTCCCTCTCATTTACCGCTACGCGCGGCCGTGAAGAAGAAACTGGGATGAGGGTTTGTTTCTCTACAGCGCCATAAATATCACACCGTAATTAAGGATGTTGAAAACCGAGATTAGTCGATCTCGACGGATTCAAGAGGGACATCGCCGGTTTCCAGTTCGGATTCGGTGTGGGCAGCAACCTGTGCCTGCACCTGGCTCAGGCTCTTGATGTCCAGCTTCCACCCGGTGAGCTTGGCGGCAAGGCGAACGTTTTGCCCTTCACGGCCAATTGCGAGACTTAGCTGATCATCCGGCACGATAACCTGCGCAACACGGTTCGGCGGCTCCTCATTCAGGATTTCCACCGCAACGATTTTCGCCGGAGCCAGCGCATTGATAATAAACTGCGCCGGGTCTTCGGACCAACGGATGATGTCGATCTTCTCATTCTTCAGCTCGTTCACAATGGCGTGAATCCTGGCGCCGTGGGCACCAATACAGGCCCCCTGCGGATCAACATCCGGGTCGGAGGAGGTCACCGCGACTTTTGTCCGGTAGCCAGCCTCGCGGGCGATATTCTTCAGCTCGACCAAGCCGTCCTCAATCTCGGGGACTTCCAGTTCGAACACTTCCCGAACCATTTCCGGGTGCGCCTGGGATACGATAATCTGGGGAACGCGTCCGTTGTCACGCAGATCCGCCACGAATACGCGGATTTTATTGCCAACTCGGTAATATTCGCCGGGGAGTTGTTCCTTTGGCGGCATTACGGCTTCAATCCGGCCGATGCTGACGATGACGTTACGCCCTTCCACCCGCTGAACAACCCCTTGGGTCACGGCGTTCTTGCGCTCTTCAAACTCGTTGTAAATCAGGCGTTTTTCGGCTTCGCGAATCCGTTGCGTCATCACCTGTTTTGCAGACTGGGCTGCGATCCGGCCGAAGTCCACCGGGGTCACTTCCACAAAAACCTGGTCGCCCACCTGTGCATTGGCGTCGATTTGCAAGGCATCATGCTTGTCGACTTCGTTTTCTTCGTCCTCGACCGTCTCAACCACGGTTTTTTTCTGGAAAATGCCCAGTTCGCCGCTCCGTTCGTTCAGACGTACTTCGTAAATATCCGGGTCTTCAATCTCCTGGATGTGGGAATAACGCTTGTAGGCCGCCATCATGGCTTCCTTGATGGAATCCATAAATACGGCGCGGGGAATTCCTTTCTCCCGTTCCAGCTGTTCAGCGGCTTCCTGTAATTGTGAGCCGAGCTTAATCATTGCGTTGATCCTCCAATCCGACTGATATGTCTAGTTTATTTAACTCCGGCGCCAAGGAAATGCTAAGCCCCTTGGTGTTCGAGGCAATTCGCTTGATTTCGCCGTCCTGGTCCGGTGTGGTGCGATATAAAACTTCCATGGCCTCCGGGTCAAATGAGTCGATAAACCCAATCTCCGTAGGGCCGCTCTTGGGCTTGATCTCGATACGACGGCCGGTGTAGAACTGAAATTCACGCTGGCTTTTCAGGCTTCTAAACAAACCTGGCGAGCTAACCTCCAGGTTATACGGAAGATTTTCCAGTTCCTTGGTTGTCTTTTCCAAGGGCTCTTCCATACTTTGGCTAATCAGTTTGCAGTCCTCCAGGCTGATTTTCCTCGCCGGATCACGGTGATCCACATATAAGCGCAGGTACCAGCGGCCGTTCTCTTCCACCATTTCCACGTCTATCAGGAAATAGGCTTCCGGCAGCGTCACATCCGCCAGGCTGGTCACATGGGTCTGGATGGCTTCAATCTGTTGCGGGGATAACTTGGGGGTCTGGTAGCGCTTTTTGGTCTTCATGGCCAGGGAATCTCCCTAAATAACTAAAAAAGTGGGCTCAAGCGAGATCCCACTTCTACTTTCTCTTTTAGAAGCAACTGGATTATAGCACTCCCGATCCGGTGTGTCTACTGTGCGCCAAAACGGCGGACGGTTGTGCGTGCCGTGTTATTGCCTCCTTCAGCCAACGTATCTTGATGGGCTTGTCATCACTTTGCATTCTCCCTTGTCGATACGCGGAGTATTCGTCAGGTCGATTGGATATTAACCCCGGCACAATGGAAGGAGAATCTTGCCATGCAGCGGATTAACCCGATGGGGTGGGCGCGTGTGCCTGCCGAGAAAGCTTTTGGCAGTAAAGAGCCTGTCTCCACCAGTAATATGATGGAAGCGGTCTGTAAAACCCTCAACGAGCTTTTCATTCAGCAGATGGGCATGGCCCAGGCCATCCAATTTCAACAGGATCCGGAAACCGGAACCGCCATCGTGACCGTTGTGATGCACGACGAGGCGGATAACACCGCAGGACGCTTTGATAATATCTCCGTCCGCTTTGCCAAGGAGTAGCGCGCCCAAAATGGGTTCGTTCGTTCAAATTTAAAAGGCGCTATGCGGAGCGTGTCGCGATCTGCTGTAAGGCGTCTTCAACCCGGTGATTTACACGGTCTTTCCCCAGGATAAACAGGGTCTTGCTCAGATCCGCGCCGTGGACGCGCCCGGTGACGGCAGCCCGAATGGCCCACATAATGCTTTTCATCTTCAGAGGCTTCAGGTTGTTGGCGAACGCCTTCACTTCCGCCGCCAGTTCTTCCGGGCTGGAGAACGCCGCATTGGCCAGGAAATCCGATTTGAACCTTTCCAACACGGTCAACGAATCCTCGGTTTGCAGTACGTCATTCCGAATCTCATCGGTATACGCCACGTTGTCCCCAAAAAAGTAGGACACGGCATCCGGCAGTTCAGACAGGATGGTAATGGGTTCGCGGACGGCTTCCAGGATCATCTGGAGCCGGGTGTCATCATATTGCGACAAATCATAACCGGACAGAAAAGGCCGTGCTTTTTCCAGCAAGGTGGGCAGTTCCATTGCGCGAATGGTGATGCCGTTTAGCCAGTTCAGTTTGTCCTGATCAAAAATCGCAGGGTTGGGCGCAATGCGGCTCAGTGTAAATTCAGAAGCAAAATGCGCCAGTGTGCCAACCTCCTGGCCATCCGGCGGCGACCAGCCCAGCAGGGTCAGGAAGTTACCGAACGCTTCCGGCAAGTAGCCCTGGCGAATAAACTCGGCGACGGCAGTGGCCCCATGCCGCTTGGAAAGCTTGCTGCGATCCGGCGCAAGAATCATGCCGACGTGGGCGAAAGCAGGCATCTGGGCGCCAAGGGCCTGGTACAGCAACATCTGCTTGGGCGTATTGGGGATATGGTCTTCTCCGCGGATGATGTGGGTGATTTTCATGGTCAGGTCGTCCACCACCACGGCAAAGTTATAACTGGGCGTCCCGTTGGACTTCATGATGACGAAGTCGCCAATGAGGGCTGATTCAAAGGTCACTTCCCCGCGCACCAGATCTTCCAGCAGGATGCTTTCCGGCTCGCTGGGGATTTTGAACCGCAGCGTCGGCTTCCGGCTTTCATCCTGCTTCAGCCTGGTTGCCTCATCCTCATCACAACAGCGGCGAGAATAGATGTATGGGCGCTTCTCTTCCATGGACTTCTGTTTCTCTGCGTCCAGCTCCTCGACTGTGCAGTAGCAGTAGTAGGCATGGCCGCTTGCAACCAGCTTCTGGGCATATTCACGGTACAAATCCAACCGTTGGGACTGGATGTAAGGGCCGTAAGGGCCTTCCTTGTCCGGGCCTTCGTCCCAGTGCAGGCCCAGCAGCTGCAGGCCGTCATAAATATCCTGGATGTATTTTGCTTCGGAACGTTCGAGATCGGTGTCCTCAATGCGCAGGATAAACTTGCCGTCGTGCTTTTTGGCGTACAAATAGTTGAATAATGCGGTCCTGGCGGTTCCTACGTGCAGGTTACCCGTGGGGCTGGGCGCAATCCGAACCCGAACTTCAGTCACGTTCCTTCTCCTTTATTAATCCTATTTCGCTCTTGCCATCATCTTACATAGAAAAAAAGGCGCAGGGAAATGTGCGCCTTGTGTTTATTGTGTTTTTTCAATAATGAAAAATGCAGAGTTCGACAGCGTGTACCATGTGGCCAGGTGTGATTCAACTGTGAGACAAGTTAACTGGCCAGCACCTTTTCCAATTCCAGGTTGAGATCACCCAATCCGGAATCCAAGTCCCCTTCGACGCTGTCGTAGATCAACTCTATCCGTCTCAACTTTTCCTCTTCCGCCTCTGCAACTTTTTGTGAGCGGTTTTTCTTCAGTTGGCGCAGTTTTTGACGGTAGCGGCGCTCAACTTCCTCCAAGGCCTTTTGATAGGCATCATCAATCGGCTGCATTTTCAAAAACCCGGTGCGGATTTTTTCCTGCATTTGCATATCCTGGGCGATGGCTTCCTGTTTACCGGAGTAGAACTGGATGACCAGCTCCTTCACCAGCTTGCGGAAGGCTTTTTCGTCTTCCTCGTTCAGGTGCGGATCCTCTTCCATCAGTTTTTTGGATTGAAGGATCTGCTTGAGAATAAACCCTTGTGCAAGGGGGGGCATTGCCCCGAATTCTTTTTTCAGCGCCCCGGCAAACTCCAGAATTTGCGCGATGGGGAGTTTTAGGATGGCTTCGAACAGGATGGCCTTGCCCAATGCCCCTTCAGAGAGGTGCGGGGAGAAGATCATCAGCTTCATCTGCGTGTGTGCGGAAAGCTGATATTGGTTATCCACACCGCTGTAGGCAAAGAAGCTGCGAAGCAACGTTAGAGCGGCATCCTTTTTCAGCGTATCGCTGCTCTGGAGCGCTTGCGCCCAGGCCTTGCTGACCACGAAATCCCCCGGTTTTTTACGCAGAGAAAACAACGTTTGTTCAAACGGGCTTTCGGCATAGGTTTCAATCTGCTGTTGGCGCGTTTTTTGTTCCGGCGTCATAAACAGGTTGCCGGGAAGGGAGTGATTCACCGGGGCCGAAAAGGCGTCCCGAATCTTGCTGAACATTTTATCCAAAAAGCCGGTGAGCGATGGGGCCTCGGCTTGAGGCGCAGGAGAGGTCTTCGGGGCGGTCAAAGGCGATGCCGGGTAAACACTCTTCGGGAAAACTTCGTGCAACAGTGTGGAAGAACCATCCCCACGTTGAGGTATGCCCGTTGTTGTGGGCATTCTTGTCAACCAATCCAGTCTCATATAAGGCTAACTCTTTATCCTTTGTTTTCGTTCCACTCGTGTGTAGGACACACTTTAACACCGAGATGAAATCTCGACAACGATAATACCTGATGAAATCTTCATCATGTACTACGGACGAGTTTGCTATCGCCCTGGTACAGTGGTAATGGTGAAGTTCTGGCCGGGAACCACATAGCTTTGTTGTTTCTCGTCCAGTTTAAATGTGAGAACGACAGAGGAAGACAGGTTGTAGCTTTCTCCGGAGGGCATGTCTGCCTTGTCCAGTATGATTCGCGCTCGGCTCCTGTCCGGCGTCAGTTCCGTGACGTTGCCATGTATCCGGGTGCCACGCGGCAGCACAACGTTGATGGGCTCCACCTCAACATCCTCTACCAGCGAAAAATAAACCACCTGGTTAACGAAAAGCCCTTCGGAAGAGATGGCCGACGTTGGCGAAATACTCATGCGAATGCCGGGAGGAATCCAGGCCAGGCGGGACTCCTGGATTGCGCTGTCATCCTGCTGCAATAGCGTGCGACGGTATACCATATGCGCCGCATCCATCCGCGTTAAAGGCTTATCCAGGGCTAATACAAGGGCGCCATCCGGGTTGCTTCCCGGGATGGGTTGCAATAAACCGGCGAAGACCGTGCGAGCCAGATCGGGTTGCGCCCATTCCGGGATCATCATTTCATGCTGGGCGTAGGCCGCCAGGGTCGCGTTGATTTCCTGGGGCGTCAGGTTCAGCCAGGACTTGTCCAAGGTCTTGCTCATCAGGAGGCTGGCTTCCATCCGCGTCATGGCTTCATTCGGGAAAAACCGGCCGTTATTCCCTTTTAGCAACCCGCGCATGCGAAGGCCTTCGACGGGCACATAAGCCCAGTGGTCCGTCGGGAGATCAATGAAGTAGGCAAACTCACTCACAAACGGCGTGTTGATTTCAGATGCGCGGTAAAGCAGCGTCACGAATTCCGCCCGTGTAATCGGCTGTGATGGGTTAAACACATTGTCGGGGAATGGGTTGAAAAACCCTTTACGCATCAGGTAGCTTAAAACGGCCTGATCCGGGGGAAGGGTTACGTCGGTTGGCAGTACTACTGGGGTTTCCTCCTCCACGGGCGGGATTGCCGAGCCATCCGGAACCGGGTTTTGCACCGCATCTTGGGACAAGGCGGGAAGCGGCATTAGCAAACCGAACACCAAAAACCATGTGGCTGTTTGCTGGTTGGGTCTAAAAAGTCTCACGGTGTAAACGCTCCAATAGGGTTTCGATGTAATGCTTTACAGTTGCTTTTGCCGTATCCGGCGCGCCGGAGTTATCGATAACACGATGGGCTTTCCTGGCTTTGTCTGCTTGGGGCCACTGCTTGGAAAGCCGCTTTTCAGCTTCCGTCTGGGAAATCTGATCCCGCGCCATCAGGCGTTCAACCAGAACCTCTGGTTCCACGACCACAGCCCACACTTCATCATAGTGCTTTTCTGTACCG
Organism: uncultured cyanobacterium; assembly: GCA_937922745.1. GTDB lineage: Bacteria > Cyanobacteriota > Vampirovibrionia > Vampirovibrionales > JAGQHJ01 > CALAJO01. The sequence goes on from CALAJO010000049.1 coordinate 28,774, forward strand.
GCTTCAAACAGCAGCGGCACCAGGGTAAACCGAAGCGGCGTCGGCAAGGACTTATCTTCAAGGAAAGCCAGTGTCTTTTCCCGGACCCGGGGGTGTACCATGCTTTCCAGTTGTTGCAGTTTCTGCGAATCGTTAAATACAATGTCCCGCAATGCCTTGCGATCCACCGCGCCATCGGCACCGATGATTTGCGGGCCGAACGCCTGGGAAAGCCCCTCTTTTAACAAGGGATCGCTGGCGTATAATGCCCGCACGACCTCGTCGGTATCCAACACCGGGTAGCCCAGGGACTCGATGTAACGGCCCACCATGGTCTTTCCGGAAGAAATGGTGCCGGTAATGCCGATTTTATAAAGGTGTGGACGGGAGCTGGGCACGATGTTTGGATTCCTGTACAACGGCTCTCTTCTTTTATGTTGGCGAGGTTGCAAGCGGCACTGGATTCAAGGATTTGCCGGGCCGTTCCGAAAAAGAATCGGAATCTGCCTTAAAATTATACAGTAACCCTTTTAGCCCGAACGGAAGAAAAATGAAATCCGTCCCACCGCTACAAATGGATCCAGATGGCCTGGCCGCGGCCAGAGTGAACTATCGTGGACAATTGCTGGCCGCCAACCCCGAAGGGACGCAGCACTTCGAAAACTTGCAGGACAGGCTTTACCAGGTACTGGACTTGATGAAGGGTGAAAAACCATTCCAGTTGTATTTCAATACCGGCCTGATGCTAGTTGGAACCCCGCTTGCCGGGGATGAAGGCTTTTTGCTTCAGTGGCAACCCGTTACGGAAGCGGAGGTCAGGCTGGCCCTGTTTCAGGCCGTAGCCCGCTCGGTCAACTCCTCCTTGATTCTGGAAGAAATCTTCGATGCCCTGGGGGAAGTTCTGGGTTCGTTTATCCCGTTTGAAGCGGGCACGATTGTCATCCTGGACGACAGCCAGAATACGGCCAAGGTGGTGGTATCTCTCTTGCCGCAAGGCCAAGCGGAAATCAGCGGGGAAAGTAACCTGTTTGCCGGGTACGATGCCATGATCGACGATCTGCTTCGGCGGCCGCATTCCCGGCTGATTGCTTCCCAAAATATACGTTCGGTTCTGGTGGATAACCAGACCGAACAAACCCTGCTGGTGCCGCTGGTGAGCAAAGGGGTTATGATTGGCTGCATTGGGTTATCTGGCAGCAATTACCAACCCACCCACCTCAACCTCCTGGAAGAAGTCTCCGAACAGTTGGCCGTAGCCGTGGAAAACGCGAGGCTTTACTGGCAAACCCAAAGCCAGGCCGGTCGAGAATTTCTGATTAACCAGATCACCAAATCCATTCGCCAATCCTTGCAGATTGAAGAGATTCTTCAAACCACGGTGCAGGAAGTGGGCAAGGTCATGGGCTTGAGCCGTTGCCTCATCCATTATTGGGGCGTGGAACCCGATGCGTTCCAGTATTTTGAGTATGTCTTGCCCGGCATTAACCCGGTGGACAATCCGGATAACGCCATGTTGTTTGAGCGGGAGCTGTTTACCCGGCGCAGCGATTCTCCGCACAAATACAACCCGTTTATCCTCAACGATACGCGCAATTTCCCGGATGGGCGAGCCTATCTCCACGAAGCACAGGTTAAAAGCCTCGCCGTTTTTCCCATTTTGCTGCAAGAACGCAACTTTGTGGGCACCATTAGCCTGCACCAGTGCGATACCTTCCGTGCCTGGCTGAGCGAAGAGATTGAACTGCTCAAGGCCATTGCGGAACATGTGGCCGTGGCGCTGCACCAGGCCAACCTTTTCCAGGAAAAGGAGAACCAGCGCAAGCGCCTGGAAGATACTATCAAGGAGCTTCAGCAAACGCAGATGCAGCTGATCCAGTCCGAGAAAATGGCGGTCCTGGGCCAGTTTGTCGCCGGGATTGCGCACGAGGTGAATACTCCTTTGGGGACGCTGGTTTCCAACGACGATACGGTGCAACGGTGCCTGGAGAAAATCGAGACGGATGACCCGCAAGCCATCAAGATGAAAACCACGGCGATCGACCTCCTTAAAATCAATCGCATGGCCTCCGAGCGGATTCAGGAGATTGTGAAAAACCTGCGGAATTTTGCCCGGCTGGACGAGTCGGATCTCAAGCAAGTAAACATTCATGAAGGGCTGGATTCTACGTTGCTGCTCATCCACAGCTCTTTAAGGGGAAAGATTCGAATTATCAAGCAGTATGGCAATATTCCCCTGATCGATTGTTTTCCGGGCCTGCTGAACCAGGTGTTTATGAACCTGCTGATCAATGCCTCCCATAGTATCGAGCAGCAAGGAGAGATTACGATCGAAACCTGGCTTGACGAAGCGCAAAACCAGGTTCATGTTGCGATAAAGGACACCGGAAAAGGGATCTCGCCGGAACATCTGCCGCGCATCTTCGATCCCGGCTTTACCACCAAGGGCGTCGGCGTTGGAACCGGGCTGGGCCTGGCACTTTGCTACAAGATTATCGAGAAACACCACGGGAGAATTGATGTGGAAAGCACCCCTGGTGTCGGCACCGCGATGACCGTCATTCTGCCCATCCGCCAAAAGCCGCCGCAACCGGATGCCTAAAGGGTACCTTCTAGCCTGATTTCTACGAAGAGGGGGCTGTCCTTTCTGAAATATGTACGCTGGAGCTTCTCCCCACTCTATCCTACCCCACGCAGGAGAGGGGACAAAAAGGATCTAAAGCTTGTCATTCCCGCGCAGGCGGGATTCCAGAACGAGCAGACGATTTAAAATCTGTATACCCAGGCGAATGGATTAGAGCTGGTTGATGTAGAGGGGTTTGTTTTCGCCGGACATTTCCTGCAGGTAATGGAGGAGGATGATCTCCGTGCAATTGTTGCGGGAGAGGTTGATGATTACCCGATCCATGAGCCGGTGGATCAAGTAAATGCCCCGGCCATGGGTGTCCATCAGCGATTGGCCGGTGATGTTTCGCTCCAGCCAGTACAGGATTTCATCCGCGGACATGCTGCCGCCCTGGTCACGGATGGAAAGGCCCAGTTTCTCGTCATCAAAGCCGTAGGAAATAATGACCTGTTCTTCCGGCTTCAATTCGTCGATGATTTCACCTTTCTGGTATCTCAGGGAGCCATCCGGCAGCTTGGCTGAATGGTAAACCGCGTTGGTAATGGCTTCGACAATCACAATCGCCAGCGCGTCAATATCCGGCAGGCCAAACCGCTGGAAAAAGTCCTTGAGTTCCTGTTGGGCCTGCATAATCTCATGGCTGGATTTGACCACGATTTCCGTTATCGGCTCGGCAGGCTCGTCGATGTACTTGTCCAGCCCGAACGCCTTTTTAGGGTTTAGCAGGTTATCCACGACCACGGAGAACTCGGAAAAGTTGAAAGGTGCAGTCTTGACGATGATGTTGTAGACCTTTTCCTCTTTCGCCATCGTAATATAGGTATCCAGGTCATAAGCCGTAATCAGGGCCCGCTTGATATCCGGGTTATGGTGTACCGCCTCCCGAAGGATGGCAAACCCATCCTGGTCGGGCAGGTTAATATCGCTGATTATTAGGTCATACTCCTTGCTTTCCAGCATTTGGAAAGCATCTTCCGCTGTGGAGGCCTCATCAATCTCCAGTTCGTAGTCTGCCTGGTGATAAAACGAGAGGTATTCCTTCAGGTTATCCCGAATGGTGCTGTCATCATCCACCACCAGCACGCCGTAAGGCCGGGTATTGGGTGAACTGACGTTGGACACGGGCTTCTTCTCCAATATCTTCATAGGCGGGAGACCGATTCGTTCTTCTTGATAATGGGAAAGGAAATCTGAAAGCAAGCTCCCGATCCTGGTTTATTATAAACCGAAAACGTGCCGCCGTGTTGCTGGATGATCTGCTGGCTGATGCTCAGGCCCAATCCTGTTCCGGTACGGGGCTTGGTGGTTAGGAAAGGGGAAAAAATTTTGTCGAGGAGCTTTTCCGGGATACCGGGGCCGTTGTCTTCTACCTCAATCAGCACCATTGCATCCTTTACTAACTCTCGGACAATGACACGACCAGCGCCTTCAGTGGCCTCATGTGCGTTTTTCACCAGGTTGTAGAAGATCTGCTCCATTTTGGACGGATCGCACAGGATAGTGGGGGAGTTGGGATCAAGCTGGAATTCAATTTTCATCTTTTTGAAGATAGGCTGGGACTGGAACCCGGCAAAGGAGAGTTCGATGAGCTTGCTGGTTTGGTAAGGGCGTAAATTGAGGTTATTAGGCTTGCTGTAGGCCATTAAATCCTGTCGAAGCCCGGCTGCCTTGGCCGTGGACTTGTTAGCCTTGTCCAACTCCTGCTGCATCTTATCAATCATCGCAGCCATCTGGGTGTTTTCCGGCAAGGCTTCCTGGAGTTGTTTCTTCAGCTTTTTCATCGTCATGCCAATTAGCTGAAGCCCCATGGAAATGCCCGTCAACGGGTTATTCAGTTCGTGGGCCAGCTCCAGCATCATTTTGCCCAGGTTTGCCAGCTTGCGCTGCTGGATCAAATCCTGCTGCATCTTCACCAGATCGATTTCCATGGTTGTCGATGGCACCATCCAAAGCAGGATGCAGTCTTCGTTTTCTTCCAGCACTTGGGGCGTAAATACGAACCCTTGCTCATTCACCAGATAGAAGAACGGGCTTTTCTGTAAAATCAGTTCGCGGAATCCCGGCCAATCCTTGGAATGGAGCATGACGTCACCCGGCTTCACCGTTCCGCCCAAAAGCGCCTTGGCCAAGTTATTATGCCACAGAAGGATGCCTTGCGGATCGACAATGACCACCCCAACGGGCGCCTGCTGAAACAGGCGATCGTAATGCGTGGTATTAATAATCAGCTTGCTAGCGGCCATCTTCTTCATCCGTCATCAGCATTACGGTTTGTATGTACTTATGGGGCGGCGTCAGGGATTTCCCGATAATCAGGTAGACAGGGCGGTAGGACTCCAGGTGGGGCTCCTTTGTTGCAACCGGTTTGGGGAGACACATCAACGTTCCATCATCCGCTTGGGATATAGATTGATATAAACCAAGATAGACCCTGTCGTAAATACTGACAAGTTGTATATCATTTATCGGCAACTTTGCCTTCTGACTTAACAGCTCCTTAAACCGCACGCGCTGGCTGGTGCTAAAGCGGTGCGGCGGAATCGGCTTTCGGTACACTGGCAGTGGCATGGCCTGCACAGCGAACTTCAGCGGTTGGGTCTTAATCCGTGATAACTGTTTAACGGCCGGTCGTTTAAAGCGGTCATTCTCCAGCCGGGTGGGTTTGGCTGCCTTTGCGATAGAGAGCGCCTTGCGTTCGATGCATTGCACAGGACCTGGCGCAACCGCTTCTACCGGTAATGTGATAACGTGAGCATCTTGAAACGCAGTTGATTCAAAGCGGACAAAAATCGCGTCTTCCCAATTACATGGAACGGCCTGGGCTACTGCCTCCGGCACCAAGGCGCTGCCTTGATGCAGCACACAATCCACCTCTGCTTCTATGACGTTGCTGCATGCCTCCAGCAACACAGCGGCCGGGTGACTCACGGCCTGTTCATCAATCAACACGCCGCCATATGTTTCAGAATCAATAGGCAGATGAAAGGCTATCCAGTTGTTGTTTATTTCCAAATCGGCCACGGCAGTATGGACGCCTTTAAAATGCTGGCGCAGGGTTTCGCGTATTTCGCCGATTAACTTGCGGCTGCCTTGATCCCAGCTTCCTGGCATAGTACTGAAAGGGCCTTTTCCACTCTTACAAGGGGTTCCATAATATCCATCAGCTTGCCGTTTTCCAACAGCTGCCTGTATATCTCCGAGTTCTCCAGTTCTGCGTCCGCTTCTTTGGACTTGTCCGGTAAGCTCTTGGGAGCGCCTGCGGCAACATCTCGCCCTGTTGTGCTATCCGAGCCCATTTGCACGCGAACCGGGCTGCTCTCCGCAGTGAGTTGCAGCAAAAACTCCTGCGCGGAAATTCGCTCATACGGCACCGTTCCGCGAAGGGGCGGCGCCTTGGTCTCCGTCAACCGAACCACGTCGTAATCGCGCGTGGCGGCCTCCTTCATCAGAAAACTTTCGTCATTCACCACCAGCAGGGCCGGCTTGGATTCCAGGCTTTTGATCAACGTTTCCAGGATGACTTCGTTCTTGATGTAACGCCCTAAAACAGACCCATAAAGGATCTGTTGAATCTTGGTGGGTTGGATCGGCTCGGTATAGCGAAACTCTACCGGGAGTCCCCGGGAGTCCACCACCATTAGGCCGCCAATGTACACGTTAGGAATGGGAGTGGTTACCAGCAGATATCCGAGACGGGCATCCTGGGGCTTCATTGGCTGAGGGCGCCCCGTAACCTGAGGATGGCTTGCGCATGCAACTGACATACACGGGATTCGGACACGCTAATGACTTCGCCGATTTCCTTCAGGGTCATGTTCTCGTGGTAATACAAGGCAATTAAAAGCTTTTCGCGCTCCGGCAACTTGCCAATGGCTTCCGCCAGCCTGCGGCGTAGTTCACCGGACTCAAGCTCGGCCTGCGGATCAGGGCTATTCTTGTCCTCCACCAGATCCATCAGGGAGGCGGTGCTGCCGGAGCTGTCATCCCCTCGGGACTCATCCAGCGAGATCAGCAGGTTGTTGCTTTCCGAAAGAATCATCTTGAGCTTGTGCTTGGTGACACCAAGCTCTTCGGCCAGTTCGTCCTCGGTAGGATTGCGGCCCAGTTTTTCTTCCAGTCGGGCCATGGCCTCCTGCAAGTCCTTGGCGCGCTTGCGAACCCCACGCGGCACCCAATCCTGGAAGCGGAGCTGGTCGATGATGGCCCCGCGAATCCGGGTGACGGCGTATGTTTCAAACTTCAAGCCACGGGAGAGATCGTAACGCTCGACGGCTTCCATCAGGCCCATGGTGCCGTAGCTTACCAGGTCTTCCTGCGCGATGCTGACAGGCAATGTAATTGGCAGGCGGCTAACCACGTACCGCACCAGGTGAAGATACTTCAAAATCAGCTTTTCGCGAAGTTGCGGGCTGTCGGGGCTGTTTTTATACTGATGCCACAGCTGCATAACCTCATGCTCCTCGGTCGCCGATCGGGCTGAGGATTTCTTGATAGCGGGTCTGGACGCCTCGGACATTTACAAACCTTTACGACTCTTTGTTTTTGAGGGTGGCTTATAATACAGTAACTCTAACGGAACACACCATAGATGACTTCCCATAGTCATACGATTTTTAAGGAAGGCGTGTAAAATCCCGTGACAGCGACCATTCAGCAACATCCAGCCCAACAGCGGCTCAACCGGATAGAGGAGAGAACAGTGGACTTGCGGCCATTGACACAAAAAACCGCTGTCTTTTACACCCGCCCTTTAATCGCCCGCTGGCTCAAGACCTTTAAACAACCGACCGTCGCTATCATCAGCGACCACGACATCCCTACGGATGAATGGCGAACGCGACTGAAGACGGAGAACGTCGCATCCTACCGGCCCGATAGGTTTATTGCCGAAGACGGCCATGTGATGTGGGATCTCCTTGTTATTCAACTTGCCGACGTGTCCCAAAATGAGATAGACGAATTTGCGTCCCGCTTGAAAAAAGGCGGGGCGTTTATTTTAATCACCCAAAATCTGCGTCAGGACTGGACTTCCTGGCAATCCTTCCTGGAGTCCATCCAGATTACGGACCATTATCCCGTCGGCATTCATCCCAAAGGCGCTGCGGCCTGGTGGCCGTTTACCGCATCCGCCATGCGGCTGCCGGGTGTATTGTTGGATAATCTATCGATGTTTTTTCCCGGCCGTTACCAGTTGGGCTTGCGGTTCGGGCGATACTGGCTGGTTAGAGGGCTAAAGCGCGATGACCAGACCATCCTATGAAACCTTCCCTATTAGCGCAATGAGATATTGAGAAGAGTTCATGATTACTGTCAGTCAAGCAACAAGCTATAGCACAAGAACATCAGCCCGTTTTGGTCTGGTTGCCGCCATGCCGGAAGACCAAATTAAGGTACATCACCAAAGAAAACAAGATAAGATTGCTTTTAGCCAAATAAACGCTATTTTTAACCGTACACATTGCTTTAAATCAAAAGTCACCGGGGAATATGACCCGGTGGATTTCAAGGAGTTGTGGAGTGTCTTGCCGCATCTTCTCAAGGAAAAAGTCAGACCTTTTTTCAGAGCCAGTGTGGCAAGAACTGCCGAAACACTCTGCAAACAGGGGAAACTCGGCGATTTGGAAGAAGTTAGCGATGTTTCCTACGAACTCAGCATCCTGAAAGCGGTTAAAAAAGGGTATATTACACTTGACGATGTTGAACAGACAATGCAATTCATCCAGCGATCGAGAGGGAGCGATTCAGGGATTGAAGCAACCCGTGCCTTTGTGCAGCAATTATTAGACCCGAAACAGGTGAAGCGTTTGGCTGTCAAAGCTGGTATTTCGGAGGCCCAGTCATTAGAGCGTCTGGTACATACTACAGCGCGATTTGCATTGCTCCGAATGGAAGGCAGATTTCAGGATTTGGAACAGGGAACGCGCGCCCAACTAGCTGACGAGTATGATGAAGTTCTGGAGCGCCTACCAGAGAATGCTACGAAAACACGCTTATTAACACGGCATAAGCAGCGCATTCTATCCTTTCTGGAATCGGTTAGCCCGGCAACCGCAACACGGATTCTTGGACAATTGTTAATTGGAAATGGCTCTTTGGATTTGAAAAAACCGTTTGAGGCCATCCAGCAATTTATTAGTATGAAACATGAACTGCGGGCCTGGTTTCATGTGTCAAAAAAAGATAGCCCCCAATATGATTATAACAATCGTAAAAACACGACTGGCCCAATCGAGCGCCTTGGCGAAGCCTTCATTATCAGCCAAAATCGTTAGCGGCTTTTTAACGCCTGGCTAATCTGTAGGAGTGCCGTATAAGTCGGCAGGACGTAAAGGGTTTCATCTGCGTGGGTTTGATCGACCGCATCATACAAGGCCGTCATCACTTCCGGCTGGATTTTGATTTGTTCCGCTGGAATGCCGGCATAGCGCAGGCGAACCGCCATGTCTTCCGCGCGATGGCCGGAAACGGTAATGGGATTTGGCATCTGGGCCAATAATTCGAATGGCGCATCCCACAACCAGGAAATATCACGGCCGTCGGCATAGTTATCGTTAATCAAAATCACCAGGCGGCGCTTGGGATCAGCCGTCACAACCTTCAGCACTTCAGCGGCTCCCACAGGATTCTTGATTAGCAGAATCATGATATTTTTTCCGTGAATCTGCTTCTTTTCCGCCCGGCCAAAAATACTGTGATAGGATTGCAGGCTGTCGCCCATCCTTTCCGGCGGCACTTCCAGCCAGGCACCGGCCGTTGCGGCAGCCATAAAGTTGTAGGCGTTAAATAGTCCAGGCAACTGTAATGTCACGGGCGAAACGGATTGCTCCCCAACGCGAAATGTAATTCTGCTCTGCGTCGCGGAAACGTCAATCTGATCGGCGGAAACCCAAGGCACCGGGCGCTTGAAGTCGCAGGCAGGGCAGGCATAATGCCCTAAATGGCCATAGAGGATTTTACTGTATTGCAACGGTGCCTGGCATAGCGGGCAATCCGTTACTTCGTGGGGAAAACCCACCGGAAAATCCAGATCGATGGCGGCGGGGTAGTTCACAAATTCCACCCCGTAATAAATCACCCGATCTGCCGGAAGTGAGGCACCGATACTCGTCACCATCGGGTCATCCGCATTAAGCGCAACCATGCCGCCACTCTGCTCGATGCCTTTTCGGATCATCTTTGCCGTGGTATCCAGCTCCCCGTAACGATCCAACTGATCGCGGAAGAGATTGGTCACCAACGTTAAATCCTGCTTAATGGCCTTGGACACTGCGGGCATAGAGGCTTCATCCACTTCAATAACGGCATAATCCACGGCCAGGTTGCCGTTCAGGTTGCTTTTCTGAAGTAGGGCCGCCGTAATCCCTGGGAACATGTTCGCGCCCAGTTGGTTATTCGCAATTTTAAAACCGCCATTTTCCAGAAACGAAGACAACAGGCCGGATGTCGTGCTTTTTCCGTTGGTGCCGGTAATGGCAACGCTCTTATGGCGAACCTGTCGGCCCAGCTTCTGCAACAGGTCCGCATCCACCTTTAATGCCACTTTTCCAGGCAGGGAGGTGCCGGAGCCGATTTTAAACACCTTGATAAGTTGCGCGCTGAGCTTGCCTGCGGCAACGGCCAGCGCGGCTTTCAACCCGGTGCCGGTCATTGGCCTGGTTTGCGATTGCTGAGGTAAAACAGGATTTGCCATAATCCTATTCTACTATTGCTTTGGCAACCTTTCACTTCAGTTCTTCCGATTTCAAATAAAAAATCTGTAATTACGGGCGCGGGCCGCGGCATAGCCGCAACCCGCAAACACCTTAAACTGTTAATTCCGGTTTAAACAGCGGCAGATGGTTGTTTCTGGGCCATTTGGAAGTGGATGCCCTTGTTCTTCATCCGGGTAATGGCCTCTTGGATACGGCTGTCGTTCTGGGTCAGCGCTACGCGGAAGAACCCTTCGCCCGCCTTGCCGTAACCGGTGCCCGGCGCCACGACAATATCACATTGCTCCAAGAGCAACTCCACGAATTGGGTATCCGTGTACCCTGCCGGAACCGGAATCCACAGATAGAACGTGGCGGCATTCGGCGGGAAATCCCAACCCATCTGGTTCAGTCCGTCCACAAAAATATCGCGGCGGGTGGCGTAAATGGTATTTAAATTCTGCAACAACTCATCAGAGCGGTTTAACCCGACAATGGCCGCCTGCTGGATAGCTTTAAACACGCCGCTATCGCAGTTGTTCTTAATCACGCCCAAGGCATCAATGGCGGCTTTGTTGCCCACGGCAAACCCAACGCGCCAGCCGGTCATGTTATACATCTTGCTCAGGCTGAACATCTCGATACAAACGTCCTTGGCCCCTTCCGCCTGCAGGAAGCTGGGCGCGCGGTAGCCATCAAACGTCATTTCAGAATATGCATTGTCGTGGCACAGAAGTATATTGTGCTGTTTACAGAAGGCGATGGTTTCTTTGATGAATGCATCCGGGGTAATCGCGCCAGTGGGGTTGTTGGGATAGTTCAGGAACAGCAGCTTGGCGCGCTTGAGAATATCTGCCGGAATTTGGGAATAGTCCGGCAAAAACTTGTTCTCAGCCTTAAGGGGAACAATATACGGCTCGCCACCGCAGAGGATGGTGAAGTTGTTGTAAACCGGGTAGCCAGGAGACGGCGCAAGCACCACATCACCCGGATCGACATAAGCCTGGATCAGGTGCGCAATGCCTTCTTTCGAACCAATTAAGGACATAACCTCGGTGGCCGGGTCAACCTTAACGCCAAAGCGGTTGTCCATCCACTCTGTCGCGGCTTTGCGATATTCAACCGTTCCCCGGTAAGGCGGATAATTATGGGTGGAGTAGTCATCCACGGCGCGGTGCATTTCTTCTAAAATCGGCAAGGGCGTCGGCAGGTCAGGATCACCAATCCCCAGGTTGATGATATCGCGGCCCTGGGCCTTGGCTGCATCAATCTTTTTATCCAGCTCCGCAAACAGGTAAGGGGGAATTTGCGTCAACTTTTTCGAGGGCTGCATGTCCTGACGTTCCTTTTCAACTTTTCCTACGGCTTATCTTGTGTTAGCTTGAATTTAGCATAAAATGGCCATTTTGGGAAACGCAAACCATGCATATCGATGTCGCGCTAGTGCCTGCCGCCCTGCAATCCATGGATGTCCGTGACAAGACTGTTGTCGCAGTTGATGTGTTGCGGGCAACCAGCACATTGGTGGCTGCTTTTGAGAAAGGTGTCCGTCAGGTGACGCCGGTGGAAACGGTTGAAGACGCCATGAAACTGAAACAGCTTTACCCGGAGAGCCTGCTGCTCGGCGAAGTCTATAGCGTCAAGCCTGAAGGGTTCGATTTTGAGAACTCCCCGACGGAATTGCTGGGAACAGCCGACCTGGACGGCAAGCACCTTATTATGCGCTCCACCAATGGCACCCGGCTCATCAAGCAGTTGGGAGCCCAGGGTGCAGACTCTGTTTTTATCGGAAGTTTCGTTAACCTGGCATCTCTGATTGCTGTGGTTGAGCAGCAAGGTATGGATGTCGTCATCTGCTGCGCCGGGAATTCCGGCACAGCCAGCCTGGAGGATATTGGGTTTGCGGGCGCTTTGGCGCAATACCTCTCAAACGAGGATGCAGGCGCGCAATTGAGTGATGCAGCCAAAACCGCCATCGCCGTTTGGAAAAGCCACCAGGAAAATGCCATGGCTTTGTTTCACCAGTCTTTTCATGCATCTACCCTGCAACATCTTGGACGGGATGTTGACCTGCATTGCGTAGCGGAATGGACCAGTTCGCATGTTCCCGTGTTTACGGCTTCAACCGGCCAGATCACATCCTATCCCGTACCGGAGGCTTCCTATGTCTGATACGTTAAGTACTACCCTGCGCCCGATGGTTGGCGTTATGCTCCAACTGGCATCCGAAGACCAGGCGGCCTTTCTGGAAGAACTTCTCTGGACGCTGGATGGCGTGACCAGCGTGATGTACAAGATGGATGGTGAAATTTTCCAGGGAATGCAGGTGATTGCCGCCAACGAGAACCTGGCTGTGGATATCCAGGCCCTGCTTGCTTTACAACAACTGAGTGAACAGGTGACGATTGACCATATCCAGCAGATCCAGGAAGAGGATTGGGCGGAAAGCTGGAAGCAATACTGGCACGTCAACCGGATTTTACCGCACTTAGTGATTCAACCCAGTTGGGAAACCTTTACACCCACCGCTGGGGATATCGTCCTTCGGCTGGATCCGGGCTCCGCATTCGGGACGGGAACGCATGAAACGACGCAGTTAGTGCTTTATCTGCTTGATGAGATCATGAAGGGAACACAACATTTCCCTTGCAAGATGATCGATGTAGGCACCGGCTCCGGTATCCTGGCAATATATGCCGCGAAGTTAGGGGTCAAGGATATCGTGGCGATTGATAACGATCCGCAAGCCGTGGCGGTTTCCCGACAAAATGTGCAGGATAACGGCGTTGAGCAAACTGTACGGTGTAGCGTGCAGCCTCTCTCCGATTTTGAAAAGGAAACTTTTGACTTCATCACGGCCAATATCCTGGCCCCGGTCTTGCAGGAGATGATGGCGCAGTTCAAACAGATGCTTTCATCTGATGGGACACTCATCCTCAGTGGGATTAACCGACAGCAGGTCGGCGATATGGCCGCGAGCATTCGTCGTCATGGCTTAAAGTTACAGCGGGTGCTGCAAAAAGGAGACTGGGTTGCCCTTGTCTGCCAACGCCCTTAAAGGATTGCACTGGTTCTTTACGACATTCCCCAGCCCGGTTGGCCCGCTGCCGCAAACCCAATTGCTCAATGATACGGATTTGATTCACCATCTGAAAACCGTGATGCGCCTTCGGTCTGGAGCGGAGTTGATTTTAGTTGATGAACCCACAGCCCAAGCCTTTCAAGCACGGGTGGAACAGGTGGAATCGCGATCGCTACAGGTCACTTTACTGGGGAAACTGAATCCCCCGGCCCAACAAGGCCCCAGGTTCGTGGCAGCGGTTGCGCTCATCAAGGGCCCGCGGTGGGATTGGCTCTTGCAAAAGCTGACGGAACTGGGCATTGATGAGATTATTCCTTTGCAAACACAGCGTACAGTGATTGATGTGAAAGACAAAACGACGAAACAAAGCCGATGGCATCAAATTCTCAAGCATGCTTCAGAGCAGTCGGAACGGGTAACTATTCCGGTTATTGGGGAACCTGTGAAGGTTAAAGCATTTGCATCGGCTGCTGCGGATGAGGGAACCTTGAAGCTGGTTGCGTTGGAGCGCTCGGAAAGCAGCCTTTCTGAAACCTTAAACCGTTCCTCCCAGCCTTATCGCCAGATACGCTTTGCCATTGGGCCGGAAGGTGGTTGGGATGAAGCGGAAATACGACTGCTGCATGAGAACGGTTTTCAATCCGTTAGCCTGGGTGATAAGATTTTACGAAGCGAAACCGCCGCAATGTACTTAACCTCGGTATTGGATTATGTCACCCGCAGTTCAGCCGTATAATCCGGCGCAGTTTGCCCGGCATCTTAACCAGTCAGCGCCGCTGATGGCGTTAAAGGCACTCTGCGACGAAAAAGGAATCCCGCTTTACTTGGTGGGTGGTGCCGTTCGCGATTTGCTGTTGCAGGATACGCTGAGCCCGGATCTGGATGTGGTGGTTCCGGCGGAAGCGGCAAAGGATGTGGCGGAGTCCCTGGCCCGGCAGATTGACGGAAAATGCATTTGCCTGGATGCCCATTTCCAGATTTATCGCGTGATTGTATTTCCCAGCCTGGACATGCTGGATATCGCCGGTTGTATTGGCGACAGCATTGAGGCCGACCTGCAGCGGCGGGATTTAACCGTCAATGCGATTGGCTATGATTTCGCGACCGGCCAGCTTCTTGATCCGATAAACGGGCAGGTGGATTTGGCAAACGGTGTTATTCGGATGTTGAGGGCCGGCAACATGGTTGAGGATCCCCTGAGATTGCTGCGGGTCTTCCGGATTGCGGCCGAGTTGGGTTTCGAGAATATTGACGCGGCCACCTTGGAAGTCGTGCGCCGCCATGGCGAAAAGGTGATTAAGGTTGCGGCCGAGCGGATTAACTACGAGATGATGAAGTTACTCTCTGCGCCGCGATGTTATTACCACGTGCGGTTAATGGCTGAAACCCGTTTATTGGAACACATCTACCCAGAGTTGACACCTAGTCACCAGTCCCCTGCCAATCGATACCACCACTTGGGTTTGTTTGATCACACGCTGGAACTGATCAATCAGTCCGAACTGCATTTTAGCAGTCTGCCCCAGGAAATCCAGAACCATCTGAAATCCGATTTTAACCCGTTTACCAAACGGCTGGCGCTGGTGCGACTGGCCTGCCTGTTCCACGACATTGGAAAACCCCCGACCATGCAATATGATCCGGAGCAGGACAAGTATATGTATTATGGCCATGATGCGGTATCAGCCGAGTTGGTGCTGGGCATCGCCGTCCGCTTGAAGTGGGGGAAAGACATCACGAAAGATGTGTATGAGCTGGTGCGTTGGCACCTGTATCCGGGTGATATGTTGAAACCGGCAGTAACCGACAAGGGCCTGAGAAAGTTCTTTAACCGGGTTGGCCCCATTCTGCCGGAACTGTTGCTTCTGGCTATTGCCGACCGGTATAGCGCCTGTGGGCCTGCTATTACCGAAGCCGATTTGACCGATATGAAAGCGGGCTTGATCGCCCTGTGGGATAAATATAAGGCTTATAAAATCGCGGTAGAGGCTAAACCAAAACTACTCACCGGAAAAGAGATTATGGATCTGCTCCATATTGAACCGGGACCGGAAGTCGGCCGGATCATGGCGGAGATTAGCGAAGCACAAACCAACGGAGAACTAAGCTCACGCGAAGCCGCAATCACATGGCTGCTGCAAGCTCGCGGCAAAGCAAACTAATGGGTTTATACGTTAACCGTAAAGCAAGTTGAAGTTAGATTGTGCCGAATGCCTTCAAAATCTGGCCTTCCGGGGACTGTTCGAACTCTTTCATCGCGGCGAAGAAATTGGACATCCGCGCCTGGGTTTGTTCGAGCGAAGTACCTGCGGTATTGGTATCAACCGGAACAGTGGCGAAGTTAATGCCGAAAAGGCCTCCATCAACATCCTTGGTTTTACCAATCGGGGCGGAAAAGCTGACCGAGTCGGTTTTGGAAACATTGGTGGTCTTTGGGACCGAGCCGTTAGCTACAAGCTGGGCAGCTAAACCGGACAATGACAAACCTTGCATAGTTCTCTCCTTTCGATTTTCTGCTGTGACTATTTAAAGGTCTCGTCCAATGGTTTAAGCAACTTTTATTATGCTTATATGTATAAAAACAAATTTTATAGGTTTGATGATAGCATGTAAAATTTACGTTACAAAGAGAGGTTTTTAAGACTGTAAGCGTGTTTCAGGCGTTGCTCACGCGCAACATCCCAAAAAATTGAGATAAAAATCAAACATCCTCTTTATCGCCAGGCTACATGATGTCTGTTTAACAAGAGGTCTAAGTTAGCCCTGCATTTCCCGAAACTGCTCTGTTGCGTCAATCAGGGCATGGAGGATGCCGGGCTCGTTAAAGGCATGGCCCGCATTCGGCACAATGGTCAGCTTCGCCTCTGGAAAAGCCTGATGGAGATCCCACGCATTTTTGACGGGGCAAACCACGTCATAACGGCCATGGACGATCCAGGTTGGGATATGACGCATCCGATCCACATCGGCCAGCAGTTGGTTAGGCTTGGTAAAGAAGCAGTTGTTATAGAAGTAATGGCATTCAATCCGCGCCATCGCCAGGGCATGGTGGGCTTCTTCGAAGCTGGTAATGGTTTGCTGATTGGGGATGAGTTTGCATGTTGCGCCTTCCCAACCGCTCCAAGCCTTGGCCGCGCTGAGCCGTAGGATTTCATCCTTGCTGGTCAAGCTTTCGTAATAAGCCGTTACCATGTCATGCCGCTTCTCCGGGGGAATGGGGGCGACATAATGTTCCCATAAATCCGGGAAGATCCAGGAGCAGCCTTCCTGATAAAACCATTGGATTTCCTCCGGGCGGCAGAGGAAGATGCCCCTTAAAATTAAACCCGTAACAGACTGCGGATGGCTTTGGGCATACGCCAGCGCCAGCGTGCTTCCCCAAGAGCCGCCAAATACAAGCCATTTCTCGATTTGCAGATGGGTTCGGATGCGTTCGATATCGTCTACCAGATCCCAGGTCGTGTTTTCGCGCAGCTCGGCATGCGGCGTGCTTCTTCCGGCTCCACGCTGATCGAACAGGATAATGCGGTAGGCTTGCGGGTTAAACTGCTGCCTATGTTGCGGGATGCAGCCACCCCCAGGCCCGCCATGGAGAAAAACCACTGGAATCCCATCAGGATTGCCAGACTCCTCCACGTATAATTCGTGCAAATCTGAAACTTTGAGTCGGAACTGGTTATAGGGTTCAATCGACGTAAAAAGGGAGTATTGCATTGTGCCTCTTCTCTCCTGCCTACCTGGAATGACATTCCCTTAACCTAGCACTATCTCTCTTAATTTCAAAACAGGCAATTCTCGAATGGGTTTTGTTTTATATCGGGCAGTAAAGCATTGGAGTGATTGTGTTCAGGTTTCGCTCTGTCGATTCATCTTTCTCATTGCGGCCCCAACCTTGGTATACGGGTATACGCTTTGGTAAAACCGGACCCGGTTCCTCTCAGGAAATCCATTTATTGCCGCAGCCTTTGCAGCGTGTTGAGCAACGATCTCAGGGGCAGGATACGCCTGGGCTAGAACGGTTTGTTGTAATGGGAGATTTTGGAACCGGTGATAAACACCAGCAAAGGATGCTGGCTGCGTTAATGTCGCGATATCACCACCGCCAGTTTGCCAACTTGTTTTTGTTGGGCGACCAGGCCTATGGGAAACATAAGGACGATAGCACTTCCGGCAAGCCCTGCTATTATGAGTCTCAGATTGGGGAGCCTTTATCCGGTCTTGCGGACAGAGGGATCCGTGTGCATGCGCTTCCGGGTAATGCCGATGTTCGCAATGGCATGTGGCCATTCCAGCAGCAATATTTCGGGCAACCTCAACGTTATGGCAAAATCAGCATACAGAATGTGGATATATTTAAACTGGATACCACGGCGCTTCTGCCCGGATATAAGGACTGCCATGTAGGCATGCCGGTTGATGAGGCCCAATGGCAGTGGCTTGAGCAAACCCTAAAGGAAAGCAAGGCGGATTATAAAATCATTATGGGCCACTATCCGCTTTATATCTCTGCTGGCAAGGGAGATGCCGCCCAAAGGACGCAAGATCTTCGGCAGCGTATGGAACACCTGATTGAAAAATATGGTGTTTGTTTATACATATCCGGAGACAAGCATTATTACGAGCGCAAAGACTGGCGGGAGGATAATAGGGACGACGCTCCGAATTATGTCCACCTTGTTAGCGGCGGAGGAGGCCAGGCAATTGACAGGCACACTTGCCTGGATTATCTGACGCCGGAGAACACTGCCGTTAAAAAGGGGAAAAGAAGGATACCAGCCCAGCAGCCGGATGTCCGGCTTTTCGAGCATCATTTTTTGACGTTTCGTATCAAGAAGAACAAACTCAAGATTAAAGCCATTAACGGGGCAGGCAAAGTCATCGACAAACTTACCATTCGCAAGCCTGCCAATAAGGAAGAGCTGGTTACTGTTTCTCGCCAAACCGCTTATTGGGCATAAATCGATCAAAATGCATAACCCAGCCCTTCTTTAAGGGCTGGGTTCGTAAATATGGCGCTATGAAATTACTTGCCGCTTCGGTTGCCCTTGCCGGCAATTTCCTGTCGCTTATCGGTGGTAACTCCACGACCGCTAAGACTGTCATCATTTTGACTGTTAATGCTGCGTTTGCGTCCGCCGCCATGGCTGGCCTGGCCCCCTTTGCGTCCGGCTTCGCGGGCTTCCTCGGAGGTAAACTCATGGGCCGTTCCCTTTTCGTGGGCGGCTCTGCCCCCTTTGCTGGCAATTTCTCTCTGTTTCTCCTGATCCATGGCTGCAAAGCCACGTTGGCTTTTTCCTTGGCTGGCCATATACTTTCCTTTCGTGCTAACTGCTTACTTCTCGATAGTGCGGTTATAAAGCCTTTATAACCCATAGAACATGAGCCATTTTAGACGACCGGCTGCCCAATACAATTGAACAGCCGAGCAATTTGAGCCTGTCGTTTTCCAAATTCCACCAGGGCAGGTTAACTCGATGAGCCAGGTTTATTCACCATTCAACAGAGTGTCGTGATGTCCGAGTATTACTGGAAAAATAAAAAAAACCTTAAACTTTGTTTTTTGTAGCATAGGTTTTTCAGACAACGTTTTTATACATACAGGTACTATAAACAGGATGAAAATAAGCTTCATCCTAGGGGTGTGTGGAGGTTTCCTATGAGTTTTACGGAAATGTTGACGATTGGACGGGCTATCAGTCGCGTCTATACCATCGACACCAGGATTAACCAGATTTACGAACAGAAATACCGCATTGCGATTGCAGCCCAGTTTATCCAGGGCCAGGGTTTCGATCAGCTTTACCAGTTGCTGAAGCAACAGGAAGAGCAGGCCGACAAGGTGCTGGAAACGTTGAAAGCCATGCGGGTTGCCATTGTGCAACAAGAGCAGGAAATGCAAAAGGTTGTGGGCGAGTGGACCAAAAATACCTTTAAGAACAACTATGCATAATTTTCTCTCAGCATAGTCATTAATGTGCAATCATTAACCCTTGGCTATGGGTTATGGTCTGTTTCGATGGGTTCGGATGGAATTTTTTGTTTTTCCTTGCATTGAACTGCCTTCCCAATGCAGGGGTGGATGATGTGAACATGGTGTAAACCTGATTTCTGGCTATATTTGCATAATTTGCTTTATAACGTCTGTTGTGCTTACAGCAGGCTGTGTTTGGCGTTGGGTTTGAAATGAAAAACGCAAAAGAAAAGAGGATACTTGGCGTATCCTCTATTAAGGTAAGTAAGCATTAGATTTTTGGGATTTACGAGAACTTGATATAGGTGGGTTACATTGCGCCTATTGCGGGTGTCATTAATCCGGAACCTCCTGTATTGTATTGGTTTTGCTGGTACATTGCATTTGGTTGTGGCGGGTAGCCTGCGAATGGATTTTGACCGGGAGTGTAGTAAACGCCGCTGGAACTGTTGTTGACGTTTTTGGGAGCAAACGGGTTGGTGGTCATTTCCGATTCGTCTTTGATGTAGTCGGCGATTGGGAGCATTTGGACTCTGCTGACTTCCGGGTTGTTGCCTCTCAGGTAGTTCCACCCTTGGCCAACTTGTTGCCTGCCGACCGCCCAGGCCCCTGCCCCAGCGTGCTGTGCTTCATTGATAGTAGGTAGTTTCTGGGTCAGCTGGGCTACCCTTCCAGGCTGTGCGGCAGATGCTTCCGGTGGTGGTGGCGGTGGAGAGTCAACTTGTGTAGGTACCGGCTTCCCGGCTTCCAACCTGGCATTGGCTTTCTCTAAAGCTCCATTAATCCCATTCAAGTCATTCTCATATTGCTTAACCAGTTTGGCTTGAACTGAGCCACTAGGTTTACCTGCTGCTTCGGCTTTAGCTACCGCTAATTTTCTGTTAATTTCCCTTTGACGGAGATTCAGTGCCTTAATTTCATCGTTTAATTGCTTTAGCTCATCTTTTGTTAATGGTTTTGTCCTTCTTGGATTCACTTCCTTAGCAATGGCCTTGGCGTCTGCTTTTGCTTTTTCAGCGGCTCTCTGAGCGCCCGGCAACTTGCGTTGCAAACTCTTCAGTTGGACTTGTTGATCAATGTATTGCTGATAAAGATCTGCCTCTTGCTTCATTTTTGCCTCAAGAGCCTTAAACTCGTCGGCTGTACCGTCTTTTACTCTTTGTCTTGCAGATTGCGCCTTCAGCTCTTCATATCTTGCACGGGAGTTGCTAATATCATCAAGCTGGCCCTTTAGTTTTGCTACTTCAGCTTCCGCTGCTTTTAAATTATTCTGCAATTGTGTTGCTACATCATCTTTTTTAACGGCTTTCTGGTTGGCCTGCTCAAGTTCCCGCTTTTTCATCATTTTTTCGTATTGAGCCGGATTGTGTTCCTTTAAAGCCTCATCATATTTGCGTTGTGCTGCATCAAGCTTACCCTTGGTTGCCTTAGGATCATTCTTGAGCGCATCCAAATTCGCCTTTGCATCATTAAATCTGGCCGCTGCTGCATCTTTAGCTTGAGTTGCAGCGAGCGCTTCATCCGCCTGGGCTTTTGTTGCTGCGTCAGCTTTTAATTTTGCTGCTTCTTCTGCTGCATCAGCCGCTTTTTGGGCGGAAGTCGCTTTCGCGTCGCCGAAGGTTTTGGCAATTGGGTTCTTAATTTTGGCTTCCCAAACGCCCTTGCCCCAGCTGCCATCCATGCTGCCCTTCTTAATACCATTAAACACATCCTTGGTGTATTGGATGGGATGGCGGAATGGTGCGAACAATCCGTAATTGGTTCCGGCGGAAGCGGCTTTCATCCCTTTAAGGGCAGCGGTTGTACCGGCAAAGGCGGTCAGCATCTCAGTGGTGTGTTCACCCATATGGAAGGCCCGCTCTTCCGCGGCTTCCCAGTTACCGGTAAAGTAGTTTTTACCTACATCCCAGGCGCTGCCGGCAAACTTGGGCACTGCCATGGCCGCGGCACCGGCACCAATAATCAGCGGGACGGCCGTACCGGCTGTGGCCACCATTAAGGCGCCTACACCCACTGCAATCCCTACGGATTTAGCGGTTTGCCACAGGCTGAAGTTACCGTTCTCGTCCTGGGTTGCACCCTTCCAGAGGCTGTGTGCAAACCCGAAAGTACTACCTTTTACAAAGTTCCAGGAAGAACGGCCGATACTGCCGGCCAAGTCACCAAAGCTACGCTGATCCGGCGGCGTGGTATATCTGCCAACATCTGGGCGGAATAAACCTGGTGTCGTCTGCTCACGGTAATCGGCAGCCTGGACGAGCGCCATGCGCTCCTGGAGCAAACGCTGCTGCTGCGCATTAACATACATATTTTGGCGATTATTATACGGATAACGCTGTTGATAGTTGTTGTAGCCGTACACATTAGCCCCCGGCGTACCGGCAGGCGAAACATACCCTGGACCCATATGGTAATACCCCCCTAATTACTATTCGTATCTCGCTTTATTCCCGCTATATCGCTTTACTTACCCCGTTAAAACCGCTAATAAGCGATGCACGACCTGGAAGCCAGGCAATACACCACTTGATAAAGGGAGGCGTTAGAAAACGCCCTCGCAAACTTGAATCTGCATAATAATCGCCCCTTTCATACCCTTCGTGATCCCCCGAATTAATCTGCCTTGTGATTATTAAATTTAAATTAATCTTTACCTGTATATATGAAAACTTTTTGAAAGGATTTTGTGTGGATTTATTACAGAAGTAACAAAATTTGTTTTTTTAATGATTTGAGAAGCATATAGGCCAATCCCTTTTCCTTTCGGTCACTCCTCTTTTAAGTCGACAGGCTGCTTTAACCCACCTGATTTTTTGAGTATGATAAAACGCAGTCATTGTATAAGGTGGGGTTGCGACTGGATGGGGAAGTCATGCTAACGTCGATGCAATCGCTTGCCTTGCACCCTGCGACAACACAGGTGGCCAAAACACTGCATGAAAATAAAACCTGGAAAGCCCTGGGCGTGGAAGTTCTGGGCATCAACATGCCCAAATCGCTCATCGTCCGTACAAAGGATGAGGCCATTGATGTTGCCGTTAACGAGTTTGGCAACACGGTTGGCTTTTTTGGCGGGTTATGGGGCGGCGGTTATTTGCTGGATAAGGTGTTAAAGGCCCAGCGATTGAAAATGGACCCAAACCCTTTGATGATTAACCAGGCCAGGGTGATGAAGTCGCTGGCGCTGATTCCTCCCTTATTTGCGTTTATGGTTTCAACCCCGTTTTTCCGAAATGCTTATACGGCTTGGCGTACTGGGACAACCGACTATAAAAACCTGATTACTAAAGGAAACACTCTGCCTGAAAGCAGCGCCCGCCAGTTTAAGCATCATACCGAAGCGGTTCAGCACAATTTGAGAATCGGTGGAACTATTCTGGGAGCAGGACTGGGGCTCGGGCTTCTGGGGTGGACGGCTGCCAGGGGATTAGGGCCACTCAGGTTGTTTCAACCCAACGGCAAAAAACTTATCCCTTTTTTCAATAACGAATGGGGTAAGAAGATCATCAAGGCGTTTAGCTTAACCGGAAAAAACGCCACGGAGTTTGGGGATATGCGCGCTGTCTTCTTCTGGGGAATCCCGGCTTACCTGGGTTGGATGGCCGCTTCTCGCGACGAATTTGAAGTGAAGGAACAGTTCCTTAAGATGGTTAATTTTATTGCCGTTTACGTCCTTACCGATAAAGTGGTTAACCGCTTCTTTAATAAAGAAGGCCACCTGCTGATGCGGAAAAATCCAAAACTCTATCCAGAAGCCCGGTTTTCTTATGCCATGTATCACAAGTTAAGGCGTTCCGCAGGGCCAGCTTTAAGGCGGCAATTGGATCGGGCATTAAAGTTTGAGAACACACGGCTGTTTACCGGCCTGGGAATGACCATTGCGTTGATGGCTGCTTTACCGGCGCTGCTGAATATTTACTTGACCCAAAAGCGGATTGAAAGAAAACAGCAGCAACAAGCCCATGCAACTTTACAGGACCTGAAAGCCTTGCATATCAACCCGTTTAAACCCTCGCCTTATGCGCCGCTTATGGCAAACATGGCCAATTCCGGTTATGCTCTTAAGTAAGCACACGCTTTTTTATAATTGAGGTCGATTGCAGCATGTACCGTCAAAGCTTTTTTATTGTCATCCTGGCCCTCATTCTGGTAGGGGTTCTCACCACCGGCTCCCGAATGGTAGGGGCCATTCCGGGCAATGTCCCATCCAGCTACGACCCTGGGCTGACGATTACCCAGGCGATGCAAACCTCCCAGAAGCCTTTACTGGTGGAGTTTTATACGGACAGCTGCAAAACCTGCCAGATTATTACGCCATGGGTTCATAAACTCAGTCAGAAGTATCAAGACCAATTGACCTATGTGATGATTGACCTGGATGATCGCAACCAGGCGCAAGTGGCCAGCATTTTTGGCGTGGAATATGTCCCGGCCATTTATGTGTTCGACTTTAAGCAAATGAGCAAGGCGCAAATCCCGACGAAAGCCTATATCAGCCGCACTTCGCTTGACAATGCCATTGCGCAAGCCATCCAGGAAGTTAAGACCAAAGCCGGCAAGAAAGCCAATCGCGTTAATCTGAAAATGTAAGTCCTAATGCCACACAAGCTTTTTACAGCCGATGTTTATCCAGACATCGGCTGTTTGTCATCATGCAGCTTTTCGCATCGACTTTGTCTTGGAAGTGGGCGTTTGCAGATAATAACCTATTCCTTGCGGAATAGATTCTATAAGGGCCTCATTCCGGAGGAGAGCCTTAATGAGTGTGCTTCATTTACAGAAGAAGTCAATATAGGGCGTTTTCCTCCAATCCTAAAGATAGGCTTAAGGGGATCAATTCCGATATATTGATTGTTTTTATTTAAGGACGGAAGAAACTCATTCAACTTTGAAGCGAGAGAAGAGATTAATAGGAGTAGAGAAGGCGTATGTCATATGGAGCTATTGGGTCGACCCCACAAGTTTTAAGTCAAGCGGCAGTACCGGGTATTACCGCACGCAACCTTACCTTGCCGGCTACTGGCAGCACACTGGGCTCGGTTGGTGGTGCTTCGTTATTCGGTAAACCCGCTTTAACCACCGATCTGTTCTCCGGCGGCGGCATCCCCGGGTTGGGCACTAACAATGCATTCAGCTTGGCGGGCACCCCTTCCCTTAACCTGGGTACCGCAGGTACTGCCGGAACCGCTGCGGGCGGCAGCAATGTCATGAATATGATTGTCCAGGTTTTAGGGATGGTCATTCAGCAATTATTAGCCAGAGGCGGTGCCAATAACCTGGCAACCGCTGGTACGGCTGGCACTGCGGGGACAGCTGGTACGGCCGGAACTGCTGGAACAGCGGGTAATGCCGGTGGTTACGGCAACGCAGGAAATGCCGGTAACGCGGGTAACGCAGGAAATGCAGGCAACGCAGGTAACGCGGGTAATGCCGGAAATGCTGGCAACAGTATGAAAAAAGCAGGAAATGCAGGCAACGCAGGTAACGCTGGTAACGCAGGCAATGCCGGAAACGCAGGCAATGCGGGCAACGCTGGTAACGCAGGCAATGCCGGAAACGCAGGAAACGCAGGCAATGCGGGTAATGCAGGCAATGCCGGAAATAATAAAGGCGGTGGCGGCGGCGGTATCAACGCGCTGAACATGAACGCACCGGGCAATGCGGGTAATGCCGGAAATGCAGGCGGATATGGCTAAGAAGCATAACGGATGAAGAGAAAACTTAATCTAGCATCTTACTTATAAAATCCAACGCGCGAACGCCGGTTGAGCTAATGTCCCTTCATTAGTATATCAACCAGGCGTTCGCCGATAGGAAAGCCGGTGGCCTGCTCATCAAACAGAAAGACGGGGGTCGGGTTCGCTTCAAAAAAAACATATTCCCCATCCGGTGTTCGCCTAACGTCGATCCCGGTGAAGACCAGGTTTAACAATTCGGCCACTCTTAAACATTCCGATGCGGCGACGTCCGGCAATTTGGTTTTAACGCGCGGCGCATGGCTGTTCTCCCGAAAATCCAGCGTGCCGCTTTGAATTGCCATAGCGAAGATCTCATCCTTCACCAGGTAAACCCGATGATCCTGGCCAGGGATGAGTTCTTGCAGTTTAATAGGAGATTTTGCCAATGTCTCCAACCTGTCGGACGTTAAATGCTCATCCGTCAAGCGCTCGGTATGGGCCCAACCCCTTACGGGCTTATAAATCACATTCTTTCCCATCGTTTCATAAAAGTGGATCACTTCATCCGGGTCATTGGTAATCAGGGTTTTCGGGATGCGGATTCCGGCTGCCTGTAATATCTTTAACTGGTAGCCTTTATAACGATGCATGTCAGTCGCTTCTGCGGTATTGACCCATAAGCAATCCAGGTTGCGGCAAAAACTGCCGATGGCCGATTCGATATTCCAATACACAATTTCACTTAGCACGGGATCCGGCTCGTAGGGCGCGTTGATCCCTTTGGACCATCGCCGGTAGACCGAGCGGATTTCGGTTAGCGGGATTTTGGTGCTGCTGGCGCTTTCTTGAAAGTATCCTTTTACAGGCGAGTCCGGCGTATACGTCAGGCGGGTTTCCACCGGAAAGCGGGTCGTGTCGAACATGGCCGTTCTGCCGCCCCGCGCTTCAATCCGTTTTTGCATATCCACAGAAGGCGGGTCGTCTGGCGTGCCAATGATCAAAATGATAGGTTTGTCCGTTGTCATCTCGCTTATCCTTGTCGGGCTCCCCAGGGTGTGGATTCCGAAGCGACAAGTCTGCCGGGTGCTTGCGCCGGATGTGTGCGGGTCACCGGCGTCGCCATCTGATAGCGTCGCCTGGTGGCAGCGTAACCGGCCACTTCCGTAAAGCTGGAGAGGAGGTGGCAATACCCGGCAACCAAAGCTGTAATCAACCCCGGCAGTAAAATAATGCCTACAATCGTAGCGGTTGCCATAGCCATTGCCAAGGCATAAACACCGGCGCCCACAATCACCATGTAGGCTGTGGATTGTAACCAGACATCCAGGTAGCGCTTCTCAAACTGCTCGTAGGCTAACACACAGCCATCCAAAAGACCGAAAAACGTGCGGTTTTCCGTAGAGAAATGCATGGCCGAAAATAAAATGGGATGGAAAAAAATGAAGGCCAGTCCGAGAAAAACATTGATATACGGCAAAATACCGGATAAGGAAACCAGGAAAATGCCGCAAAAGGCATAAAACAACAAAAGATGAAATCCGGTATAACAGGTTTCCAGCCAGGAGGAAGGAACCTGTTCCCGTGTATCCGCACCGGTAAGGCTGGCTGCCAAGTGCCAGCATTGGCCGGCGCCATAGCAGGCAATAAACAGCCCGGCCACAATCACGGGGATGCAAGCCATCATGAGGGCAATGATTTTAAACCCTACAACAGACAGGAAGGAGACACTGACAACCCCGGCATACAATAAGCCACCCACAGCAACCACGGCAGGCGCAAAAAACGCGTTCTTCCATTCATTTGCCCTAAATTGGTAAAAGGCTGAGTCAATCCATTGCATGCAGCGTCGTGTCCGTCTCTCTCTCTCTCGTAACGCGTAACAGGGTTACATGTGCCTGAGCCAGGGGTTGTCGCCCATGTGAAAGTACAACACCTTGCCGCCCTGGCCGGGTGTGTTGGCCGCGGCAGGGAGCATCGATGTCTCCGGCTGCTCCTGCTGGGGATTGGGGTAAACCATCACGGCATTATCCGGGGCTTCCGCGGCAAACCCTTCATTCTGAATGGCCGCCATCTTTTCCAGCTCTGCATTCATTTCCGTCATCATGGCCATTGTGGGGACTCCGCCGGGGGGCATCATCATCACGGGCAGATTCTCCATCATCGGCATCGAGGCATCGTTCGATAAGGCCATTGCTGGCTGAGTGCGGTAGCCCAATTGCTCCGTGAGAAGATACAGTGCGGTTACCGTAAACGCAGTCGGAAAGATTAACGAGATCATGACCGTGTTGTAAACCATCCCTATAAACAGGATGACGTAAAGCGCAAGCAAAATGGGAACATAGCGTCCTTTAAGCATGCTGAAGGATTGAGGGAAGGCTTTGAATACCGCCAAGCAGGTTTTCTCGCGTGCCGCAAGAAGGAATGGAATGACCATCAGCGGCGTCAACAACATCAGCGGCAGGGTGCCCAGAACCATCGGCAACCATAAAACCATGGTGGCCAGGAACATTTGGAAGCCACTTTTATAGTATGCTCGCACATTGCCCTTCCATAAAGGGATGGGGGCGTTCATTCCCTGGGTCTGCCAACGATCGATCAGTTCCCAGTAATAACCCAGGATGGGCATATTGGCCAGCGCGGAGACCAATACGGCAATCAGCGCGCTTCCACCTAAAAGCACAAAAAAGCTATCCGACGTCATGCTGGGGGGGCCTGCAACAGTGGGATCCATGGGCATTGCCGGGGATGCTGACGCACCACCCAGGGAAAGTGCAAATGCGATTCCGATCGGAATCATGGACAAAATGCCTCCAGCTAGCGCTATACCTGATGGTATCAGAATGAGGTTGAGAAAATGTCCTTTACCGAATGGATATTTAATGGCTTCAAGGATATTCATACGCCCACCTTGACCTTGTGTTTCCTGCTTTGGGGCGGTATCGGCCAAATGGTGGAGAAACTGAAGCGGTTGCGATGGATTTGTTACAGACCCGCCGATATAGGAGGAAACAGTGTGACTTTCGCCATGATATCCGTCATTGCGTCTTGCCATCAGCCAAAGAGAGAAGCCTGAGCCGTGATTTTGATTATTGGTAGCCCGGATATCCACACGGAGCATGTTGCCGCCAAAATTCGTGAACGGGGCGGCCAGGTTCGGTTTCTCGATACTCGGCAGTTTCCGGCCCAGGTTGCGTTGGCTTTTAATGGAGCCGCTGAAACAGGCCTTATTCAATTTAATCCAGCGGAACCACCCATTCCATTGCAGGAGATTCGGGCGGTTTACTGGTATTGCTATGAAGGCATCCAGGCAACTGACAGTATCCTTTCCATGGAAATTGAATCGGCATTAGGAAGTTTTTTTCGCAATTTGGATTGCACCTGGGTAAACCATCCCGATGCGGTTGCGCTGCATCGGTTTAAAAATGCGCAGCTCAAGC
>CALAJO010000050.1 GCA_937922745.1 uncultured cyanobacterium
AATGGACGAACGAAGCCATTTCTTGCGTACTCCTGGTTTGAAAAATGGACGAACAAAGCCATTTCTTGCGTACCCCTGGTTTGAAAAATGAACGAACGAAGCCATTTCTTGCGTGCCCTTGGTTTGAAAAAATGGACGAACGAAGCCATTTTTTGCATGACCCCTGGTTTGAAAAGTGAGAAAACAAAGCCATTTTTGTACAACCCCTGGTTTAAAAGTGAAAAACAAAGCCATGCCAAGGAGCAGCGTGAAGTTCCTGCTGCGCGGATGTTTTGATTGAATTGTAAAAACCCGGATCAGCCCCTGGAAACCCCAACCTTATTGTAACCGTATATTGATATAAATATTATATTTTTAAGAAATAATTAAGATTTAAAAAGCGCGAAAGGTTGACCCTTCCGCGCTTTGGGATGAAAGAAGAATGGATTAAACGGTGACCAGGCGCATGTTGTTGACGATCTCCTGCGCAAAGGCGGAGCAGGAGAGCAGGGTTGCGCCGGACATCTGGCGTTCCAGGTCATAGGTCACATGCTTGCTGGAGATGGTGCGCTCCAGCGCAGCAATAATCAATTGGGCGGGCTCTTTCCAACCCAGGTGATCCAGCATCATCACGCCGGAAAGGATGACCGAGCCCGGATTCACCTTGTCCTGGCCGGCATACTTGGGCGCCGTGCCGTGGGTGGCTTCGAAGATGGCGGCATAATCGCCGATATTTGCCCCGGGAGCCAGGCCAAGGCCACCCACCTGGGCTGCGCAGGCATCGGAGAGGTAATCGCCGTTCAGGTTCATCGTGGCAAGCACGCTGTATTCATCCGGGCGAAGCAGGAGCTGCTGGAACATGGCGTCCGCGATGCGATCGTTGACGACGACCTTGCCTGCGGGGGCCTTGCCGCTGTATTCCGACCAGAGTTCGTCCTCGGTGATGATGTAGTCACGGAACTCGGCTTTGGCGACTTCGTAGCCCCAGTCCTTAAACGCGCCTTCGGTAAACTTCATAATGTTGCCCTTGTGTACCAGCGTGACCGTGGGCTTGTTGTTATCAATGGCATAGCGAATGGCCCGGCGGACAAGGCGCTTGGAGCCTTCGACGCTGACGGGCTTGACGCCAATGCCGGAATCGGGGCGAACCTCGACGTTGTATTCCGTCTTCAGGAAGTCGATCATCTTGCGGACTTCCTCGGAGCCCTGTTTGAACTCGATGCCGGAATAAACGTCCTCGGTGTTCTCGCGGAAGATGGTGACATCCAGTTTGCCGGGCTCTTTTACCGGTGCGGGAACGCCTTCGAAATGGCGAACCGGGCGCACGCAGGCATATAAATCCAGTTTCTGGCGCAGGGCCACGTTCAAGCTGCGGATGCCGCCGCCAACAGGGGTCGTAAGCGGGCCTTTAATCGCCACTTTGTATTCTTCGATGGCGGCCAGGGTCTCATCCGGCAACCAGCTTCCGGTTTGGTTAAAAGCCTTTTCCCCGGCCAATATCTCTTTCCATTCTATCTTGCGTTTTCCGCCGTAGGCTTCCTTCACGGCGTTATCAAAAACCAGCCGGCTTGCCGGCCAGATGTCCACGCCAATGCCGTCCCCTTCGATGTAGGGAATAATGGGTTGATCCGGCACATTCAGGGACAAATCGGGATTAATGGTAATTTTCTCAGCCATGCTCAAATCCTCTTACAAAAAATTGCGGTTCTACAGCCCGCTTCGGGTCACGTTGGCAACATCTTACTTGAATCGCCCGGATGGGTCAAAGTGGATTGCCCATGTCTTCAGCCGAACGGACATCCGGATTATTATGTGAATAGTAAAACCAGGATAACAGTGGTTGCCCAGAGGATGATATTGATGAAGAGCAGGGGGGTCTTGAGCAAAGTGGCTTCCGGGGCTTCGCCCTCGCCGGTTTCCACCAGGTATTGGTATTTAAACAGGCCGTACAGCACAAACGGGATGGTCAGCATCATCCAGGAGGTTTGCGCGCCTTCAATCGTCCATAGCGTATAGGTCATCAGGATTGCGGCGGTAATGATCCCTTCCATCTTGTTGAGCCACGGGAGGCTGTAAACCTGGAGTACCTGCCGGGTCTGGCCGCTGCCGCCCAGGGCGTTCAGCTCGGCCTTGCGCTTCTCAATCGCCAGGTACAGGGATAGAAATCCGACGCAAAGGATAAACCAGTCCGACGGCATAATGCCCACGGCTGCCGATCCCGCCATCGCACGCAGGACGAAGCCGCCGGAGATGCAGAATATATCCATAATGGCCCGACGCTTCAGCCCCAGGTTATACCCAATCTGGATGACCAGGTAGGCCAGCATGCAGAGCAACAGCAAGGGAGAAAGGGCATAACTCGCCAGGAGACTGCCTAAAATCAGTACAAAGCCGGTTGCCGCCGCAACGGGAACCGGCACGACGCCGGAAGCGATGGGGCGCTTGCACTTTTTAGGATGCGCGCGATCCGCGTGCCGATCCATCACGTCGTTGAGGAGGTAAACGCCGCTGGCCGTAAGGGAAAAGACCATAAACGCAAAAAGTACCCGGATAAACACATCCGGGGAAAGCTGCTCGCCGAAGATGGGCGCGGCAAAAATCACGCCGTTCTTTACCCAATGGTGGAGACGCATGGCCTTGACCAGGCCCAGCAGGCAATGACCCGATACCGGCGTCGATCTGACCGGCTGGGACGGGGTGGTTTCGGTTTCTATCGGTGGGCTGATCCGCTTCATCTCCGGCCCTTACCTTGCGGCATTTCCTTTGATTATAGCGGCCTGGGCGGTGTCAACATCCACCAGAAAACCGGCATTTGCCGTTTTCAAGCGGCCCCGTTACGATTGCTGGGACAGGACGACTTCGCTGAAATGCGCCCGCATATCCTCCAGGTTTTCATACACGGCCATGGCCCCGGTCTTGATCAGGTCTTCCCGGCTGTAACCGCCGGTTAACAAGCCGATAGGCGCCACCATGAACTCCGTGGCCGATATGATATCGTACGGCGAATCGCCAACCATAATGGTTTCCGTCGGCGCAAAGCCAAAGCGCTCACAGCAGGCTTCTATGGCTGCCGGGCTTGGTTTCCCTTCCGGCACGTCCTCACTGTGCGTTGCCCCTTCAATCAGGTCCGCAATGCCCAGCTGTTCCACATACGGATCCACGAACCTGGGCGGGCTGGCCGTACACAGGACCAGCTTGTAGCCCATTTCCTTGAGTTGCTGAAACAACGGAAGGACACCGGGCAACGGCTTTACCGAGTCCATGTAGCGCTCGGCAAAAATGGTTTCGCGATCCGTGAGGATCTGCTCGCATTGGGCTTCGAAAATCTCCGGCGCCAGCACGTGGCTGAGGATGGATTCCCCGTTCATCCCAATCATGTTGCGGATGCCGTGGTACTCGATGCCGGTGATGCCATGCTGCTCGAACGCCTCCATAAACGAATGCGCGTGCTGGTCGTTGCTGTCGATCAGCGTCCCGTCCAGATCGAACAGGATATTTTTGTAATGGTGCAGGGATTTTAACGTGTCCGCCATGCAATCCTCCTCCAATTTAAACAGTTTCTTTTCATCATAATGGAACGCCGGTGCGAGAAAACATTGCCGGATTCGGCACTGATCATCTCATTTGCAAACGGATCAATACGATAGATTGAGCAATCCTATAGCGCGTGTTGCCCACCAGACAATTTAGATGTATTTCTTGTCCACTTTTAAAAGTTGCCTGTTTTAAAGATGAAAGCGCCCACGTGCGGGCGTGCAGCGGGATCATGGGAAAAGCAAATTATTAATTATATTAAATTATAACTCGTGTCCAAAATTGTTATATTTTTTACGCTTTTTCACGTCAGAGAGAACTTCGTAGGCCTCATTAATTTCTTTGAATTTCTCCTCTGCTCCCGCTTCTTTATTTACATCCGGATGGTACCGACGGGCTAATGCCCGATAGGCTTCTTTAATTTGCTGTTGGCTTGCTTCCCGTTCTACGCCCAGGACCTCGTAATAGTCTCGCTTTGCGCTTGAGCTGCCATTCCTATTGTCAGCTCTGCCGGCTGTTGAGGATTGGGCATCATTTTGTTGATTTTCTCTAGGCCTTGTCCCTGATGAACTCGTTCTTTTCTTACCCATAGCCATCTTTAGCTCCAGGGCAGCATATCCCATCCAGAGAAACTGGCCTATTTCCATTAAATCAACAACGTTACCTGTTACTGCATAAGAGATGGCACCCGATATGAGAAATGAGGGAATGGCGCCATATGCGGCCCGATGAGCAGGCGGTGTTTCCTTGATTTTTTTTGCTATTTCTTTAAGGGAAACATTCGGAATGCGCCCATATCGTACCGATGGGATAGCATTGGCAGTATGCACCGAAGGGTTCCAGGCCGGTTTTCTGCCAGCCTGAGAGTGATAGTAACTGGTTTGAACACTGCTAATACGCATTAACAAAAATCTCATCCAAAAAGGAATAACGCATTGCTAATTATCCAGAGTGAAAAATGATATTCAAGTTTTAATAAGAAAAGTAATGCCGGCAGGGCTTTATGCGACGGCTTCTTCGGGTAGCCGTTCTTGTTGCTCGGCCAAAATCCGGTCGAAGATGGCGCGAATGTCGTCCATGCTATTGACCTGGGTCAACTCGTTACGGTAAGCCCGCACGCCACGGAAGCCTTGGGCGTACCAGGCCAGGTGCTTGCGCATCTCCGGGATGCCGAACTTTTCGCCGCGATAATCCACCAGGTGCTGCGCATGCTCCAGGGCCACCTCGAAGCGATCTTCCAGCGTCCACTGGCGGGGAGGCTCACCGGTTTTCAGGTAGGTGTCGAATTCGCCGATAACCCAGGGTTCTCCCTGGCAGCCGCGGCCAATCATCACCCCGTCCACGCCGTAGGTTTCGATGACGGTTTTGGCGTCTTCCGCCGTCCGGATGTCTCCGTTGGCGATGACCGGAATGCTGAGGGCCTGCTTTAATTCGCCGAATGCTTCCCACTTGCAGCCCGGTTGATAGCCTTGCGCCCGCGTGCGGGCATGCAGCGTGACCATGCTGGCGCCGGCATCCTCGCAGCGCTTGCCGAAGTCCAGGTAGTTCATGCTGTTGCTGTCCCATCCCAACCTAAACTTGACGGTGACGGGCCGATCAATTTCCTTGACCAGCGAACGGATGAGAAACGCGGCATGCTCCGGCTCCCGCATTAGGGCGCATCCTTCGAAGTTGCCGGTAATTTTTTTAACCGGGCAGCCCATGTTCAGGTCGATGGTTGTGGGGTTATGGTCTTCAATCACCTGTTTGGCCGCCTCAACCAGGATTTCCGGCTTGTTGGCCGCCAACTGGTAGGCAATCGGGTGGTCACATTCGGTGTGGTCCAGGATTCGGGCCTTGCGCTGCTTGGAAATGACCAGGCCGTTGGAGCTGATCATCTCCGTGCAGATCAGGGACTCCGGCGCCCAGCGGCGAACCAGCGCCCGAAAAACCACGTCTGTAATGCCCGCCATTGGGGCTAGCATAACACGGCTGTGTATGGGAACATTTTTTATGGTAAATAGAGACATAGTTCCCATATGATATACGGTGGAATCCGCGAATGCAAACCGCTTACAAAACAACCCTTCATACCCGTTTAAAATTGGCCCGCCGGGCTGCGCAAAGCGCCGGAGACGTGATCCTGGCCAATTACGGCAAGGAATTGAATGTGCAAACCAAATCCAGCGAAGTGGATCTGGTGACCCAGGTGGATATTGAGTGCGACGCCCTCATCCGGGAAATCCTGCAGGAGGAAGCGCCGGAGGATACCCTGATTACCGAGGAGTCCTATCAGCACGGCGAGACGATTCGGCTGGAAAGCGCCTGGATTGTGGATCCGCTGGACGGGACAACCAACTATGCCCACGCGTTTCCGCACTTCGCGGTATCCATTGCCTATGTCGAGCAGGGTGAACCGAAGATCGGCGTGATTTTCGACCCGTTGAAGAATGAGCTGTTTACGGCCATCGCCGGTGAAGGGGCGATGCGCAACGGCGTTCCCATCCATACCAATAACACGCAGGAAATGGGCCGCGCGCTCCTGGCGACGGGCTTTCCCTACGATATCCAGAGCGGGGACTCCCGGCAGAACAACCTGAACCTGATGAGCGCCTTTTTGGAGCGCTCCCACGGGATTCGCCGGGCTGGGGCTGCGGCGTTGGACTTGGCTTATGTTGCCTGCGGTCGCCTGGATGGGTTTTGGGAAATGCGCCTGGCCCCTTGGGATGTTGCCGCGGGCCTGTTACTTATGCAGGAGGCGGGTGGAGTGGTCACCGGCTTCCACGGGGAGAAAATGGATTTGTCCCAGCGTTATATCAACGTCATTGGCGCCAACAAGCCGCTCCATCCCCAGCTTTTGTCGGTGGTTCGCAACGTATTCGGCTAGTCTTCACAAACGCTTTTGCGTTCGATAAAAAGAATCTGGCAGTTTAAGACGCACTGCTCCTCTGGATCATATTGCTCAATAAACGCTTGTGCGGCCGCTTCGTTTGTACTATGAAGTATCCGTTCAATACTATTGTTTAGGTTTAGAGGAGCCCGTTTTATGCAAGAACTCATCCGGTAATTTTCTGATAAGATGCTGTGGTTGTGATTGAGAGTTGGAGGCGAATAGGGATGGGTTGGAAGAATTTATCAGACACAGAGTGGGCGTTAATCGAGCCTCATCTTCCCAAACAAAAGCGAGGAAGG
>CALAJO010000051.1 GCA_937922745.1 uncultured cyanobacterium
CCGGTAACTTACCGTGGCCGATGGGTTGTCGAACGGACGTTTGCCTGGATGGGAAAATTTAGAAAATTGGAAATCCGCTATGAACGATATGCCAAGTTCTATGAAGCCTTTTGGCAACTCGCTTCTGCCGTTCTGATTCTGAAGAGAATTACCGGATGAGTTCTTGATCTGATCATACTGTTCCTTGTCATAACCAAACCGTGCATGTCGGGGCTGGATTGGTGGTAGGGAAGGGTTTGTGGAAATGCGCATGGCTGGCATCCTTAATGAGTTATAACTGTGATAATAAACAGATCGGACGGCGCAAAATTGCCCTGCCAACTTTAAGGGGATTGGGTTAATGGCAGGTTAATCCGATAAGCTGTAAAGACGGCGTTTAGCCTGGATAAACGCTTTGAAAATAGCATCCGGCCATTTCTCGCCTGGTGATAAATCGGCTTCCAGCATTTCAAGATCGAGGCGTGCTTGTCTTAGTTCTTTACCATTAACTGGGCTTAGAATATCCAGGCGATCAATTATTTCTGCTCCGATCATTTCCTGTGGATAAGGTTCCTCACAACTGATTGGCGAACCGGCATCGTTGTAAAGCTGAATGACCGTCTCCAGATCCATTGCACCCAATTCAGCCCTTAAATTGGATTCGCGTTGTGCCTGGCCCGCTTTTTCAATCTTCGTGAGTTGGGCTTTTTGTTTGACATTCATCCCAAATCGCATCGGTTGGGGCTGTCGTCTGGGGGTATAGCTGTGTGGGGTAATACGCATGGGCGTGGTGAACCTCCGTCAGGGATAATGGCTCCCATAATAAAAATAGCGTGGGAAAGAAAATTGCCGAACATGTTTAACGGTTTATCCAGGTTCGGACGAACTTATTCCGGTAGGTTCAATAGGCGCCGGTTTGCCTGCATAAAGGCCTCAAAAATATTCTCCGGCCATTCCCTATCCGACAGAAGCCGGGTCTTCAGCGTTTCAATATCTAGCCGAGCCTGCATCACTTCTGCTGGGGAAGGTCGGGAAGTCGTCCCGGCGAGCATCCGATTAATTCGGGATAATAATTCCGTCTCAATCATTTCAAAAGAATAGGCACTGGAAAGTTTTGGGAAACGGATGGCGGTATCAAACATGCTGACAATTTTCTCAAGCGGCATTCCTGTTAACTCAAACGCCAGGTTGGCGTTGTGTTGGGCTTGTCCTGCCTCTTCCAACGTCGCCAGTCGAGCCCGTTGTTCATCATTCATCCCAAATCGGGGCTGGCTAACTTTACGGTATTGAAGAGAGGGATTTAGCAAGACACGCATCAAGACAAGCCTTTACAAAATTAATATCGAACAGACAAATAAACGCCGGACATAAAATAATCTTGCCTGTTAAACCAGATTTGTTTGAAATAGCGCGTCCAGCAATGATTGCGCCCGGCTAGGGTCGGTAACAACCTGGATGCGACAGCCCAGGCGCTCTTGCAGATCATTGACGGAAAAGCCATCCAGGAAAAGCGTATCACCGGACTTGAGCATGGTTTCAGGGATGAGGATACTACTATAGCGGCTTAAATCCTGGCCTTGCAAGGTGTTGAGAATGTCTTGTCCGGTAATTAAACCCGCAACCGTCACGGCTTCGCCCCAAAAACGGTTATCAATCGCAACCAAATCCATGTAAAGGCCTTCAATCCGGTTGAGGCGCTGAATAATGGGCTGGAGAATCATTTCGCCGAGTTTGCCGGTGAGGGCAATGTGCTGGCGTGGCGGGTCTACCGAGGCGGGCAGCGTATGCTCCAGGTTGAAAAACTCCTGGATCAGTAACCGGGCGGTGCCAACGCCGTCATCCAGTTGCGGAAAGTCGCCGTAGGCTTCGTAACCCGGTATGGGAATCTCCGCGCGAACGTAAAACTCGTCGGAGGCAAAGGCGAATTCCTTTAGCCCGCTTTCCGCCTCAAACTGCGCGATACGATCCACCACATCCTTCGCAATGGCCTTGGTCATCGGCACCAGGCCGGGCAGATTGTCCCGATGGATGGTGAGCCCCACTGGCACCACGGCCACAGACATACAGGCGGGGTGTAAGGTCGCCAAATCCTTTAATGTGCGGCTCAGGCTGTCGCCATCGTTAATGCCGGGGCAGATGACCAGTTGCGCATGGAAGGGGATATCCAGGTCGGCCAGCCATTGCAATTCCTTCATAATGCTGCCGGCCTTTTTGTTGAGCAGTAACTGCTCCCGAATTTCCGGCACGGTGGAATGGACGGAGACATAGAGCGGGCCGGGCCGAATCATCTCTATCCGTTGGCGATCCCGCTGGGTGAGATTGGTTAATGTGATATAGGTGTTGCAAAAGTAGGACAGGCGATAATCATCATCCTTTACATACAGCGAAGGGCGCAGCCCTTCCGGCTGCTGATCGATAAAACAGAACGGGCATGCATTGTTACACGTCTTAATCGGCGTAAAAATAGGGGAGTCAAACTCAACACCCAGGTCTTCCCCGCTGTTCTGCCGTTTCATGGTCACGTCGGTTTGGGCGCCATCGGGCTTTACCACGCTAAATGTCACCACCCGCTCCCCTTCCAAGGCAAACTGGTAGTCGAACATGTCTTCCAGCTGGTTATTGCCGTTCACGGCAACCACCCGATCCCCGGCTTCAAGTCCGGAGCGGGCCGCTAGGCTATCTGGATGAATCGTTTTAATGCGGACGTCCATTGGCGATATAATCATAATATGAATACGCCACAATCTCCAGAAACCTCGGCAAAGCCAAACAAACTCATCATTCGCAGCGAAGTGCTGGCGGTGATTCGCCATCTTACCAGCACCGGCGATACCTCTCGGCAGGAGCGGGCCAAGCAGCTGAAACGGCTCCATGATATCAATCAGCCGGAACACGTGCAGGATATTTTGGTGAAGGAGCTGGCCCGAACCGGGTCTACCGAAACCATGCAGGTGCTGATTGAACTGCTGATGGAGCTGGGCAACATTGAGTTTTTGCAAGAACGATTATGGGCCGTCATTCGCGACCCGAAAACGCCTGATGAAGTGAAGGACGGGGCCAACCTCGTGCTGCGGCACCTGGGGGATGATGCGGATCCCAACCTGTACCTGGAGTACCTGTCCGATCCGCAAGGGCTGATTGGCCGGGAAACGGCCCGCATGCTCGAAGTCTCCACGGAAAACCCGGAAGCGCTGATCGACTTCATCGATTTTATCCTGTCCCTGTCCACCCCGGATCAGGCGCGCTTGCTGGAAGCCTTGCACCGGGATTATCCGGCGGAGTACATTGTCAATATCTTTGTGCCCTTGCTGGAGTCCGATCCGGCGCCGGAAATCTGGGAGCAACTGGTGCTAAGCCTTGGCAACACCAAGTCGCTTAAGGCGGCGGAAGCCCTGGAACGTTTCGCCAACTGGCCCGAGGAGCGCCTGCCCATTCCCAAAAAGCTGGTGGAAAAAGCCATCCGACATCTGCGTATTGCCGGGGCTTTTCGCAATGCCCCGGAGGAGGAAGCCCAAGAAGCGGAGCCGCATCCGCTCGTCAAGGATACGACTCCCTACCAATGCTTTGCCACTTTAAGCGACGGCATTGGCAACCAGGGCTTGCTGTTCAGCCGGCAACGGCCCAACGGGGACATCTCCATGATGAGCGTGGCGGTGAACGATGTCCACGGGATTATTGATTGCTTTGGGTTTTACCAGCTCAGCGTCGGCGATTTCCATAAAATTGTGGAAAAATTCCACGAGGGCGCGAGCAAAATCAAGGTTTCGGCGGAGTTTTGCCGGTATAAGCTGAAGCAGGCCGTTGCCATCAACCAGGCCAAATGCTTCCGCATCCCGTACGAGTATCGCTGCTGGGAGCCACTGCTGGAAGGGCTGGAGGACATCACGCCTGCGGAATTGGATCTCAACCCGGAGTGGGTTCGCAAAAAATGGTTCACGGAGACAGGAAATCTCTATCAGCACCCGGACTTCAATAGCTGGTTCCTGGAGCAGGGTGATGAAGCCAGCGTCACGCGGATCCTTCAGCGGGTGGACTTGCTGGTGGAGGATTATCTGCTGGACGCTAAGCCGGACGTGGAGGCGTATTGCAAACGTTTGGAAGACCTGGCGGACAACCTGGTGAATGACCTGTTTGAGACCGGCTGGCTGGCCTTATTAACCCAGCGCCTTGCGGAAGCCGCTTATTTGCTGGATTGCCAAAGCACGCACACCTTTCGTAACCTCGCCGCCACGGAAGCATTCAAACTCCAGTCCGCCGAATCCGCGGAGGCCCGTTTAACCGGTTTTTCCAGGGCGTATGGCCGTCGCTGCGTGGCGGAAGAGTTATTGCGCCTAAGGATGGGCAGCGCCAGCTACGATCAGCTGACGCCCTTGGTAGATACCGCCTTGACCCGTTGGAAATTTTAAGGCGTATCATCTGATGGGGCGGATTCTCGGGATTGATTTTGGAAAACGTCGGATCGGCCTTGCCTTAAGCGATCCGCTGGGGATGTTTGCCTCCGGCCTGACCACATTGGATAACCGCTCGGAAAAGGCGGCCATCAAGGCCTTAATCGAAGTAATCCAGGCCCACCAAGTTGAGCATCTCGTGTTTGGGTTGCCGCTGCGCCATACCGGCGAAGAAGGCGACTCCGCGGAGGCGGTTAAACAATTTGCAAGCCTCGTTGAATCCGCGACCCAAATTCCCATCACGTTTGAGGATGAGCGGTTTACCTCCGTCATTGCGCAACAAAGCCTAAGAGAACAAGGTGTCCAGCCATCACGGCAAAAACACCTTGTCGATCAGACTTCAGCAGCGCTGATATTACAGCAATACCTGGACAAACAGGCCCGGCTGAAAACCTGAAAATGGGTTCGTTCGTTCAAAAATAGCGCTAAACGGTAAGTTGTTGGTTACGGCGCTGCATGTCCAGCAGCTTGTTTTCTTTAAAAAAGATGCCCAGGCCAAGGATGGTGGGAGCCCATAAGCCTGTAAAGGTTGCCACGGTAGGGTTGCGACGGAATAAGAACAGTGATAGCAGGATCGACAGAATCGAAGCCCCGTAGATCATCTGGTTGGTGGGCTTGGTTGCACCAACTTTCATTTCACTCATTTGCGGCATGGATTGAACGGCCATAATACGTCTCCTTACGTTTTCGGTTTCTACAGTGCGGAACGGTTGTTGTTCTCCACTGTAAATCTTTTTAAGGAGAATGAAAATCCGCCGCTCAAGCAACAAAACACTGCCTGATTGGCGGATTAAACAATATTTAAGCGAGCCCTAGGGTTCTAACGGGCTTCATCGGCCATTGTGGCAACCATAACAGCCTTTTGGGCGTGCAGACGGTTTTCTGCCTGCTCAAAAATGGTATCGGCATGCGTTTCCAGTGTATCCGGGGCAATTTCTTCACCGCGATGCGCAGGCAGGCAGTGCAGCACAATGGCGTTGGGATCGGCCCAGCCCATCACTTTGGAATCTACCGTGAAGCCCATAAACTTGTTGCGACGGGCATCCGCTTCGGCTTCCTGCCCCATGCTGGCCCATACATCGGTATATACCGCGTGCGCGCCTTTTACACCCGCTTCAATATCGTGCGTAATGGCAACGGCCGCGCCGGTTTTAGCGCCAATGGCCTCGGCCTTGGCAACCACGTCCTTGGGTGGCTCAAAGCCGCTTGGGGTAATAATCGTTACGTCCATGCCCACTTGGGCGCAACCGATCATCAAGCTGTTGGCCATATTGTTGCCATCGCCCATGTAAGCCAGCTTTTTGCCGCTAAAGCTGCCGAATTTCTCCTGGAAGGTCAGCAGGTCGGCCATTACCTGGCAGGGGTGGTGCAGGTCGGTGAGGCCGTTAATGACGGGTACTGACGCCCAGCGGGCCAATTCTTCTACATCCGTATGGGCAAACGTCCGTATCATAATCCCATCCACGTAGCGGCTCAAGGTTCTGGCCGTATCCGCAATGGATTCCCGAACGCCAAGGTTGATTTCTTCCTTGCGCAGGTAAATCGGGTGCGCGCCCAAGTCGTAAATGCCTACTTCAAAACTCACACGGGTGCGGTTACTGGGTTTTTCGAAATACATGGCCACGCTTTTGCCTTGCAGATAAGCATGCGGGCGACGATTCCGCTTTTCCTGCTTGATCACAATGGCATAATCCAGCAGGCCTTTCAGCTCATCCGGGGTAAAATCTTCCAGCGCGACAAAATCGCGTCCATACAGCTTGGGGATAGAAACAGCTTGGGCAGACATCAATCAACTCTCCTTCATTAACGCGGTCGCCTTTATTCTATCCAAAAGGCACCCATACGCCTATATTATTAATTTTATCGAAGGTGGAATCGATTGAAGGCTAAATCTATGCAGGCTTTACATCGTTCAAGAGTTTGCCGGGATTGAGTTTTTTCTTTTCCGCCGCTTTGTCCAGCATTTCCGTAAAGCTGTACTTGGCTTTGAAGCTAAAGCCGCATTGCGGGGCCAGGCTACCTCCCATTAAGAGCGTCGTTTCCGAAGGGTATTTCTTGCAGAACATCGGGCGATCATCGTAAATGCCGCAGGATTTGTCTTCCTGTAAGTGCTTACAGCGAAACTTAATGCCTTGTTCAGTCTCCTCAATCGGCAGGAAGTGCCGGTAATCCTCGTGGCGCTTCTTCAGGTCCTCGAACTGCGGCACGCTGGAAATCACCTCTTCTCCATGGATGAGGTAGATGCCGGAGCAGCACTTGCCGCACTGGTTGCATTTGCCCGTGCGTACATAATACTCGTACGTTACGGGGCCGTCTTGCGGCGGATCGAAGTAATCCTTGAGTTGGTTGACCAGCTTAATCATAAGCAGATTGTAGCAGTATTTTGAAGCAAAGTCGGCATTTCTTGAGAGTAGAGTTTGCTGGTTGCGGTTCCCTCCCTGTTTTTTGTTTTGGCCTCGCTTGCGGCTTTGCAGCGACGATCGGCCATGGTGGTTTAGTCGCTGCTGCTATCGCAGCGGCGCGACATCAATTGTCAGCATTTGTGTTGGGTTTCTACGGGTTATTGGTTATCTGTTTGCTAGGAAAAAGTTGTTGAGGCTCATTCTGAGTGAGTCGCATTTTTGAATGATGTGTGATTGATGCTGTTATAAATTTGCCTGGAAAGCTTCTAATCTGCATTAAGCGCGAATTGGTTACGAGAGGGGGCGGATGTGAAGGGCGGTGGGAGTGGGACAATCGTAGACGCAGGCGCCACAGCCGGTGCAGCCTTCAGCGATAATTTGCGGGAGGCCTTCGACCAGCTCAATGGCCTGACCCGGAATCGGGCAGCTGGTGTAACACGTGGTACAGCCGGAGCCCTGAAATGCCGTGCAAACGGTCAGTTCAATCACCGCAGTTCCCAAGCGGATGGCGTGCGGCGAATGCAGGGGCGTCAGGGCATCCGTCGGGCAGACTTGAGTGCATGGCACATCAAAACACATTACACACGGCGAAGCTTCCGGTTGAATGACCGGAAAGCCGAACGCATCCTGAAAGATCGCATTCCGAGGGCAAACATCCCGGCAGGCATTACAAAAGGGTTCACAAGCCTTCAGAAAGTCAGCTTCGGCCAGCGCGCCCGGTGGCCGAAGCACCTGTGGTAATGACGGTTGCTCATCAGTCTCTGGGAGGTCCGGCAAGGTTTCCGCGACAAAAGACAACAGCGATTGCCAACCCTGGCGAAGGAATTCCTGCCGGGAAACAGCTTCTGCGGATTGAGCCTGGACGGGATGATCAGCCATCAGCAACCCTAATTTGCGATTCCAGTAACAGAACTGTACGCCATCCACCCGCTGCAATCAACCGTTACAGGAAGCTCTGCGCATCCACGTCCAGCAGGAAGTTAATTTCATCCGGCGCCTGGATTTGCTGGAAAAACCGGGTCACGATCTGGTGAGCAACCTCACCATAGCGGTTTTTAATCATCAGGTGATAGCGGTATCGGCCTTGTATGCGTGGGATGACGCACGGGGCGGGGCCCATAATCGTGACGACCTCGTCCAGCGTGGCTTCTTCCAGCACCTGCTTGAGGTTGATGGCAATGGCCTTCATGAAATGCCGCGCCCGAAATTCATCGGTTGAGCTGGCAATCATCCGGAACAGCTGGCTGTAAGGCGGGAAATCAAACTCCTGGCGGCGAACCAGTTCATCCTCGTAGAAACCCTCGTAATCCTGATCCTTTGCCCGCTGAGTTACAGGATGGTACGGCTGAAGGCTTTGGATAATCACTTTTCCGGGCTTATCCCCTCGCCCGGAACGACCTGCAACCTGCGTCAACAGTTGGAATCCCCGTTCGGCGGATTTGTAATCCGGGAGCGAAAAAGCTGTATCCGCGCCTACTACGCCGACTAGCGTTACGTTTGGGATATCCAGGCCCTTGGCCACC
Organism: uncultured cyanobacterium; assembly: GCA_937922745.1. Lineage (GTDB taxonomy): Bacteria > Cyanobacteriota > Vampirovibrionia > Vampirovibrionales > JAGQHJ01 > CALAJO01. The sequence goes on from CALAJO010000051.1 coordinate 8,353, forward strand.
ATCTGCGTGCCGATCAAAATATCCGCCTCATGCGCGTGAAAGGCCTCAAATACATCTCGGTGGGCGAACTTTTTTTGCATCATATCGCTGTCCAGTCGCAAAATCCGCGCATCGGGCAAAAGCTCGCCCACTTCCTCTTCCAGGCGCTGGGTTCCGAGTCCGGTAAATGTCAGGTCGTAGCTGGCGCAATGTGGACAGAATTGCGGCTTATGGCTTTCATATCCGCAATAGTGGCAGCGCACCTTTTCCCGAAAGCGGTGGTAAGTCAGCGCAACATCGCAATGTGGGCATTGAAGCACTTCATCACAGGCGTTGCACAAAATCAGCGTAAAAAAGCCCCGCCGGTTCAGCAGAATAATGGCTTGTTGCCCGGCGGCAATCGTGTCTCCCAATGCCATCAACAATTCCTGCGAGATGGAGCCCGCATGTCCCTGCTCGCGACTTTTATGCATATCCACAATTTTCACTTCTGCAAGGGAGCGCCCCCCGTAACGACGCCGCAGAGGAAGCACCGTATCCGTCTCCCGGGCTTGCCGGTAGGTTTCAACATCCGGTGTAGCGCTGCCCAGTAAAAGCTTTGCGCCGGAACGCTTGGCCAGCTCCGTGGCCAGCGTGCGGGCATGATAGCGTGGTGCCGGACTTTCCTGTTTGAAGCTATTGTCATGCTCCTCGTCCATCACGATCAGGCCCAGGTTTTCCACCGGGGTAAAGATGGCGGAACGCGCGCCAATCACAATGCGAAGCTCTCCCTGGTTGATCCGTCGCCAGGCATCCACTTTTTCTCCAGCGGAGAGATGGCTGTGCCACAAGGCGATCTGATCCAGCCCAAACCGCTCGATAAACCGCTTGGCAATATGGGAGGTTAGCGAGATTTCCGGCACCAGGATCAGAACGGACTTCCCTTCTGCCAACATGGTTTCCGTCAGGGACAGGTAGACTTCGGTTTTACCGGAACCCGTGACGCCATACAGCAAATACCGGCTTCCGGGGTCTGCCGCCAGCACCGCACTCACCGCGGTCTTTTGTTCATCGTTAAGTTGAAGCTCGCCCGGCTTTTTATACTTGGCATAGTACGTCAGCGGGTCGCGATCGCGATGCTGGGGAGCTTCGTAAATTTCCACCGCGCCGGTTTCGGCCAGCTTTTGCAGTGTGGCCGTGGTGGTTTTTACCAGCGCGGAAGCCTGAGACAGGGTGGTTTCCTCGGTTAGCTTCTCTTTGAGTTGCAGCAGCACTTCGCTCTGGCGCTTGGTCAGCTCAACGCCTTCGTTATTCGGGTTCAGCTTAATCCATTTCAGCATTTTACGGTTCATGGCATCATCGCTTCTACTGGCCAGCCGAACAATGCCATCCTGACGCAGGCGATAAAGCATCTGGTTCACCAGCTTCAGTGGCAGCCCCGTCTGGCTGGCCAGGTAGCGCACGCGAACCCCTTTCCCGGAGGGGCGCTCTTTAAGATAGGACAAGATCATCTGCGCGGCACGGGGCAACTGGTATGCGTAATCAGGTGCAAACTGCGGCGCTTCCAGGAACACTTCTCGCCGGGTTTTCTGGATCATGCTCGACGGCAATGCGGCTGTCAGAACCGTCATTAGCGAGGTGCCGTAGTATTGCGCGATCCAGTCCAAAAATTGCAGGTAATCCAGGTCGAACAACGGTTCCTCGTCCAGGATGTCCGTAATCTCCTTAACGCGGATGCCGGGATCGACATAGTTGGTAAAGCCCACCACGTAGCCGGTAATCTGCCGCATGCGGCCGAATGGCACCGTTACGGGTGTCCCAATCTCCAGTACCCCGTCCATGCCTTCCGGGATGCCGTAGGAAAACGTGCGTCGATCCAGCGCTTTGGCGTCCAGATCGACCAGGATTTGGGCGTATTTGTAAGTGATTTCAGGGGCATTGATCATGACCCCTGATTATGACTGAATCAGGCGCGAACGTCCATCGGGAGACGCCTCTGCGTGACAATGCTTAATGCAATCAGATGGCGCGGGAGCTATCGCCTGGGACGTGAACCTGGGCCGGTTTCATGTCATCCAGTTGCTTGGCCATTTCCATAATATCCACCGGTACTTCCAGCGGAGCAAACGGATCGCGGCGCGGCTTTTCCGAAGGCGAGAAATACTGCATCATCAGCGAGGCTTCCTGCACTTTGGATTGCCTGGGTGCCGGTAAGAGGGCTGCAGTCTCTGTTTTCAGCGTCTGGATTTCCTGGAGTAACGCCTCGGTAGAGCCGGGCTTGTGAGGAATGCTTGCGTCCATTTCCAATTGCGCGAAAGATGAAACGGGCTTGGCTTGGGACAACCAATTGCCGGACTGCACGCCATATAGAATCAATATCGTCATCAAAAACGGAACCAAAAACGGCGCGGATAAAACCAAATCGCTGGTATGCTTCAAAAACCTGCCCATGGCAAGACTTCCTCACTCAGAATCGATGGCTTCTTCTCTTAGGACTCACGTAATATCAGTATATACACGGTTGATCCTTTCCAGATCACCCATCCATATGACTATTTACTACTATTGTAATCATTTTTTCAAAAATGCAACGCTGCTTCAGGAAAAAATTCTTGCCAACCCTTTCTGCCGGAATTGAAAGCATGATTTGGAGGGCAATTTTTCTTTTTGCCTGGCATTTATACAAAAGCAATAGTAATCCGGAACCGGAGCCAATGTATCACATCACTCAAAAACCAGTAATTTATTCATCACTGCCAGCACGAATCCAACCCAATCAACCTGGTTCCGCGATAACGGCTGCCCGGTTTGGCCGTGCGCCTGTTCAAGATGAGACATTAGAAGATCTTCAAACGATAATCCGACTTTTTAACCGGAATAACCTGATGACGAACGATGTTCCGGCAGAGGGGCAAACAACCTTGAACCTTCCTTTAACGCAAACGCTTAAAGACAAATTGGACGGCATTAGTCGAAAATATACGAACTGTCGGGCACAAGCATTAACCGGAGCATTGAAATTTTATCTGACGTATCAAAAAGCCCACCAAACGGAGGGCAAACACCCTCAATATCCAGATACAAACGATAGCCTTGGGGTTGCCCTTTTATTCAAGAAAGGGTTGGTTGATACCAGGCAGATTTTCCTGCCGAAAGACGCGCCTCTCATCTCTCGGGGAAAGGAGGCATTGAAAGCGCTATGGGCGAAAAGGCCCGGCGCGAAAACGGATGGGGTGGTTGAGACATTTCCCTATGCGCCGGCTCCCGAGCTTGAGGCAATGCTTCGCGAGGTGATAGGGGAGGAGCCTGAAAAGCAGCAGAGAGCGGTAATAGAAGCGATTAATCTTTTCCACAATGTGTTGGAGCTGACCCGGCAGGGCTATACCCTCTCCTGCGAGCGCCGCTTCTGGGATCGGACACCCAAAGGCAGTGCCGGCTAACCTAGCTCATTTGCCGGCGGAAGGAGAGGATGCTGGCTGAGAGGATAATCGTTCCGAGCAAGGCGAGCATCCCAATAGGAAAAAGCAAATCCGAGAACGTTGCCCCTTTAAGGATAATGGCGCGCAGGATCTTGATGAAGTACGTCATAGGTAGGCAATAACTGATGGCCTGCATCACCTTGGGCATGGATTCAATGGAGAACACAAAGCCCGACAGCAGGATGGAGGGCAACACTACCAGTTGAGATGTCTGCGCTGCTTGCATCTGGTTGGTGGAGCGCGCGGAAATGAGCAAGCCCAGCCCTAAAACCGACGACAGGAACAGGAAGGCCGAAAACTCCAGCAACAGCACACTCCCTTGGATAGGGACTTTAAAGAACAGGACCATGGCCAGCAGAACCAGGTTAAAATCCAGCCAGCCCAGCACGACATAGGGCAGCATCTTCCCCACAATCAAGCCGGACGCCCTGAGCGGGGTTACCAGCAACTGGGCCATCGTGCCCTGCTCCCGCTCCCGCGCCAGGGAAAAAATGGTGAGGAACAGCGTCGTATTCAACAACACAATCCCCAGCAAGCCTGGAATCGTCATAAACGTGGTCTTCAAGTCCGGGTTGTACAGCACATACGGAACGGATTCCACTTGCGCGCGCGAAACGGAAGCCGGGATCTCGGTCTGGCTCAACTGCTCCTGCGTGATGACACCGCCAAACTGGTTTACCACGGCAAGGGCCTGTGTCGCCGTATTGGATTCCGAGCCGTCAATTAGCACCTGAAACGTCGCTTTTTGGCCCTGGGCAATCTTATCGGAATAATCCGGCGGAATAATCAGCCCGGCCCGCGCTTGCCCTTTGCGGATCATACCCAGCACGGCGTCCTTGGAGTACACATCCCCCACGACCTTGAAATAAGTCGTGTTTTCCAGGCCGTCAATCAAGCGGGTTGCGGCGGGGCGGCGATCTTCGTTATAAACCGCCGTCGGGATGTCTTCCACATCCATGTTAATGCCGAAGCCGAAAATCGTAATCTGCATCAATGGCAGGATGATGGCAATCCGCAGCGTGGAAGAGTCGTTGAACATATGGATGACTTCCTTGTAAGCCACGGGCCGTACCTGGTGCCAAACCCACTGCCAAAATGCCTGAATCATCGTTGGGCCGCCTTTGCCTCGATGGCTTTTTGGGTTAGCGTCACGAACACATCTTCCAGGGAGGGTTCAATTTGCTGAAGATGCAGCGTTGCAATGCCCTGGCTTTGTAGCTCGTTGCGCAGCGCCAGATCCGAGAGCTGGTTGCTGACCAGCAAATGCAGCTTGGAGCCGAAGATGGTGACATCCAACACCGGCGGCACATGGTTAAGCATCCGGTAGGCGGGCATTAGCGGCTCACACATCAGTTCCAGTCGCCGGGTTCCGGCCGGGGTAACCACTTCCAGCGAGCGTAGGTCGATACTGGAGCCGTAGGCAATCAACCGTCCTTCGTAAATATAAGCCACCTTGTGGCAACGCTCCGCCTCGTCCATATAGTGCGTGGTCACAAACAGCGTAAACCCCCGGCTGGATAAATCAAACAGCAAGTCCCACAAGTCCCGGCGGGCAACCGGGTCAATCCCGGCCGTGGGCTCATCGAGAAAGATGACCGGAGGCTCGTGAATGATCGCGCACCCCAGGGCCAGGCGCTGCTTCCATCCTCCGGAAAGGTGGCCTGCCTTTCTCTCCAGATAGGGCTCGATCTTGGTCAGCGCAATAACCTCTTCCACGCGCTGCCGGAAGTACTCTCCGCTTACACCGTACAGGCCGCTGTAGAATCGCAGGTTCTGCATCACGGTTAAATCATCGTATAGCGCAAATTGCTGGGACATGTAGCCGATTTTCTTGCGGATTTCATCCATGTCCTTGTGGATATCCAGCCCCAGGATGCGTGCGCCGCCGGAAGTGGGCTGTACCAGGCCACACAAGATTTTTATGGTAGTGGACTTCCCCGAGCCATTCGGTCCCAGGAAACCAAATATGGCACCTTTTTCCACTTCAAGCGCCAGGTCGTAAAGTACCTGGTTTTTGCCGTAAACCTTGTTGATATGGTCGATTTCGATTGCGCTTCCGCTCGGCATCTGGCTGGTTCCGCTAATGGGCTTGTTTGGGATGCGGGAAGGTAATATCCGCCGGCATGCCCGGCCGGAGCAAGCGGCTCTTGTTGTCCAGCGCCACTTTGACACCAAACACCTGCATCCGGCGGGTTTCCTGGGTTTGCACGTTACGCGGGGTAAACTCTGCGCGGGTGGCCAGTTGAACCACTTTGCCCTTGAACACACGCCGGGGAAACGCATCCACACGGACTTCGGCCACATCGCCGGTTTGCACCTGTCCAAAACGCTCCTCCGGGATATAAACGCGCACCCATAATGCATCCAGGTCGGTTAAGGTTGCCAGTGTCTGGTTTGGGGCAATCAGTTGCCCAGGCTTCAGATCCAGGCTGCTCACCTGGCAATCGCAAGGAGAATAGACTTTCAGTTCGGTGATGGATTCACCCAACTGGGCCAATTGTGCCTGTATCGAGGAAACCACGGCTTGTTGCGCGGCAATCTCCTCTTGGCGGGTGCCGGATTGAATCAGGCGATATTGCGCCAACTGCGCCCGTGCCTGCTCCTGGGCCGCCGCCACTTCCTGCGGGCGGTTTCCGGCTTGTAACTCCCGCAGTTGCTGACGCGCCACATTTACTCGCTCTTGCGCTACCTGGTCGGCGGTGCGCGCGTTATCCAGCTCCTGCTGGGAAACCACCTTGCGGTTGTAGAGCGCCTCAAATCGCTCGAAGTTGCGTGTCGTATTCTGCAAGTCCGCTTCCGCCTGGCGCACATTGGCTTGGGCTTGGGCAATATCCTCCTGCCGTGCCCCGGCTTGAGCCAGGTTGGCCTGGGCTTGAGCCGCTTCGTATTGCGCCCTTGCCGCCTGCACTTCCTGCGGGCGCGGGCCGTTAATCAGCAGGTTGAGGCGCGCTTGTGCCTGGGCTAGTTGCGCTTCCAACTGTTGTCGCTGGGCCGGGAGCTGATACGGATCCAGCACAACGAGGGCTTGGCCGGACTTGACGGCTTGCCCTTCATCCGCCTGAACCATTGTGATGCGTCCGCCCACACGGGATCCAACCGGGATTTCCGTAGTCTCTATCGTCCCGGAGCCGGTAATCATGCGTTCGTGCTGGGCCGCGTCCATCCGCATCCAGATAAGGTAGCCAACCACGGCAAGGATTAAAACCACGACGGGGATGAGTTTTTTCTTCATGGCAACTGGATTCCCTGTGTTAATGTTTGAACGGAGGCCATGCCCATGGTGTACACCATATCCACCTGGGCCTGGTTATACTCCAGGATGGTGGAGCTGAGATTGGTACGCGCCCGGGTCAGGCTTGTTTCCGCTTCCAATACGTCAATATTTCGCCCGACGCCCACTTGTAGGCGCTCCAACGCATCCGCCAGGGCCTGTTCCGAAGCGGCGATTTCTGCCTTGGCAACGACCACCTGGGCTTTCTTGGTGATGGATTGCAGGAACGCTTCCGACAGCTCCCGTTCAATCCGGTTTTCAATAGCACGTAGCTGGGTTTTCAGTTGGGCTTGTTGCACCGTGTTTTCCCGGTACAGGGTTTTTACGGGTACAGCCAGGTTGTTAAACCGAAACCCAAGCGCCAAAGCATTCTCGTCATAGCCTTCCAGATCGCTTAAGGCCGCGCCGACGGCCCCCATTCGGTACTGCACATCCACCTTGGGCAGCAGGGCGGAAACAGCCACCTTGCGCAACTCCTGCAAGGCCGCGATCTGCTTTGAAAACGCCTGTAGCTCCGGGCGGTGCTGGTACGCCTGCTTCAGCAGATCGCCGAGGGTGGCGTTAGCTGGCACGAGGGTTTGCATCTGCTGACCTTGCTCCTGCGGCACGGCATCCACGAAGGCCGGCAAGTCCAGGATTTCGTTGAGCCTGACGGCGGCAACCTCGGCATTCTTTACCGCCTCCAGCAACTGCTGCCTGGAGCGGGCAACCTGCGCTTCCGATTGCATCACTTCCAGGCGGGTTCCCACGCCCACTTCCATCCTGTCTTGGTTTAGCTTGAGCTGGGTCTGGGTTTCTTCCAGCTGTTGCCGGGAGATGCCGATCAAGTCCATCTGGCGCTTCAGCTCGTAATATAAGCGGGCCGTATCGCGAAGCACCTGCTGGTGCGTGGTTTCCTCTCCTGCCTGTTGCGCTTCGATGGTTCGTTTGGCGGCGCGGGCGCGGAAAAACTTTTCCCCGCCATCAAACACGTTAAACCGAAAGAGGAACTGGGGCTGTAGGGTTAGCCGATCGATGAAGATGGGCTCGTCCCCAAAGATTTGAAAGGCGCCATCGTAATGCATTCGGGAAAAAGACAGCTCTACGTCGGGTAGAAACTGCGCCAGGCGTGTTTGGTACTGGGCCCGCGCCAGGTTAACGTCCTCGGAGGCGGCTTGAAGTGCAGGATTCTTTTCTTCGGCAATTTTCAGGGCTTCTTCCAGGTTCAGCGAAACGGAATCCGTTTTGGAAAGGCTGGCCTTGAGTACCTGTGTATTAACCGTGAGCGGCGCTGGAATCTCAACTTCTTCCGCTGAGGTGGGAGAAGCGATGAAACTCAATATGGCGAGGGACAGCAAGCTGATTTTACAAAATTGAACGAACGAAGCCATTTGATCAGTACGGTCGCGGTGCTTTGCTTACAGTAAATAAAAGACGCCCCTGAAACAAGGCATGGGCTAAACCGGCGATTGGGACGCCATTTCAGCCGAATCGACAGCGGGGGCTGTGATGAGCGAGGCCATGGTTGTGAACAGCGAAGCGTTCAGGTTTTCGATGACCTGTTTTTTAGGCAGGCCCTCCTTTTGGGAAAGCGCCTGTTTGACGTCCACCCACTCCCCGATGTGGACGGAGACAACCTTGGGGCCGCGATAAGTAAACCGGCTGAACATCAGGATTTCCAGCTTGACCAGGAACTCGTCAATCCCTTCCCACGAAAGGTCGTTGCGCTCCAGGTCGGCCATCAATAGCGTCAGCATTTTAACCTGGCGGCATTGGTTGAGTTGCCTCGACCAGCGCCCCAGATCCGCATCGGAAGCTTGGGCGCGGATCCGGGCAAACGGCTCCTGCTGACGCAAATGTTTCACCAGGGCTTGCAGCCGTTTTTTCACTTCTAGGTCCGGGCAGGCCAGGCCAATCCATTGGGTTTCCAGTCGGGCCAGGCGTGTCAGTTCCTTTCGGTTTAAGTTGCGGTTTTGCAGGCTGTGCAGGAGGCTTTCGGCTGCAGTAATTGCCGGTTGCCATTCTGCCAGAGGGGGGGCATGGCGCTTGCGGGCAATCAGGCTGCGTAACTTGTTCTTCAGTTGCATCAACTTCTCGGTGGTTAAGCCCGCGATATCCTCATCATCAGACAGATGCTCCCGCAGCAGTTCGGCGAGCATGGCATCCCGCAGGTGGTTTAGTTGCTCCATATGCGGCACGGCTGGATCAATCTCAACCCGGTGGCGGTTTGCCAAAACGGTTACTGCCAATGCCAGCGCCGCGTGTAAACGATTCGGCCAGGGTTGGGCTTCGTCCAGAGTGATTTGTATTATTTCAGTATCAGCTCCAGGAGCGGTGGTGGCCAGATCCGTCACCCACTTTTGAAGCGCCCGGTTCAAGACGGTTTCAGGATTTTGTTGAAAACGATATTGCACGCCGATGGGCAAGATCAACACCTCTTGAGGGGAGGCGGCATGTTTCTCCGCCGTGCTGACGGCAAATTGCGCCGCACCACCGTAAAACGGCTGTAGGATTTTATTGCTGTAAGAGGCTTCGCCCTCCGGGTAAATGACAAGCGGGTATTGCCCTTCGTCCAGCACTTGCTGTGCCGTTTCCAGTGCCCGGCGGTCGAATACGCCCCGATCAATCGAGAAGGCCCCCACGCTTTGTATAAACCAGCCGAAGATCCCGTTGGCCGTGTCGAACGGCTCAATCCCCGCCAGCCATTTGCATTTAAACGGCACTTCGTAAGACAAGGCGAACAGAATATGCGGATCGCAATAGTTGACGTGGTTGAGCAATAGCAGGTGGCTGTTGCCGGGGCGAATCCGCTTGAGCCGGGCCAAACCCTGCGGGGAAATGTAAATTTTGTGAATGCCGAATTGAAAGCGCAAATGGAATCGGTTTTGCCAGAGATACCAGGGATAGAGCCACGGTTTTATTTTGGGTGGGCGAAAACGAAACGGATCAGGCCGGTACGGTTTATGGCGGAGAGACATTTGATTTTAAGCACTCCATGGTAATATGATTTTTTGAGTGAATCATGGCCTATTTTAACGCAAGCACTCACCGGATGCAGTGAGCAATAAGGAATCCAGACCGTGGACCAATCCAGCATTCCCGCCGCCGTACCTGCAAATTCTGTTTTGGAGACTGCGGATACCGTTTTGAGTCGGGAAAAAGGTGAATTGCAAAGCCTGATTTATAAAACCGTTCCTCTTTGCGAGCTGCCGCAGGATGAAGCGCTGGCCTTGTGCCGAAAGCTTTACAGCCCTAACGAACGCTTTGCCCAAGGGTTTTACCGCTACCGGCTGGATACGCTGCATATGCCCGAGGCCCAGGCCTGGCAAGAGACGTTGGATGAGCTGGAGAAAAATATCCAGCGCCTGACGGAGAATTTGCACGATCCGAAAGTGGAAACAATTGGGTTTAACCAGCAGGGACAGTATGTGCCGGTAGGCTTGTACGCATTTCGCCCGTTACAGGAACATCCAACCGGGAAAAAGCTAATTCAAAACCTGGAAGAGAAAAACCTGATGCATTTTTACCCGGGGAGCCTGGCGATTGCGCATAGTTTCAGCGCCCTAAACGGTTATCGCAGCCGGTTTTTAATGAAGTATGCCTTTGCCCTGATTGCGTTAAAGGCATTGCAGGGTAATGTGAGTACGATCTTCTTCTTTATGTCCGATCATCGGCTTGGGCCCATTTACAAGCGCTTTGGCCTGGAATTTCCGGAGCATCTGGAGATTCCCGGATCCAAGCACCTTGTTGGCTGCTACACGTTTACCGATGAAAAAATTGCCCAGGTCTATTCGGTTGCCGAACACTTCGGCATCTTGCAGCAACACCCTTCTCTTTAAATAGACAACCATAGCACTGTTACATTGCTTGTCTCCTTCCCTGCCTTTGGATATCTTGATGGAAAAGACAAACAAAGGAGTGAGATTAAAATGCACGTTAACGCGATTGGGTTCAATGGCCATAATATTCAATATAAGCAACAGGCTTTCAACGCGGCTAGGATGAACGATGCTGCGCACACTCGCTTTTCGGCAATGACATTGAAGAAGTTAACGAACCAGGGCAAGTTTGCCACCTTTAAGCAGCAAATGGATCAGATCCTCCAGGATCCGCAGCGCCCCAATCCGGGAAGCAAGTCCAACACGGCGCATCAAGAGAGTTTACCGACGTTATTGGCCATTTTAGGCTTGTTGCAAAGGATGAAAAAATCTTCAAACCCGCGGCGGAAATTGCTGTCGAATTACAGCGGAATCCGCCTAAACTGCCCTATGGCGGGAAAATGACTGCCTCGGAATATAAGCGCGCCTTGATGGCCGTCATCATCTGTGGAACTTCTGCTGCTAAAAATGGGATTATTCCGCAGCAGTTAGAAGGTTTCCAGGACTTTTTCAGGCCGTTTTTCGACCAGTTGGCCTACCAAACCTTTGGCGGCCCGGCTGAAGATTTCTTTGCTCTGGCTGCATTGCCTAAAGTAACGGATGCCGTTCGGGAGGCGTTTACCGTTTAGCCATAAAAAGAGGCAAACACCGATTTGGGGTTTGCCGCTTCCTCATACGCTGCACTTACCAGATACTTTGTTTTTGGTGCGCCTTTTTAGTTTAAACTGTGCCATGGAACAAACTCCAACCAGAGATCCTGGTTGAGGGTGCCAAACCGTTCCTTCTGATGATTAATCTCTCTTAACGCCCTGCAAACCTGGATTATATCCGCGCTGCACCGGCGGGAGGCCTTGACGCGGTTTTTATCGGGATCCACTAAAATTCCTAATGTCCTGCTCATCTCAACTTCGTTCATACAACTTAAAGCCTTCTCTCTCACTATCTCTTCTCGCTCTCGGGGAATAGCATTGCGTCTATCCAAATGCTATACTCATGAAAAAACATGCCGGAAGGCAAAATTGCGTACATTTCTAAAAACATTTACATTGTGAGAAACCCTTGCCGCTTGCCATGCCCCATATCCTGCTGATTGATAATACCGATTCCTTCACGTATAACCTCGTCCACCTGTGCCACCACATGCTGATGGCGGAAACCGGCGCAACCGGGCATATCGAAGTCTACCGGCCGGATGAGATAACGGTAGAGGGTATTCAAGCCCGGCAGCCGCAGCTTATCCTTATTTCCCCGGGCCCTGGCAGCCCGGCGGAAGCCACCTTGTCCCAGCAGGTGGTGTTAGGCCTGGGCGAGCAATTTCCTATCTTTGGAGTGTGCCTGGGCATGCAGGTAATGGCCGAATGCCTGGGCGCCGAAGTGATCCGCGGCACGCCGCTCCATGGCAAAACAGACCAGGTGTATCACACCGGTCGGCATCCTCTGTTTAACCAGATTCCTTCGCCGTTTAAGGTGGTGCGTTATCACTCGCTAAAGGTAGATAATGCGACCCTTAACGGCGCAGATGCGGTAGCGCTGGCCCAAACCCAGGACGGAACCATGATGGCGTTGGCTTCGACCCAACACCCGATGGTGTGGGGTGTCCAGTTCCATCCGGAATCCATTGGCAGCGAGGCTGGCCTGCAATTGATGACAAACGTTTACAGGGCGGCTTGCAGCATCCGCGTGGAGTCGAAACCGAGGCTCACGGAATCGGCGTGCTCCAACTGATAAATATAATGGATCATTTCCCCGGCCAGGGCCGTCATTTTTTCTTCCGGCAGGTAGCGCAAGGATTCGACTAGCACCCAGGACGCCTCATCCATCGATTTCCGCTTCTGGATAAAGCCCCAGATTCCGGTGGGCTCTTTCTGTAAGCGTGCCGGGAGGGAAGGATCCAACTGATTCACCTTGTTGGTGAAGTAGCGGGTCGTCATCTCCCGATATTCGGGCTCGGTATTCTGGAGCAGGCTGACGGCCATGGAGACAGTGGGCAGGGAATCATACCAACGGTTACGCAACGCTCGCACCTCCTTGGATGCAGAAAAGGGCCTAAACTACCCATGCTTTCGTCAGTTGCTCCAGATTATTGAATACAGATATCACATCTGTAATATTTCTTAATTGGTTAAAACTTTATCTTATTGAAAATATCTGGCACATCCGTTGTTGTGTCCGGTGTTTGATCCATAATCGTGTTTAATCGCTGATGTAACAGTTTAAAGAAGCCATGTGTTTGATCCAGTAATTCATCCGAATCCTGGTTAACTTGCGCGCCTTCATCTGAATCGTCATCTGTCGGCTCTGTTACTTCAACGTGAAAATACTGTTCGTTGTGGAAGCCTGCTGCCCTGCTTGTTCTTTTGGCACTTTCAATTTCTGCGATACTGTTACCGGCGTCATCCTGTTCAAGCACATGAGACGATAGCACCGCTTTCCCATCCTTACAATCCATGAGTTCAAAACTGCCTGGCGAAACAGTATTTCTCAGTAACCAATATTGTTCCTCAGGAGAAAACTTGATAATGTAATAATGGTGGTTAGGGTCTTGACTGACTTCTGCGGCATCTAATCGTTGCGGCGAAAATCTTTGCGTTAACTCTGCCAGCCCCTGGCGTAACAGCTCCTGATTCTTGCGAGTTTGGGCATGAAGAATATGATTTCCAAATTTAACTTTCGTTGTGCGAATAAAAGTATCCTCAGCCAAATTGCGATTCATTTCCCGGTGTGCCGGGCTGGCCGAAGACGTTAAACCACGTGCTTGCCACAAATTAGAACTCATCCGGTAATTTTCTGATAAGATGCTGTGGTTGTGATTGAGAGTTGGAGGCGAATAGGGATGGGTTGGAAGAATTTATCAGACACAGAGTGGGCGTTAATCGAGCCTCATCTTCCCAAACAAAAGCGAGGA
>CALAJO010000052.1 GCA_937922745.1 uncultured cyanobacterium
CGAACGGACGTTTGCCTGGATGGGAAAATTTAGAAAATTGGAAATCCGCTATGAACGATATGCCAAGTTCTATGAAGCCTTTTGGCAACTCGCTTCTGCCGTTCTGATTCTGAAGAGAATTACCGGATGAGTTCTAATAATCAAGCTCTAATCCAACGTATTCATGATAGAGCCCAAAGCGAAGGTATTGCTTCAAGCGGTCCTCAGCGTTATTTAGTTGGGTTAGATGAAGATTCTTGGATTATCGGTACTGGAGACGGTCGTACAAAAGACGCTGCAAATGTTCGTTGGTTTGCAGAAGGTTCGATGGATGAGCAATGGGGAATGCTGAGAGCCGCACAATCTGTTGATTCTCAAACTCTGGTTGACGCCGCTGATCTCCAAGCAGACTGTATTGGTATTTACTGGCCAGATTTACCTCCTTCAGTAAAGCGCTCTATGATGAGATCACAAGCTCGTACCCAACAGCCATCGCCTCTTGCAACACCTCAAGAGTCATCCCTGAAATCTAGGGTTTTGAAGTTGCTTAAAGATATTTTAGTAAGCTAAAGCTTGGGGGAAATTTATCTAACGACTCCAACAAGTTAGAAAATACTTGACCTCGCCAGTTTTTTCTCCACATCCGCCCGGTAATTCGGGTCGGATTTATAGCGTGGGTCGGCCATCGCGGTAACTAGCTCTGACGTTGAGCGGAAGATTCCCTCGGATGAGCCCACGTTGCCAGCCAGCAGGTCGTCTCAGAGCCTTCCGAGCTGTTGAAGCCCCTACAGGAAACGCTGGAATGCCTGATGCAGATTGCACAAAAGATTAAATAACTGCCGCCTGCACTTCGGCAAAATACAATGTGTCGTCCTGCAGGATAATCCGCTCGATAAGTCCGATTCCAGGGCCGGTATTGTTCACATTGCCGCTGGTATTGTCAAAATAGTTGATGATTCGGAGGTTGGTGCCGTCTGTAAAGTTAATGCTCAGCGTGTCCTGACGCCCATCCCTTGGGTCGCCCGCGAGGTATAGCTGCCCGCGATGATTGACATAATCCTCCGAAGTTAATGAGAAAATCTCTGCGCTGCTATAATCCCTGAGAATGAGCCGGTCATTCCCCCGGTTATCCATAATAATCTCGCTCCAAAGGTTTCCGGCGTCGATGATATAGCAATCGTTCCCGCCGGTATCAAAAATATACTCGCCGCCATAGCCGCCGTACACTGTGTCGTTCCCGGATTCCGGATTGATGATGTCATAGCCGTCCCCGGCGAATATTATGTCGTTGCCGGCCCAGGCGCGAATATTGTCATTGCCTGCTCCGCCATAAATTCTATCGTTGCCGGCTTCCCCACGAAGGGTATCATCCCCCGCGCCGCCTAATAGGGTGTCATTACCCTCGCCACCCAGCAGCAGATCATGCCCGGCTTCACCGCGTAATGCGTCGGCATGGGCCTCGCCGTATAAAATATCATGTCCGGCGCCACCAATTAGTGTATCGTTGCCGCTGCCGCCATACAAGGTATCGTTGCCATCGTATCCGTAGGACTTATCGTCGCCGTCTCTGCCGTAAATTTTGTCGTTTCCACCATAACCCAACAGGGTGTCGTGGCTGTCCGTGCCCTTTAATGTGTTGTTGGAATTGTTGCCCTTGATGGTTGCCATACCCGGAAGCCCCGTATGATGTTTTAGCGCATGTGTTGGATGGTACAGGGAGCAGGCTTTTATGTAAAGAAGAATTCATGGTTTAATTATCATTCTTCACTTAATTTGATCTGTTTTGATATATTCCATGTAATATATTCAATAACCTCGTTTTCAGATCCCGTTTATGGTTAGCAGTAAAAACGTCACCAACCAAGGAGAACTCCTTTGCGATTGACGAGCCTTCCCTCTCACCCTCAAAAAGTAATCTCTACCCGCCCTTCTGTCGCAAATTTTGCTCGTTTTGGCAATACCTTCAATAAAAACCCTAATGTTATCGATTACTTTGAACCCCAAGCCAAGACAGAGCAGCCTAAGACAAGTTTTTTCTCAAGTTTTGCCCCATTCAAGCGTTTGGCTAACGGGTTTAAAAACATTATTGAACCCTTTAAGCCCCATAATCTTAGCGATACAATTATGCGCATCCTGGCCTTGGCTTTTACCGGAACGGTTATAACCTCGTTTACAGGGTTGTTTAACCTGCTGCTGATTCCGGTTCATTTTGCTGTGGGGGTCACATGGGAAGTCATCTCCGCTTTTCTCAAGGGGTTATTATCCAATCCCAACCCTCCTCCTATGCAAGAGGCAAATAAGACAGCTCCACCTGTGGCGGAACAACCTTAAAACCATAGCGTCTCTCCAGTATCCTCTAAACCCACGAGGTGCGTAGCAATTACCCAGTCGGGCGATGAGGAAAAAATGAGTTGTGCCGTAATATAGTTATACTAGGGAATGGAAGTTTTTATTTCAGTAAAAACAACCTTTCAAGTTTGTTTCGGAAGCGAGAGAACAAGAGCGATATTAATTAGGAGCCCGAGTGTGCCTAAAATCTTTATGTCAGAGCCTGCTCGCATTGCGCTGGCCCACCTCCTGGATAATGGGCTGGATCGCTCCAGTGCAATTGTAATTTCTCCTGAACCCAGGACGGATACGCTACTTGCCCGGTTTGTTCCCAAGCATTTAACCGGCATTCTTAAAACCCATTTTATTGGCGATATTTATCCTGGCATTCCCGTTTACACCTTTGGCATGGAGCCCTTGCAGGATGTAACGATTGAGCTGAGCCTGATCCCGATGAATGCGCCTTCTCTGGCCAATGGCAAGTTTACCCACCATCCCGATCAGTTTTTATTCCGTGTATTTGTTGAACCTCTGGAAGCCCGTCAGCGCCCTGTTCTTTACGAAGAAGCCGTTTAAAAACTTGTCCAGTCGGAAAGTGACCTCAATATATAAAACAGCTTTATAAATTAAATTATTGATCCATTGGTCGATCTTGCCGGACAATTCCCCAGCAGGGTAATGCTGTCTTTGTAAAGAAATATACAATGAATGAATCACACACAACAATGGCAGCCAGCGGTTCTTCTTGCTGTCTAACCAGGTGGAGAGTAGTTTATTTCTGTTCGGAAAGTTAGAGTTTTAATTGATTGCGTAGCTTGACGTAATTCCAGAGGACTTTTTGCAATGACACAAGTCTACTTGTCCAGGCTTTCTCAGGAAGCCGTAAAATCGATTGTTCAGTCTGCTTTACCCGCGTCAATGGTCATCATTATTACGCCGGATGCCAAAACCGATACCCTTGTTGCCCGCTTTGTGGAGCACGATATTGTGGAAGCCCTTCGAACCCGGCATATGGGAGAGGCCATTCCAGGGGTGGATGTGTATCTTTTCGGCGTGGACGGTTTCCCTTCCAATTTTGGGATTGAGTTGATTTTGCTTCCGGTTACAACCGGCACCCGGCCCGAAATCCATAATGCCTACGGCCCGGATTATTTACTGCGGGTTCGCGTGGCGCCGCTTTACTTGCTGGAGTCCGAAACCGCCCAGCACGCCATGGTTAGTTAGCCACGGCATCCGCTTGTGCGGAAGCCTGGTGGATCTCTACAATCAATGGACTGGCTGCAACTGGCTTTTTGGAAAACTGGAAAGCCTGTGACACCAGATGACGGGCTTCATCCAAGCCGCGTTCATTGGCCCATAGTTCTACCAGCGGCTCACCCTGCTGGACCAGGTCGCCGACTTTCTTCCTTAAAACCACGCCAACAGAGAGATCAATGGACGCATCTTTCCTTAACCGGCCAGCGCCCAGCACCTTGGCAGCCTCTGCGATTTGCAGGGCATGGCAGTGGGAAACAAGCCCTGTAACAGGTGAAGCCACCGTTTCCTTAACCTTGGGTTGGGCAAACAGGCTGTAATCCTCAATAATCCGGGGATTGCCTTGTTGTGCCATCACCAGCGCCTCAAATTTTTCAATCGCCCGCCCTGAAGCAATCGTTTCCTTCAGCAGCGCTCTGGCGTCATCCTGGGAGCGGCATACCTGGGCATCCACCAGGGTTAATGCGCACAAGGCCAGGCATAGTTCCGATAGATCCTTCGGCCCATAGCCCTTTAGCGTTTCAATACATTCAATCACCTCGACACTATGCCCCACGGCATAGCCCAGCGGTTGGGACATGTCCGAAATCACGGTGGAAATGGCGCATCCCAACCGCCGGCCAACTTCCCGGCAGGTGTAGGCCAGGGCTTTGGCGTCTTCCAGTGTTTTCATAAAGGCCCCTTCGCCCACCTTGATATCCAGCGTGATCACCTTGGCCCCGGCTGCAATCTTTTTGGAAACCACCGATGCGGCAATCAGCGGAATGCTCGCAACAGTTGCCGTGACATCCCGCAGGGCGTAAATTTTAGCGTCTGCCGGGGCAAGCTCCTGTGTTTGGGAGCCCAGGGCAATTCCAATCCGCTCAATCTGCCGCCGAATCTGCTCCATGGAAATGCCGACCTGAAAACCGGGGATCGACTCCAGTTTATCCACCGTGCCGCCTGTAAAGCCCAAACCCCTACCGGAGAGCTTGGCGACCTTGACACCGCACGCCGCCAGAAGCGGGCCGATGATGAGGGTGGTTTTATCCCCCACGCCGCCGGTGCTGTGCTTGTCCACAATGATGCCATCCACCCCGGAGAAGTCCATGCGTTTGCCGGAATGGACATACAGTTCCGTAAGCCAGGCCGTTTCATCCATCGAGAGGCCGTTGCAACACACCGCCATCAACCAGGCGGAAAGCTGGTAATCCGGCAGTTCACCCTGCATCATCCGGGAAACCAGGTAACTCAGTTCCTCCAGGGTATGTGCCTGCCCTAACCGCTTTTTATCAATAATATGCAGAATATTCACGTCGACAATATTCCCTTTCAGATGATGCGTTCCTTAATTGGAGCAAACCAGGGTGCTTATGCGCAAGCAACAAATCGTAAATGTAAACGCATTTTTGAAACGTCCGCGATAAAATGGTGCTTGCCGTTAAAGATGAAGAGAGAATGATGACTTTTTCCCTGTTTCAGCAGTCGGCTGCATTTATACAGCAACGCTATCCTCACCCCATTCAAATTGTGTGTATCCTGGGCTCCGGCATGGGGGACTTGGCCGCGCATCTGGAAAACCCGGTGGAAATTCCCTACAGCGACATCCCCAATTTCCCCGAATCCACGACGGAGGGGCATTGCAGCGCGCTGGCGCTGGGGCAACTGGCGCAAAGCGGCAAGCATGTGGCGTTTTTAAAGGGCCGTTTCCACTTTTACGAAGGCTACGCGATGGAAAAGGTCGTCTATCCGCTCCGTGTGCTAAAGATGTTGGGAGCAACCCAGCTCCTGGTTACCAATGCGGCGGGTGGGGTCAATCCCAACTTTAAGGCCGGGGATCTGATGCTTATTGAGGATCATCTGAATATGATGGGTACCAACCCGCTTATTGGAAAGAATTTGAATGAATTCGGCCCACGCTTTCCGGATATGAGCGAGGCGTATACCCCGCGGCTCCGGGAGCTTGCGTTGCAGACCGCCATGGAATTGAACATCCCCATCCAGCGCGGCATTTATTGCGCCATTAGTGGCCCTTCATACGAAACGCCTGCCGAGATTCGGATGTTCCGAATGCTGGGGGCGGATGCCATTGGCATGTCTACCGTGCCGGAAGTGATTGCGGCATCCCATATGGGCATGCAAGTCGTCGGAATCTCCTGCATTACCAATGCGGCCGCAGGCGTTCTGCCGCATCATAAACTCAGCCACGAGGAAGTGCTGGCCGCGGCGGAAGCGGTTAAGGCCCCTTTCTCCAGATTAATCGAGGCCATCCTGGAGCGCATTTAGTCCAGGTTTTTATTCATGGGGTTGAGCCATACCGTAATATGCCCCACGGTTCCTGGAATGATGTAATCGACCCCTTCCTGCCGCATGAGCCAAAAGCTGCGCCGAAGATATTTCATATCCGTATCGAAAAACCGGCTCAACTGGCTTAACGAGGGTAATAAGAGGGAGGTTTGCGATGTATGTTGCCTGGCCTGAACGAGCCGCATGAGGTAAGTTGCAATGGCCGTTTCCGGATCAGTCAGCTCTAATTTCGCGGTAAACGGGGGAAACAACTCTAGTGGAAAAACGCTATCCCGCATTCCTAAAAGCCCTTCCTGGGCATAGTGATGCATAGTCAAAGCCAAATCAAGCTCTTGGATTTCCGGTTGAAATGAATTACCCGTATCTTTCGAACGCATCAAAACACTCCCACTCGTAAACTAACCTTCTTTTGATATATAAAGTATATCATAATGTGCTTTTAAATCTTATCCCACAGGTGGGCAATTATCACGCGACTCGGAGGGTCAGGGTCGTACAAGCAAGCCTAAGGATGGTGAAATCTTGTCCACCCATTTTTTATGCCGAAGGCAGGCTTTCACCAGGAAAGCCTGCTTCGCACCTCTCCCCAACCTAAAAGCCAGACCTATTGCTGTAGTGCATCCTTGCCTTTGGGCAGCAATTCGTAATAAAAGCCGCTATTGTCCGCATATCGAGCAATATATCGATAGCCGGTGAGCAACGCCAAGCCCACATGCACATGCCGCTGCTGGGATGCTGGCAGCTTCAAAGCCTTCCGAATGTCTGATTCCCAGACGCCGTTATTACCCGGGTTTAATCGCCGAAATATCTGCCAGCGGCGCTGTTGGATGTTATCGATCGCTTGAAGCAAATCCCTGCGGGTTTGAGGCGTATCGCCTAGGGGACGTGCCAAATCCAGCGACTTGTCCTCGGTTACTTCGATCAAATGGTCAATAATCACCTGTTCCGACGCCCGCAGGCTTTGCTGGCGGCGCCAGGCTGCGAGGTCAATCCTGAAGCCGCCAGTTTGTTGCGGTTTTCTTTCCCGCGGTTCTACCTGCTGCCGGCTTTTAAACCGGGTGGGTAAAGTGGTATTTGTTGCAGGAAGTCGCATATCTCATCTCTATCAAGCCTGTTTTAGTTGTTTTTTATATCATACATTTTTGATTTCACGCAATGGATTCTTAAGGAAGATAAAGTGGCTATGGAAAATAAAGCGGCTAGGATTGCTTGGGACAATTTTACTTTTGGGGCGGTTTTATAGAGGGGAGTTATCGTCTTCTATCAAGGCAATCCTATGATACTTGTTACACCGGCTTTAACCTATCCAAGGCATTTTGGCCCGATTGCGCCAAAGTCTTCACTTTTTGTTCGTAATGAGGTGGTTAGCACGCGCTTTGGCAAGGATGTGAATACAAAAGCCTTATTGCACAACATTCAAACCCTGGTTGCCCCGCCTGGCAAGTTAAAAGCCGCAGTATGGCGCAGTCAATCCCGGCAGGCGGAGGCAGAATGCGCCCAAGCTGCCGAAGCGCTGAGCCAGTTTTTACCGGAGGCGTTTACAGCAAAAATTTTGGCAGGAGAGAAACCTAGCCGTGTCCAATGGAATTTTAGTATTGATAACCCACGTCAAGTGCGTTTGGAGGCGTCTTATCTGCCGGATATTACGGCAATTCGCATCAATCTGGTGCCCGATATCCGCGAGAACATGTGTCTGGTCCTACAGGTTCAGCCTTACAAGGAAAGGCTGGTGCCCATAAAAATGAATATCCTGGGAGATACGGCGCAAATTTTTGCAGCCCTGCTTCGCTCGCTTAAAAACCCGTTTTTTGTGTCCCATGTCAAATCTTTCCCGGATTATCAAAGTACACAAGCGTTGCTAAACCGGTTGGATGTGATGTCGCGGCTGGTTGCGCCGCTTGGGCTATCGCATGATTATGCCCGCGCGGAGGAGCGGATGGCCCAGGTCATTGAGAAATACCCGCAGCCACTGCGACAATTCCTAGTTAAACAGGGTTACCGCTTTGAGATTTTTCGCGATCTGAAGCAGGATCGATTTATGCTGGGGTTTCTGTTTCGGAACCACGACCCGCCCATGCTGCGAAGGGATGAGAAATCGTACCCGCCAATAGACAAGAACGCAAAACATATTGGCGTGCCGTTGGATGTGCAGCACCATAACGAGGTGAACCCGTTGGGATATGCGGTTCATCGCGGGCTGGCCGCAGCTTTGTTGGAGATTGCCGGTGTCCAAGCCAATGCTTTTAAATCGCAACTCCTCGCAAACTATGAGAGCGACCTGAAGCAGTTACGGGTAAACGATTGGCAGAGCGCTTCCGATATCCAAGGTTTTCTTACAGGGGAATGGAGTATGGCAAGACTGGCAAAACCGACGCCTGAGCGGTTGTTTAACGAAGTGTTTGCAGCCCTGATGCAAAGACGGAATGCGCCAAGCTATTTGCCGTTGGGAATTTCAACCAAACATCCGGCATTGCTAAAGCTGGAGAATACCTGCAAACTGGTTGAGCAACGCATCATTGAACCTTTGGAAAAACATGGATGGCCCCGGTTTGAAACCATACGCGAAGACTATGACATTCGGAAAGACAAATTTACCCGTTACCGACCCGGTGCGACTAATTATAACGGCATTTTAAACTCCAGAACTTTTCCAGATGCCGGGCGGGAACGCCTGAATGAGATGTGTCCCGTCATACCCTCCGCGATGTATGGCTTTCCGGACACTGCCAAGCCGTTAGATAGAAGACCACCAAATGAGAATTAGCGGCATCTCAACAGTTCAGGCTAACGTTGCTTATTGTGGCCGCGGCGACATGCAAACGCGGCACCTGCACGGTAGCCGGTTTGGCATTGGCTGGGAGCGAAAGCCGGAGCCGGAGTTTGATCCGCAAAACCCGCAGGCATATTTCAAAAAGAAGAAAATGAAACCGATTGTCCCCGCGGGGTGGGGTGTAATCGGCTCTGTGGGTATGATATTTTCACCTTTGCCGGTGGTACGGCACTGCAAAAAGGCCGCAGCCTCGCTGGAAGCGTTTATTCCCAGGCCATTACAGGCAGCCATCCTCAAGGGGCAGGACGTGTCCGAACTAACATTCGGTTTTCAAATGCCACAGGGCGCGATTGTGTTCAAGGCGGATTACTATGCTGGTGCAAAGATTCTGCGTATCCGTATGAACCCCATTGATCAGGAGAAAGGAACACTATTTTTTCAGGTTCAACCCATGCAGGGGCGCATTGTACCTATAAAGGCGCTGGCCGATAAGGATGCCGAAGGGTTATTCGGGGCAGTATTTAAATTTACTGGGAAAGGGTATCTTCTTCCGTATGTCAGCGATGTCCCCTTGAAGATAACACCCGGCACCATTCCCTTTACCAACGAGGTGACGCCGGAACGCCTGCGACAATATCATTACCTGTCCAGCTTGCTGGATCCAACGCAGGTGCTGCCGCCAGGGTATGAACCCGTGTTTGATAAACTTCGCGCCGTCCTCCGGGATTATCCTAAAGAGGTGCTGGATTTTCTGATTGCCCAAGGGGTGCGAGTGCGAATTGACGCACGCAATCGGGATGATGATATGCGCTCGATCCTGTCCTGGAAAAGAATTTACAGGATAGATGAAATGGTGCGACAGCACGCAGTGGATAGCCAAAACCGTTTTGCGACGGTATCTGTTATGCCTTACCAATCCGAGAACGTGAACCCGATGGCGTATCCAATGCATAAAACGCTGGGGCAGATGCTGTATCATATCCTGGTGCAGGAGCTACCAACGGAGCAACGCAAAGCCTTTGAAGCCCGCTTTATGGCCGCGTTTGTTTCCGACATGAATGATCCGGAGGTTCGACAGACTCCGGTGTTTGATGAAATTGTAAAGGTGCTAGATTTAAAAACGTTCAAAACATCGGAGGTTTCGCCTGCACCAATGATATTTGGGGAGGTCTTCGCAGCGATGATGCAGCAACGCCAGGGTGGATTGGCACAAGTCACCCATCCTGCCCTACTAAAACTATTTGATACGCCCAGGATGGTGAGGCAAATGATGGACATGCTTTCCCGAGATAATATGAAATGCTCCTATCTTGCTAAAGCGGTACTAGGTTGGGAACCGCTTCGGCCCCGAGAGAGCCATCAGGTTAAGGGCGACACGGTTTATCAGGAAACCAGCCTGCGCGATTTGCTAAAAGCGCCAAGCCACCCTCGCAATGAGGATGGCTTGGGGTCAAATTAAGTCGTTTTACTGGTTTGCGGCGAGCAGATCCTGGATCATTTTTTCATCAATGCCATTCTCTTTAAGCAAATTGGGTATTAACGCATCCAGGTTCAAATCATCGCCACCTTGGGCCGGTGGGGCAGTCGCTTGCTGCTTCGCCGGTGGGGCTTCGGTCTTGGGAGCCTCAGCCGGTTTTTCATCCGGGGTGGCATGCTCAACGGTAATCATTTGCAGGATACCGGGTAGGATGTCGTTGAGTTCATCTTCCGCGCCGCCACCGCCACCCAGAATCTGGTTCAGGATATCTCCGACCTTGATGTTGGTGGTTTCAATCGGCTTTGCGGCTCGGGGTTGTGCGCCGTAGTCGTTGTTAACGACAGGTTTTTCCGGCGGCTTTGCCGGTTTTTCCGGCTCACGGTACATATCCGGTTGAGGCTTGGTTTGCGGCTTATTCTGCGGTTTGTAGATGTTCCAGGCATCCGGCGGCAGGCTGGGCTGGTTGTAAGATTGGTTATAAGGTTGTCCGATAATAATCGGCTGGATAATGATTCGGCTTGGCATGCCGCACTGCCCGAAGGACGGCGGGAACCCGCAGCCGAATGAGGGTTGTTGTGAATAACGTTGTGTTTGCGGGGAGCAGTGATTCATCCTGTTGTAATTTTGCTGCGGCCGAAAAGAGGGAAACTGAGACGCGTTATACATTTTTACTCCTAACTGACTCTTGATATGAAAGAGTGAACTTAATGATTTCTTTATATTGTTATAAAAACAGTTGATTAGGGTTCGATGCTACTCGGTTAAACAATCGTTGCAGTGTATATCCAAAACATCAATAAAAATGGCCTTCAATAATTACTAAACTTTCATTGGTAACTTATTTTGTAACGGTTTTGAAACGTCGTGTCTTAAACTGAACAAAAATTGTTTTTATACCCATATATGGCTATAGGGTAAGTGTGTGCGCGTCTGCAATGGCAGGCGTTGTGGAGGTTTTGATATGGGTGGTGGCAATTTTGGCATTGGCCCCAATCTTAATAATATTCGTTTTCAACGGTTTACGTTGCCGGCCCAAGGCGCAGGGCAAGGGCAAAATGCAAACCCCATGCAAGGGGTGCTGTTTACGGCCAACCTGGATGGGCGCGTTCAACCCAATCCGCCCACGCAGCAGCCACCGCAGCAGGGCCAAACGCCCCCGATGGATGCCAATGCGCTTATCGGCATTATTTTTAATTTTGTTAAACAATTGCTCAGTGTGTTGCTGCCGTTATTTGGCGGGCAGTCGAACGGGGGCCAGCATGGCCAGCCGCAAGCAGGCGGGCTCCCTGGTGCTGTAGGGCAGCAAACACCAATGGGGTTGGGTGGTGGCCAGCAAGGCCAGTTGAACCCGGCAGCGCTGCAAGGGTTGGGTAATGTACTCCCAGCGCAAGCAAGCGGGGTGCTGCCGAATAATATCGTCGGGCCGCAGACGAGCGGTTTTCCGATTCAAAACGGCAATGGCGTTATGCCTGCCCAGGCAGGAATATTCCCACAGGATAACAGCGGGCTTTTTGCGAATGCGACGGGCCAACCGGCAGGCTTTCCGGTAAATAGCGGGGCGCAGTTTGCCAATGGGGTTCCCGGCCAGTTAATTAATGGCTTCCCCAGTAATAGTGGCGCCCAGTTTACCAATGGGTTGGATGGGCAACTGGTAAATGGTTTCCCAATGGATCCCTCTGCGCAGTTTGCTAACACGGGTGGTTTCCCACTGGCGGGCTCCATCCCAATCGGCGATCGCTTTAACGGGACGACCACCCAAGGCCCGGTTTCTCCGGACTTTGCAACCGCAAACCCCTTGGATCGGCTGTTCGGCACCAATACCAATACGGGCGATCTCTTCGATGGGATTGCCGCGCAAGGGGCTGTCTCTCCCCAGTTTAACCAAACTTTGGGTCAGGTCAATCCGCTGGATAGGGCTTTAGGGGGCAGTAATATTACCGACCTCTTCGATGGGATTCCGGCGCAGGGCGCAGTATCCCCGCAATTTAACCAGACACTGGGGCAACCCAACCCGTTAGCGCGCGCATTCGGCGGTGAGAACATTACCGACCTGTTCGACGGCATCCCGGCACAAGGGGCGGCTTCTCCCCAGTTTAACCAGACGCTGGCGAGCAATGACCCTTTATCACGCGTATTTGGTGGCGCCAATATTACGGATTTATTTAACGGTGTCCCCGCACAAGGGGTGTTTTCGCCACAGGCACAAAACGTGTTAGGGCTGCAAGGCAACCTGCAAAACCTGTTTACGCCGGTCAATAATATGACGGATCTGAGGACCTTTAATCCTAATGCCGGGGCGCAGTTTGCCGCGCTTCAGCAGGCCATGGGGATGCCGTTTGACCCGCGGATTAACCTGGTTGGCAACAACGGGATTGATATGACCAGCTTTGTGGATGGCACGAGTACGGCCAACTCGCTGCAGGAGCGCCTGCGTCAACCGCTGGAACGGCCGGTTAATCCACTGATTAACTCGTTTGGCCCCATTGGGGATGTGAGCGACCTGTTTGACGGAAACGCGGCACTGGGGCCGGAGTTTCAGGCGATGCAGGGGTTCCTGCGCCCGAATACGCCGGTGCCCAATAATAACCTCTTTGGGCCAATAAATAATGTTAACGACTTATTTGACGGTAACGCCGCCTTTGGCCCGGAATTCCAAGCGATGCAAGGCTTTTTGCGGCCGAATACGCCCGTACCCAGCAATAACCTGTTTGGCCCGATTAACGACCTGAGCGACGTGTTCGATGGCAATGCCGCGTTCGGGCCCGAGTTTCAGGCGATGCAGGGCAGTTTAACGTAGGAAGAAGCTAACCAGACACACATTTAGGCCAACGCCGGTTCAGGGTTGGCCTTTTATTTTTGTCTCGGGTCGTGGGCTTGCAAAGCCAACGTATTTTGCAAGCCCAGCCAGACAAAGATATCTTGTTCCGTTGCCGTTTCCCAATCGATTTCCATGTGGGTACGGTTAGGCGCAAGAGAACGAGCATTGTATTTCTGTGGATCTAATTGAGCGTTCAACAGGGTTTCGCAGGCGTTGCCGGTGTAATAAGCTGCTTTGTCCGGCTCGTGTTCTGCAACTTGCAATAAGTTAAAGGCAATTAGGGGTGCATGCGCCCGTTGAAATAACGGTGTGTCCGCATGCTTAATTAAGACCATGACCGCTTTATGGAAAAACCCATCGTTCTTTTTAATGTTCCCCAGCAGAGAAAGGCTTTCTACGGCCTGCGGGAATAATAAGCCGGGGAATTTATAGTACAACTTAAATACAGCCTCAAAGGGCTTGTTAAACTGCTCGGGGAACTGATAAAGTTCCGCCTTGGGCTGGGTGCGGATGCGGTTAAGTACAACCTGGGCAATTTGCCTGGCGTGATTGGGATCATCTGTAAACGGATGGGACAGTAGCTCATCCCACGTTTGTATGTGTTTAGGGAAGCCAGGAACATTATCGGCTAACAAGCGGTCCAAATTGCCCACGTATAAATGGGAGACGCCTGTTTCCAGCTCTGGAATGGGTAGTAACAAAATAGGCTCCGTACCGCTGAACCGTTGCCGGGTAAGTGGGATTGGCTGGCTTTGATTGTGCAACTGCCTGGATTGCATTGGGTAATGGCCTTGTAAACGCATAACGAACCACCTGTTGTTTGTCTTGATTTAGTTATACGGCAAACAAACCTGAGATGAAATATTTGTTTTAAGTTGAGAGGTAATCTGAGATATCTTTGTAAATTTGCCATTCTGCAAGCATCATTGTGCCTGATAATTAATAAGAAGTTAGAGAGATAAAAAAAGGATATTATTTATCCCACCCATTCTAAATTAAAAATTAAAACCACTCATTATCTAGCATCCAATCCAATCTGGTTGTTTTTATGCCTATATATGATATGGGCACTCTTTATTAGGTAAGCATTGTGTGTATTAATGGAGGACACGGGCTATGGGACAAGTTAATGTAGCATCAGGCATGGCTGCTATGATGCAAATGATTCAGATGATGGCGCAAAGCGCCGGCGGTGCGCGTGGTGGCCAGGGCGTACAGCAACCACCGCAACAAGGTTTTTCTCCAGATTTATTATTCGGTGGCATTATGGGCAACCAGGATTCCACGCTATTGTTTGGCGGTATGCTCGACTTTGATTCGATGCTAGCCGGTGCAGGCGGGCAAGGTGGAATTGGGCAAGGTGGTCCCAGCAACGCCATCGGTCAGTTTCCTGGTATTGGTCAACTTCCTGGCGGCCAAGGGATATTCCCGCCAACGGGTGGCGCGCAACAACCCGGTGGCCTTCCCGGTGGAATCGATCCGTCTTTACTCAGTGGCATTGGCCAAACTCCGGGTGGCGCGCAAGCAGCCGGAGGTTCGCAACCGCCATTTAATTTAAGCGGTGCAGCCAGCCGTCAAAACCCGCAATTGGGTATGCAACAACCACAAGGCCAGCAAGGTGGTGCGGGTGGCGCGCAAGGCTTGCAAGGGTTTCAACAGATATTTGAGGTGATTGCCAAGTTTATTATGGGCTTACTGCAAGCCTTAGGCGTAGGCGGCCAACAAGGACAGCAAGGCCAGCAACAGCAATTTGCCGGGATGCAGCAAAACCCAATGATGGCAGGTTTAGGGTTTTAATTACCCTACCAATACAATGGTTTAACCTAATAAAGAATCAGCCGGTCTTAGAAATAAGACCGGCTTGTTTTGTTGACGCTATTTGACGCACAGGGCGTGGGGTATACGAATCCGTGGTACTACATGCCGGAAAAAATTAAAGTTAAACATAAGGATGACGAAAACTAGAACTCATCCGGTAATTCTCTTCAGAATCAGAACGGCAGAAGCGAGTTGCCAAAAGGCTTCATAGAACTTGGCATATCGTTCATAGCGGATTTCCAATTTTCTAAATTTTCCCATCCAGGCAAACGTCCGTTCGA
>CALAJO010000053.1 GCA_937922745.1 uncultured cyanobacterium
CTGGGGCAAACCCTTGCCCGCCCATATTGTTAGGGATTGGTATCGGCGGGACGTTTGAGAAATCCGCCGTGCTGGCCAAGCGCTCTCTGTTTGATCATGTCCGCACGCCGGAAGAATTGAAAACCCTGGCAGATGCTGGCGACAAATACGCCGGGCTGGCCCTGGAAATTATGGATTTGGTCAACCAGACCGGGATTGGGACACAAGGGATGGGCGGTATCCAGATGTGTATCGGCGTTAACATTCGCACGTATCCAACGCATATTGCCTCGATGCCGGTGGCGCTGAATATCCAGTGCCATGCCGCGCGCCACGCGGAAGCCCAAATCCGCAACGATGGCACGGTGGAATACCTTAGCGAGCATATTGACTCCTCGGCCGAGTTTATTCCCCCGCCGGAAACGCCGCTCGGCAATGTCGTGAAGCTCCAGACCCCGCTGAAGCCGGAAGACTTTAAAGCCCTTCGCGCCGGCGATCGTGTGGAAATTACGGGAACCATCTACACTGCCAGAGACGCCGCACACAAACGCATGCTGGAAGACCTGGAGAAAACGGGCAAGCTCCCCGTGGATTTAACCAACGAGATTCTCTACTACGTTGGCCCGGCACCTGCCATGGCAGGCGAAATCATCGGGCCTGCAGGCCCAACCACCTCCGCCCGTGTGGATAAATACACGCCAACGCTGCTCAATCTCGGCCTCAAGGCGATGATTGGCAAAGGCTACCGCAGCCCTGAAGTGAAGCAGTCCATTATGGATAACGGGGCGGTGTATATGGTGGCCATTGGTGGCACGGCGGTGCTGGTTGCCCAAACCATCAAAAAATCCGAAGTCGTGGCCTACGCCGACTTGGGCCCGGAAGCCATCCACCGCCTGGAAGTGGAAAACTTCCCTGCCATCGTAGCACTGGATTCCCTGGGTGGTAACCTGCACGAAATGGGTCGCGAAGAATACCGTAAGCTGGATTTGCCGGAAGACTTATAAACATTTGATTTTGATAAAGCCGGGATGATGATTCCCGGCTTTTGAATTATTCTGCGGCCCTTGTGTCGGCGTAACGGCCAGAAATAATTTTTTGGCAAATCCTGAAAAGATTTTGGGAAATAACATTAATGCTGTTTGCGAAAATCTGCAACATTGGGCCAGGCATTAGCGAGCTGCCGACCTCCATTTTTGCGGTAACGCTTTCTTGCGCAGCCAATAAACTCTTAAATATGTCAGTATCCACCTGAGCAGGGTTTAGTCGTCGTATCAGCAAGCTGCTGTATACCAACTGCAATAGTCCGCCGAGTAATTGCTTTTGTTCAACCGGCGCTGCCGTCCGTTGATATTCTTCATACCCGATTAGGATGGATTGCATCACATCCTGACTGTTGGGCTGCCTGCAAAGCATTTGCAGATAGCCATTGATATGGTTCAACGATGTTGCTTGACGGTCAACGTCTCTATCTGAATAGGTTCCTTGAAAATGGGATTTCCCGGAGGCCTGCTTAAGCTGCTGCTTGATTAATTTTTCACAAACGCGAACCATGTTGGATGTTACATAATTCAAGCCTGTTGTAATAAATTCCAATAATTCAGAGGACACGGTGACAGGCTTTAAACCTTCAACGCGCTCACTCACGATATTTCTCGCCTGTTCAAAATATGCGAGCGCCTGGGGAAGCCTTGCTGCATCCAGCTTGCGAAGTGCCCGGCTTGCTTTTGCCAAGAACAGGGTAACTTTAACCAGGTTTTTTTCAGTGCCTGTGGCCTGGGTCTGCAAGTAAGCTTGTTCTGCGGCATCCATCCGGGGAAGGTAATGGTCATAATGATCTCCCCTAACAATTGCGCTATTTAAGATTTTAAAAATGCTTGACAATTCCGTCAACTGCGCTTTTTGCGTCTTTGAGTCTTTTTTGCCCCAGCTAATTCCGAAACGGGCTGACTTGTTAGCTTGTTTTTCAGGAGCGGGGAATCCTTTTGATGGTTGAATGGCTATTGGCATCATTACATCTTCTCACGCAATACGATAATGCCTATAAAAACCGCGCCTCTGCAAAAGTTGCTCAACGCTAACAAACCCATACTATTCAAGTTCTGTTCATGCTACGCTATCAGCGGAAGCAAGGAATGGAACAGGTCAGTTCGCAATGCCTATCACCCATATCAACCCGGATCAACTCAAGTGTATGCTGGCAGAAAACCCCAAGCTACAGTTGATTGACGTGCGCACGCCGGAAGAGTACGAATACCTGGGTCACATTCCGCAAGCCCGGCTCATTCCGCTGCATGAGCTGCCTTACGCCTTTCGCGTGCTGAATCCTGACGATGATGTTGCTGTTACCTGCCAGCACGGTGTCCGCAGCATGGATGCCTGCTTCTTTCTTCAAGCCCAGGGGTTTGACAAACTCTACAATCTGCAAGAGGGCATGTCCACGTGGGATGGCGAGATTGAACGGGATATCAGCAACTTTGAAAAAGCATTTCAACCCCATAACCCCCAAGGAGAATAACCACCATGTTCGGGAACAAGGACAAGGATATCGAAAAGAAAGTATGGGACGCCCTGAAGAAGGTGAACGACCCGGAACTGCACAAAAGCATCGTTGAAATCGGCATGGTGAAGAACCTTGTCGTCAAGGACGGCGATGTCAGCTTTGACATCCTGCTGACCACGACGGCTTGCCCCTTGAAAGCCCAGATTCAAAAAGAATCCTCGGACGCAGCCTACACCGTGGAAGGTGTCAAGAACGTCCATGCCAACATCTCCGGCGAGACGCTGGCGCCCAAAATTCCCAAGAAAAACCCGATTCCCGGTATCAAGAACATTATTGCCGTGTCCAGCGGCAAGGGCGGCGTCGGGAAAACCACCGTTTCCGTCAACCTGGCATGCGCCCTTCAACGTCGTGGCGCGAGCGTCGGCATTCTGGACGCCGATATTTACGGCCCCAACGTGCCGTTGATGATGGGCTTGAGAGACGCCATTATCCGCGAGAAGACCGAAGACGGCAAAATGAAGCCACCGGCCAACCATAATGTCAAGGTCATGAGCATGGGCTTCCTCGTGAAGGACGAACAACCCGTCGTTTGGCGTGGCCCGCTCCTGGATCGGGTGATTCGCCAGTTCTTCACGGATACCGGCTGGGGCGAAATCGATTACCTGATTGTGGACCTGCCCCACGGCACCGGCGATGCGCAGCTGACCATCATCGAAGCGGTTCCGCTGGTTGGCGCGGTCATTGTCACCACGCCGCAGGATGTCGCGATTCTCGACAGCAAGAAGGGCCTCAGCATGTTCAAGAATGCCGGCGTTCCGGTTCTCGGCGTGATTGAGAACATGAGCTACTATATCTGCCCCGGTTGCAACGACAAGGAGTATCTCTTCGGCCAGGGCGGCGGCCAGGAACTGGCAAAGCTGCTGGAAGTGCCCTTTTTGGGCGAAGTGCCGATGAACCCGCGTGTTCGCCAGCATGCCGACGCCGGCAGCCCCATCGTGGTGGCCGAACCGGACAGCATCCAGGCTGAGGCGTTTATGGAAGTCGCCCGGCAGTTGACGATGACCATCTGCGAGCGCGGTGTTGCCGAAATGATGGCAACCGCGGCCGTATAGCATGGCTTGCTTGCCTGCTGCAAATCAGCCAGATTAGGAATAGACCCTGACCCCTTACATGAGGACAATGAACGATGCACGTCAAAATCATTGAAGGTTGTATTGCGTGTGGCGTCTGCGAATCCATCAGCCCGGAAGTCTTTACCGTCCTGGACACTTCGGTGGCGGACAATGCCCAGGTTCCGGGCAGGGAGGATGAGTGCCGCGAGGCAGCCGACGCTTGCCCCGTCAACGTTATTAAAATAGAAGAATAGGTTTTTTATGCCCCCCAACCGTTTGGCCGAATCCTCCAGCGCTTACCTTCGCAGTGCCAGCCACCAGCCGATTGACTGGTACGAATTCAGCGATGAGGCCTTTCGGGTGGCCC
Source organism: uncultured cyanobacterium (assembly GCA_937922745.1). Lineage (GTDB taxonomy): Bacteria > Cyanobacteriota > Vampirovibrionia > Vampirovibrionales > JAGQHJ01 > CALAJO01. Next base: position 3,959 of record CALAJO010000053.1, read on the forward strand.
ACGAGATGGATAGACCCATCTTGCTGGATATTGGGGCGGTATGGTGCCACTGGTGCCATGTGATCGACCGGGAATCGTACGAGAACAATGAGATCGCGAATCTGATCAACCAGCATTATATTGCCGTCAAGGTCGATCGTGACCAGCGACCGGATGTGGATTCCCGCTATCAGCAGGTTATCGCTTCGTTAACCGGCCAGGGAGGCTGGCCCCTCACGGCTTTTTTAACACCGGATGGCCGCGTGTTGTTTGGCGGAACCTACTTTCCGCCCCAGACCATGAAAAAGCTGCTCAACCAGATTAAAGACGTTTACCACGAGCAAAAGGCGGAAATCCTAAAGGAAACGCTCGACCGTCATATCCATGGGGATGATGAATTTTTCGAGAAAACCATGGTGGAAGCGGGCGAAGGCCCTGCCACAACACTTTCCGAAACATTGCTTCAGGGCTTGTCCAACGCGGCGAATAAGTCTTTCGATACGTTGCATGGCGGCTTTGGGATGATGCCGAAATTTCCGCACTTTAGCGCCCTGGAATACCTTATCCTGCACGCCTTCCACACCAACGATACCTGGCACCAGGAGATGATTGAGCGAACATTAACGGAGATGGCCAACGGCGGTATTATCGACCAGATTGGAGGCGGATTCCATCGTTACGCCACCGACCGGAACTGGCACGTTCCCCACTTTGAGAAGATGGCGTATGACAATGCCGAGGCGCTTGGGGTGTATGCGCAAGCGTACCGGTTGCATCAGACTCCGTTATACCTGGAAATTATCGAGGGCATTCTCCGGTTTACGGGAGAAGTCCTGTCTGACCAGGGGCAAGGCGGGTTTTATGCTTCCCAGGATGCGGATATCAACCTGGAGGATGATGGGGATTACTTTACCTGGACACTGGATGAGGTTAAGGCCGTCTTGCCTCCTGCTGAGGCGTTGCTGGCCATTGCGTATTACGATATCAGCGCAACGGGAGATATGCATGAGCGTCCCGGCCGCAATGTCCTTCGCGTGGATAAATCCCTCAAGGACTTATCGCGTCAACTGGCGCAGCCGGTGGACGTATTGGCGCAAACACTGGCTCGGGCCAAAGCCAAACTGGCGGAACATCGCCTGACCCGGCCGACCCCGTTTATTGATAACACCATATACCTTAACTGGAACGGGATGATGCTGGTCGGTTACTTCCAAGTGGCTGATCTTCTCAATCGCAAGGATGTTCTGGATTTTGCCTGCAAGACTTTGGATCGGTTGCTGGAAACCCACGTTAACCCGCAGCGGGATCGCTTGCTGCATGTCGATGGCATTCCCGGCTTTATCGAGGACTATGCCTGGATGATCCAGGCCCTGCTGATGGGATACCAGTCCACGGGGAACCCCGCTTACCTGGAGCAGGCCATCCATTGGGCAGACGTGGCCCATAACCTGTTTGAGGACAAATTAAACGGCGGATTTTTCGATACCGATGGCGCCCGTGAAACCGCGGTGGCATTGCTCAAGTTTCGTCGCAAGCCGATTGAGGATACCCCTTCCACCAGCCCCAACGCCGTAATGATTCGCAGCTTTTGGCACCTGCATCTGCTGACCGGCCGCGATGATTATAAGGCCAGCGTAGAACGGGCCTTAACTTTCTATAAAGATACCCTGGCCAGCCATGGGCTGTTTGTGGCCGGGCTCGGCATTGCCCTGATGGAATACCTGAAGCCGCCGCTCAAGCTGGAAATCCTAGGGCAAAACCCGGAATTGACGGCTGCGGCCCGACAGGTCTTCTATCCTGGCAAGTTGCTTTCCTACCAGCCGGACGCCGCGACAGCGGAAGTGCGCATCTGCATCGGCACGCAATGTTATCCTCCGGTCAGCACCGTGGAGGAATTGCAATCCAGGCTGAAAGAGCTGCTGCCTTCACACATCAACGTGTAATGCCTAGTGGTGAGAATCCTTCTTGTGGCCAGCATGGGGTTTAACAGGGTGCGCCAGGGGCTTTGGCTTGATATCCGGGGCTTTGGTCATATCCTCGGCCTCGTGTTCCTGTTTTTTATCCAGGCTGTTTAAGCCATCGCTTTCGCTGGAGCGCACGACAACCACTTTTTCCCCTTCCTGTGCCGCACCGGCATCGGCTTCCTTCAAGGCGCTGGTAAACAGGATGACGATATCGACCCGGCGATTCTTGGCGCGCCCTTCCGCCTTCAGGTTATCCGCGATTGGGCGGGTGTGGGCGTATCCCACTGCGGCCAGCTTTGCCGGATCAAACCCCTTCTTGCTGATGAAGTAGCGAACCACGCTGCTGGCCCGCGCCGTGGAGAGTTCCCAGTTAGAAGGGTACACGGCGGTGGCAATCGGCTGGTTATCGGTGTGGCCTTCCACATGGATGACGCGATCGGCGGATTTCAACGTATCCGCCAACTTATTCAGGATGCTGAACGCTTCCGGTTTCAAGCCCGCGCTGCCCGGCTCGAAGAACAGGCTGCTGGCAAAGCTGATGACAATGCCGCGCTCTTGGAGCTTTACCTTGGCGTCGCTTGTAATTTCTTCCCCAGTGCCGGTTTTCTGGCCATTCAGCTTTTCAATCTGCTCGTTAATCTGCTGAACCGCATCGGTGACCGGGGTCAGGCTGCCCTCTCGCTGGGCGTTCTCCGGGAACTTGGGCATCACCTTGTCCAGTATGCTGTTCCCGGAATCCTTGAGGATGCTGGCGTTGGGCGTGCCCGGCATGACCCCGCCGGGGTTATCCATAATGCTTTTGGCCGGGTTAAACGCCTGCTTCAACGATTGGGACAAGTCCTTGAGTTTGGCTAAATCCGCCTGGCCCAGCGCGTACAACACAACAAAGGTTGCGAACAGCAGGGTAATAAAGTCTGCGTACGAAACCAGCCAGCGTTCCAGGTTTTCATGCTCCGGGTGCTTGTGCTTCTTGCCCAAGGAAATCAGGCCTCCTCGGTTGCGGCGCTCTTACCGGAGGTATCAAATACTTGCAATTTCTGGCGGATGAAGTTGGGGCTTTCGCCGGCCTGGATGGAAAGAATGCCTTCGATAATCATTTCCCGCATCACCACCAGCTTACGTTTGTTCAGCTTGAGTTTGCTGCCCCAGGGAATAAAGATCAGGTTTGCGAAGCCTACGCCGTATACCGTCGCAACGAACGCGACCGCAATCCCGGAACCCAGGCTGCTGGGGTCGGCGAGGTTTTCCATAACGTGGATGAGGCCCAATACCGCCCCCAGGATCCCTACGGTGGGTGCAAACCCCCCGGCGGACTCCCAGACCTTGGCGGAGTTTTGGATGGACTCTTCGAGGAAGCTCAGTTCGGTTTCCAGGATTTCCCGCAGGAGGTGAGGATCCGTCCCGTCGGTCATCAGTTCCATCCCTTTTTTCATAAACTCGTCATCAATATCCTTGATGTCATTTTGCAGGGCCAGGATGCCTTCCTTGCGGGCTTTCAAGGCCAGGCTCACCAGCAGGTCGATGGTTTCCTTAAACGGCGCTTTCGCCCCCAGAAAAATTTCCTTCAAGCCCATCACCGCGCCCAATAAGTCCTTCGCGGGAAAGCTCAACAGGATCGCGCCCATTGTTCCGCCCATAACGATGATAAACGCCGTGGGCTGGATAATGGAGCTGATATGGCCGCCTTCGAGTACCTGCCCGCCCAAAACCGCGGCGATACCGAAGATAATACCGAGAATCGATGTGATATCCACTGGATGAAGTACTCTAACGCTCTTGAGTATTGCCTTTTATTATATCGTTACTCGACGCTAGTAAAGGACTCTGCCGAAAAGTTTCATCCATAGGGAGGAGGGTTGACGGTTGCAGGCATCGCACAGGCCGCAGGCCGGAACGCCAAACTGCTGCGGAGCAAGCCACTGGCGAATCTGAACCTGTCGGCACAGGAGGTTGTTGAGGCAAAAATGCCGCATCCGGTTGAGATGATCCTGGAAGATGGTCTTCTCCGGCATAAAATCCAGCATAGGGTTTTTCGTGCGGGATTGTAGCTGAAGAAAGTCCTCCTTGGTATAAAGTAGCAACGTTTCCACCCGGGTGGACTCCGCCGGGGCCGCCTGGAACACCATTTGTAAAAAGGCCTCGCAGCTCCACGGAATTTCCCAGACCAGGGTGCGCAGGCGCAGGATGGGAAACTTATGGATGGGCAACTCGTGCAGCATGGACTGCTCGACAATGACAACCTGTTCCGTCCCCAGCATCAAATGCTTCCAGCAGGCTTCCCGCTCGTCCGGGCCCATTTGGTGGTGGTAACTTACGGTGGAAAGCGGCGTCAGCCGAAGCGCAATTTCCTTGACCTGGCGGGCGGTGGCGCACACGATCAGGTTTAGCGTCAACGGCTCCGGAAAGTGGATTCGGATGAAGTCTCGGGTGATGCGCAGCTTTTGGTAACGAGTGATGCAGCGCTTTACCAGCGCCATTCGGTTGGTCGCTACCGATGTTTTAAGCGTTTGAATGTGGGTCTGGCGCATATCAAACCGGCTCATCAGGTAGGCATGGAACTGTTGCGGCAATACTCCGGAACAGATCCAAAGCGGGGGCCGGTTTTGCCAATGTTCCTTGAAGAAGTCCGCCAGTTTATCGTAAGGCAAATCGGTTTGCGGGCCCCATAGGTCAGGCAGGGCCAGGTGCGCCTGCTCCAGGATAAACGCGCCGAGCTTGGAGTGGCGCAGCAACTCGCTGAGGGTTTTAACGGACTGGAACTTGCCGACTGTCATCAGCAACAGTGACACTTTCCCCCGGCTGACGCGATCCCACAGGTCGCGTTCGGCGTGGGGCGGCATGTCGGCGGTTAGTGCATCCACCTTGTCCCGTGTCCAGCCCATGTCTTCCAGCCGGGCCAGATGATGGTTCAACAGGCTATGGTTAGGGTACAGCACCACCGTCATCTTGTCCGACGGGGTGAGTTCCGCAATCGGCATCACATCGAACCAGGCCATCCCCGTGGGGACGAAGCACAGCAGATCGGCCCTGTCCTGCATCAGCGCCTTAAGGGAGAGCGGTTGCCCGGATTGCGAGAGGATGTACGGTTGCATAACACAACGATAGCATAAAGCCAGGGTTTGGAGGGATTGCTGTAAAGGATTATGTGGCTCGCGTCCCGTTCGCTTCCATGCGGTTTGGAAAGAGTCGGTTTTCCCTTCGTCAATCTTAGATAAGCAGGAGGATGCCCCCGAGAAGGGCCACGATGCCGATACCCTGTTTCAAGGTGATGGTTTCGTGCATCACCACAAACCCCAGGATGAGGACAATCGCGAAGTTGGTGTTCAATATCGCGGTGGCAATGCCGCCATGGGAGTTTGGAAGCCCGTATGCCACCACGATAAACAATGCTCCCAGGCCGATAAACAACCCGCCTGCCGCGGCGGCAAAGGCTCCAGGCAGGCTATGGAACAGCTCCGGCCTTTTAATGGCAAATACCGTAACTGCCACCAGGAACATAATGGTAAATTCAATCACCACGGCGGCCATGGAGGATACCCCATAGCCGGTCGCAAACTTCATTAAAAAGTTGCCCACCCCCATAAACAGCATCCCTAAAACAGCAAAGCCCAGCCAATTCATCGTCCGCTCCAGTTTTCTGCAACCGTATTGTCCCTATCGCCTTTACTCTCGGCTCGCACAGTGTAATACAAGGGCCCGAAGAAAGGAAGGGCCGTTAAGGCTAATTACGGCTGAGCTAGAAAGGTGGCTAATCATTGGATGGATGATTTATTGCGGATTGGCCTGTATGTTACACTCAAAATGTTCGGAAGAGGATAGGGCTTACAATGCAGCAACTACAAACTGTTTTGGCTCGCGCACACCGCATGCCTTTTGGGGCAACCGTTTTACCGGGAGATAAAGTTTTATTCCGCCTGTGGGCGCCGGATGCCACGCAAGTGGAAGTGTACCGCGCCGATAATGAATCCATTACGCCGATGACACAAACGGAAAACGGCTGGTTTGAATTGACGGCCGAGAACATTCGGCCGGGCGCACGCTACGGATTTTATATCAACGGCAACCGCGATTTTACCGTGCCGGATCCGGCCTCGCGCTTCCAGCCCGATGATGTGCATGGCCTCAGCGAAGTCATCGACCCCGAGGCGTTCCGCTGGGAAGACGGGGCTTGGCAAGGCCGCCCCTGGCAGGAAACCGTGCTGTATGAATTGCATGTAGGTACCTTTACACCGGAAGGCACTTTCAAGGCCATCATTCCCTACCTGGATAAACTTGTTGCGCTGGGTGTAACGGCCATTGAGCTGATGCCGGTTTCCGATTTCCCGGGTAGCAGAAACTGGGGGTACGACGGCGTGCTGCCGTATGCGCCGGACAGTGCCTATGGCCGTCCGGAAGATTTAAAAGCCTTGATCCAGGCCGCGCACGCCAAGGGGTTGATGGTTTTCCTGGATGTGGTGTATAACCACTTCGGCCCGGAGGGTAACTACCTGCACGTTTACGCCAAGTCTTTCTTTAACGAGAAGCACCAGACGCCCTGGGGCGCTGCCATTAATTTCGACGGCCACAATAATCGCCCCGTCCGGGATTACTTTATCCACAACACCCTTTACTGGCTTGAGGAATACCATTTCGACGGCCTTCGCTTCGACGCCGTTCACGCCATTGAGGATGACTCCCGCCCGGATATCCTGGAGGAGCTTTCTGAAACCGTTTATAAGGCCTTTGGCCACGATCGCCACATCCATCTGGTGCTTGAGAATGACGACAACGAGGCACATTATCTCTCTGGAAACCCGCAGGGGGAGTGTCTGCACTTCTCCGCCCAGTGGAACGATGACAGCCACCACGCGTTCCATGTGCTGACCGCCAAGGAGAAAGACGGCTATTACGCCGATTATGCCGACAAACCGGCACGCCACATGGCCCGCTGCCTGACCGAAGGCTTTGCTTACCAGGCGGATCCATCCAACTACCGGGATGGCGTGGTTCGTGGGGAGCCCAGCAAACACCTGCCGCCTTGGGCCTTCGTCAACTTCATCCAGAACCATGACCAGGTGGGGAACCGTGCTTTTGGGGAGCGCCTGACGCTGCTTTCCCAGCCGGAAACCTTGCACGCGGCAGTTGCAACCTGGCTGTTATCTCCAGCCATCCCGATGCTGTTTATGGGCGAGGAGTGGGGCAGTCGGCAACCGTTTCCCTTCTTCTGCGAGTTTGGCCCGGAATTGGCGCAAGCCGTGACGGAAGGACGCCGCAAGGAATTCGCGAAGTTCCCGCAATTTTCCGACCCTGCCAAGCAGGCGCAAATCCCCGACCCGAACGCTGAAAGCACGTATCAATCGGCCATCCTCAACTGGGCGCATCGCGAAAGCCCGGAACACGCCGCTTGGGTTGCACGGTACCAATCCCTGCTTCAGCTTCGCAAGGACGTGGTGGTGCCCTTATTGAAGGAAGGAAAGCCGGAAAGCGTGAGTTACGAGCTGTTTGGCGATGAGGCCTTTATGGTGCAATGGCAGTTTAAGGGTCGCCAATTGCAGGTTTTTGCCAACTTCAGCGATCAATCTGCCCAAGCCCAACAAGGGGATGGCGATCTGCTGTATGAAACCCAGCCGGGAGCCTTCCAGCAGTTGATGGAAAAAGGCGAGATTCCCGAGAGGGCTTGTGTATGGGCTGTTAAATCGATATAACTTTTTAGAGTGTAGTCAGAGAAAGGGTATAAGACATTGGTTAATATGGAGCCGCCTTTAAAAACAGAATCCGGCCAATTCGGGATTCTGCAGGAGTATCAGGATGTGTTCGGCAAGGTTCACCCCACGTCGGATAGAACCCGCAGTATGCTGCTCAAAGCCATGGGTGTGCAGGATGGCAAGGCGATGGAAGCCGACCCGTTTGGGCTGGGTCGGTTCATGACGTGGCTCCCGCCGGTTCAGGTTGTTATACAAGGCCAGGGAGAGATGCAGGTATTGATCTCGCTTCCCCAGGCGCTTCATGATGATACCTTCCAATGGCAGCTCCGGTTAGAGAATGGTGAAACCCATCAGGGAACCTTTGAGCCCGGTAAGCTGGAAAAACTGGATGTTGCTGAAGTGGATGGCGAACGCTACACGCAGTATGCCCTGCCGCTGCCGTCTGAAATCCCGCTGGGATACCACCGCTTCAGCCTGTCTGTAGAAGTGGATGATGCTTTTCAGGCCCGGGAAATGACCCTGGTTGTGACGCCCTCGCAGTGTTACTTCCCGGCCTCACTGGTTCAGGAAGATCAGAAACTCCGTGTGTGGGGGCCTGCGGTGCAGCTCTATGCACTGCGCTCCAAAAACAACTGGGGCATCGGCGACTTTGCCGACCTGCAACAGGTGGTGGACTGGTGCGCCACGGAAGGGGCGGGCATTGTCGGGGTGAACCCGTTGCATGCCCTGTTCCCCACGAACCCGGCGCAAGCCAGCCCTTATTCCCCATCGTCCCGCATGTTTTGGAATATCTTGTACATCAATATCGAATCCGTGCCTGAGTACGAGGCTTCCACCGAGGCGCACAACAAGGTGCTGGATGAGCCGTTCCAGGCCGAACTCAACCGCATACGGCAGACTGACCTGGTGGATTACCCTGCGGTGACGGCATTAAAGCTGGAGATCCTGGAAATCCTTTACCAGCAGTTCCGCTTGAACCACATGGCGTACAAGACGGAACGCGCCCAGGAATTCCTGGCATTCCAGGCCGCTGGCGGCGACAAGCTCCGCAAGTTTGCCCTTTACGAGGCGATCCAGGAGCGCTTCCACAAGGATGATCCCGGCATCTGGGGCTGGCCTGTCTGGCCGGAGCGATACAAGGATCCCGATGGCGAAGCCGTTGAAGAGTTCGCCACGGCCAACTGGGAGCGCGTTGAGTTTTACCAGTACCTGCAATGGCTGGCAGAGAGCCAATTGCACCAGGTCGGACTGCGCTCCCTGGAGAGGCACCTGGCCATTGGCTTGTACATGGATTTGGCCGTGGGAGCCGACGTCGGTGGCTCCGAAATCTGGACGAACCAATCGCTTTATACGATGAACGCCAGTATTGGTGCGCCGCCGGACGCCTATAACAGCAAGGGGCAGAACTGGGGCCTCCCGCCGATGCTGCCTAATCGCCTGTATGAGCGGGCTTACCAGCCGTTTATCGATATCATCCGCACCAATATGCGCTATGCCGGGGCCATCCGCATCGACCATTTTATGGCCCTGCTGCGCCTGTTCTGGATTCCCATCCAGACGACGCCGGATAAAGGCGCTTACGTGCGCTACCCGTTTGAGGATCTGCTTGCAATCCTGGCGCTGGAGAGCCAGCGCAACCAATGCGTTGTCGTCGGCGAAGACTTGGGCACGGTGCCCGATGAAGTCCGCGAGAAGATGGCGGAATGGGGGATTCTGTCCTACAAGGTCTTTTTCTTCGAAAAGAATGAGGATGGCGAGTTTAAGGCTCCCAAGGATTACGACTGGCGCTCCCTGGTGACGTTCAGCACGCACGACCTCCCGACGCTGCAAGGCTTCTGGCATGGGGAGGGGATTCGTGTCAAGACCGAGCTGGATCTGTTCCCGTCCAAGGCTGCCCGTAAACGCCAGGTTCAGGAGCGCGTGCTGGATCGCTGGCGGTTTCTTGCGGCGCTGGAGCGAGAGAACCTCCTGCCACAAGGCTTGTCCACCGATCCGGGACGGGTTCCCAAAATCACGCCGGAACTGTGCCAGGGCATTTATGCCTACCTGGCCCGCACGCCTTCCATCCTGCAAATGTTCCAGTTGGAAGACGTTTTGGAGCAGCTTGAACAGGTTAATATGCCGGGGACAACCAATCAGTATCCCAACTGGCAGCGCAAACTCCCCATGCCCATTGAGGAGTTCGCCGAGGAACACCGCCTGAAGGATTTCTGCTTCCACTTGCGCCGGGAACGGGGCCGTAGCATCTTTACCGCGCCCAAGCCCGCAAAAGGGGACGTCGAGATCCACAGGACGGACATTCCGTCGGCTACATACCGGTTTCAGTTCAACAGGAATTTCACTTTCGCCCGCGCCACGGAACTGATTCCCTACCTCTCCCGGCTGGGCGTGACCCACTGTTACGCCTCCCCGCTGCTCACGTCCCGCCCGGGCAGCACGCACGGCTATGACATCATTGACCATGCCTCGCTGAACCCGGAAATTGGCACGTATGAGGAATTCCTCAATTTCGTGAATACCCTGCGCGCGCATCAGATGGGGCTTATCCTGGATATCGTGCCCAACCATATGGGCGTGGGGCAGGATAACCAGTGGTGGATGGATGTGCTGGAAGATGGCCCGGCGTCGATCCACTCCGGCTACTTTGACGTGGATTGGGCCCCGTTGAAGGCGGAGCTTCATGGCAAAGTGCTGTTGCCCGTCCTGGGTGAGCAATACGGCAAGATCCTGGAAAAAGGGCAGTTTGAAGTTCAGTTTGATGCAATGACCGGCGTGTTTACGCTGCATTATTACGAACACCGCTGGCCCATCAATCCGCATTCCTACGCCGAAATCCTGAATCACCGGATGGAGATTCTGGCCGCGCGGCTGGGAAATACCAACCCGGCCTTCCTGGAATACCAGAGCATTATTACCGCGTTTGAGCGCCTGCCCAAGCATACCGAGCGGGAGCCCAAAGCGATTGAGGAACGGATGCGCGAGAAGTTGATCGCCCGAAAGCGCCTGGCCGATCTGTGCCGCCAGCAGCCCGATATCACCAGCTTTATTGCCGAGAATGTGGCCGACTTTAATGACGTGGTGGACAACCCGCCCAATCAGCAGCGCCTGAACCGTTTGCTGGAAGCCCAAGCGTACCGATTGTCCCACTGGCGGGTGGCGACTGATGAGATTAACTACCGGCGCTTCTTTGATATCAACGACCTGGCCGGGGTCTGCGTTGAGAACCCCAAGGTCTTCTGGGATACCCACGATTTCATCCTCAAGCTGGTGGGGGAGAAGCTGGTTTCCGGCCTGCGGATCGATCACCCGGATGGCTTGTTTGATCCCAGCGGCTACTTTACCAAGTTGCAGGAAGAAGCTTCTCACAGCCTGAACCTGGAGCCCGGCATTCCGCAAAGCCCGGAGCAGTATCCTATTTACCTTCTGGTGGAAAAGATCCTGGCCCCTTACGAGCGCCTCTCTCCCAACTGGCCGGTGCATGGCACCACGGGGTATGAGTTTGCCAACAGCGTGTCCGGTTTGTTTGTGGATAAGGCGCACGAGCGGCAGTTTAGCCGGATCTATCAGCGCTTTATCAGCCACAAGGAGAGCTTCCACCATCTGGTGCATACCTGCAAGCACCTGATTATGAAGGTTTCCCTTGCCAGCGAGCTGAACGTCCTCGTTCATCAGCTCAACCAGATATCCGAGACGGACTGGACGACGCGTGACTTTACCCTGAACAACCTGCGGAACGCCCTCGCGGAAGTCACCGCCTGCTTCCCCGTTTACCGGACTTATGTGACCCCCGGTAACGTCAGCAAGAAGGACCGGGAGTATGTGGATTGGGCCGTCAATATGGCTAAGAAGAGCAACCCCGCGGTCGAAACCACCATCTTCGACTTCATCCGCAGCGTCTTGTTGCTGGAGTTCAACCCGAATGCGACCGATGAGCAGCGTGAGGCCATTACCCGGTTTGCGATGAAGTACCAGCAGTTTACCGGGCCTGTAATGGCAAAAAGCCTTGAGGATACGGCATTCTACCGATTTAACCGGTTGGTTTCCCTTAACGAGGTGGGTGGCGAGCCCAACATGTTCGGCACGTCCCTGGCGGCATTCCACCAGCAAAACCTGGAGCGCAGCCGACGTTTCCCGCATACCATGCTGGCCACGTCCACACATGACACCAAGCGCTCCGAGGATACGCGGGTTCGCATCAGCGTCCTTTCGGAAATCCCCAGCGAGTGGTCTGCCAGCCTCAAGATCTGGCGAAGGCTCAATCACACCAAGAAGACCGAGCTGGCGGACGGCCTGGCCCCTTCCTACAACGATGAGTATCTGCTGTACCAGGCGCTGCTGGGCATCTGGCCGCTTACCATTGCGGAGGACGAGGACATCTATAATCTCCTCTTCGAGCGGGTGAGCAACTACATGCTCAAGGCGGTTCGGGAAGCCAAGGCCCACACCAGTTGGATTAACCAGAATGCCGAGTATGAGGACGCGCTGGTCAAGTTCATCCAAGGGCTGTTGCAGTCGCCGCATAACAAGGCGTTCATCGAGGCCTTTATGCCGCTTCAGCAGAAGGTGGCGTGGTTTGGGATGCTGAACGCCCTGTCCCAGACCGTCCTGAAGTTTACCTCGCCTGGTATGCCGGATATTTACCAGGGCACGGAGATGTGGGACTTCAGCCTGGTGGATCCCGACAACCGACGCCCGGTGAATTACGCCGAGCGCCAGCAGTTGCATGACCAGGTCCAGGCGGTTTTGCACCAGGAAGATGCGTTAGAGGCCCGGTCAGCATTCTCCCGGCAATTGCTTGAGGACTGGCGGACGGGCCAAATCAAGCTCTTCCTGATTAGTGCGACCCTGCATTACCGCAAGCAGAACACCGACCTCTTCCAGCGCGGGGATTACCTGCCCCTGGAGGTGGAAGGAGCGCATGCCGACCACGTGATTGCCTTTGCCCGCGTGCTGAAGGACAAGGCGTACATCACCGTGGCCCCGCGGTTGGCCTGCACACTGATGCGGCAGGAGATGGAACTCCCCGTGGCTGAGGCGGTTTGGAAAGACACCCGGATAAAGCTGCCCTCAAGCTGGGCTTTCGGCATGCTCCGGAATGTCTACACAGGTGAGGCCCATACCACCGAGGCCGGTGGCAGTCTTCCGGTTTCGGTGGTGCTGTCAGCCTTGCCGGTGGCCCTTCTGGCGGCTGAATAATGGCTCAGTCTTTCGCGAGATGGCCTGATGCCTGGTAAGCCAACCCTGGTCTGGTTCAGGAATGATCTGCGGCTGGCGGATAACCCGGCGCTGCATGCGGCGTCCTTGCAGGATAGCCCGGTGTTGCCGGTGTTCATCTGGGACGGGGGACGACCCAACTTGCCAGGGAGCGCGAGCCGCTGGTGGCTTTATCATTCGCTGAAGCATCTGGCAGAGTCGCTTGCCGCCAAGGGCTCCAGCCTGGTCGTGCAAAGTGGGGAAACGCTGGAAGCCCTTTGCCGCCTGGCAGAGCAGACTGGGGCCTCGCGACTCTACTTTAACCGGGGATATGAACCGGAGGATCGCCTGCTGGAGAGCCGTATTAAGGAACGTTTGGCGGGCCGGCTTGAGGTCAAGTCCTTCAAGGGGAACCTGCTGTTTGAGCCCTGGGCGCTGGCCAACAAGCAGGGGAAGCCGTACCAGGTCTTCACACCGTTTTGGAAGCAATGCCTTACCCTGTTGAGACAGGAAACCCCGCTGCCTGCGCCGGATGGCCTCGCAGCCCCGCCAGCCTGGCCGGAGTGCCTGCCGTTGGAGGTGTTGGGCCTGGCGCCTAAGCTGAAGTGGGCAGAAGGCTTCCACACCATGTGGACGCCGGGTGAGGCCGGAGCGGCTGCCAAGCTGGCGCAGTTCGTTCAGTCCGCCCTATGGTCTTATGCCCACAACCGGGATATTCCAAACCTGCCTGGCACCTCCGAGCTATCGCCGCACCTGCATTATGGGGAAATCAGCATCCGGCAGGTCGTGGCGGCCGTCCAGCAGGCCCTGGCCGAACAACCGCACCGGAGCCGGGAGGATGCCGATATCTACCTGAAGGAGCTGGGCTGGCGGGAGTTTGCTTACCACCTGCTCCATTACTTCCCGCACACGGTGAATGCGCCGCTGAAGGAGGCTTACCGGGCCTTTCCCTGGCGCCATGACCCCGAAGGATTGAAGGCCTGGCAGCGGGGCCAAACCGGCTACCCGATTGTGGATGCAGGGATGCGCCAGCTGTGGCGGTTGGGATGGATGCATAACCGAGTCCGGATGATTGCGGGCTCCTTCCTGGTGAAGGATTTGCTGTTGCCCTGGCAGGATGGCGCGGCTTGGTTCTGGGATACGCTGGTGGATGCGGATGTCGCCAACAATGCCTTGGGGTGGCAATGGGTCGCCGGCAGCGGAGCGGATGCCTCCCCCTTCTTTCGCATTTTTAACCCGGTGTTGCAAGGGGAGAAGTTTGATCCACAGGGCGGTTACATCCGCCGGTGGGTGCCGGAGCTGGCCGAGCTGCCCGACAAGTGGATCCACCAACCCTGGAAAGCGTCGTCAGCCGTGCTTCAACAGGCCGGTATTATTCTTGGGCGTAACTATCCCTTTCCCATCGTGGATCATGATGAGGCCCGGCAGAGTGCGTTGAATGCCTACGCCAAGATCCGAAGTTAATAACAAGCAATTTATCAAAGGGTTGCGTTTTAGTTCAAACCAGTTCACCTGAATCGAGGGTTTACATAAAAATGCGTGCTAATCCTTATGTATACGGTTCTCAATATATTTCAGCAGTCCGGTTTGGGTCTGGAAACGCAGGCAAAAAGCCAACTGGAAGTTTTATACCCGCTCCAGTCAGAAAGTTTATTCCTGGCCCAAAAGTTTCTGCGTTTATTTCAGCGGCTATAGCCGCCGGCAGTTTAATCAGCCCCAACATTAAACCTAAAGAGGCTGCATTAATGGCCATTACGATGGGCATTATGGGCCTGGAAAGCCTGGGAATGGGGAAGTTCCTGTCAGACCGGATCCACCAGCTCAGGAAACGATATAAGCCAAGGGTTGGGGATGTGTTTAACGTGTACCTCTCGGAAAAGGACCTGAACCTGAACCGGCTCCGTAAGATGGGGTTTGATGCCACGGTGACGACTGAACCCGGCCAACGGATCTGCCGGATTAAGATTGTACGCCAGCGTAAGACCAAAATGGACGCGTTTAACTCCAGAAGGAACTGATCGTTCGCGAGGGGGTTATAGGGTTATCAAATAACCAAGCTTCTGGGGGAATACAGACTATACCCCGAGAAGCTGGTTGGGTGTCATCATGCTATAGCCTGGCTGGCCGTTGACGGGAACATGCAGCCAATCCAGGACGGTCCGGCCGATATCGGCGAAAGAGGTGCGGATGCCCAGGTTACCGCCTTCCAGTGCCGGCGCGTACATCAGGATGGGGACGTACTCACGAGTATGGTCGCTGCCGGGGGCGGTGGGGTCGCAGCCATGGTCGCCGGTAATCATCAGCAGGTCATCCGGGCCCATGGTTTGCATAAACCGGCCCAAGGCCACGTCGATCTCTTCCAGGGCGCGGGCATAGCCCTGCACATCGCGCCGATGCCCGTAATTCATGTCGGTATCCACCAGGTTGATGAAGATGAATTGCTTCTCCGCGTCATATTCCGAGAGCGGCTTTGCTTCGATGCACAGGGGATCGAGCGCCAGCTTGCCTTCCAAAATCTGGCCGGTGACCTCCAGGCCGTGGGCGTTGCCCTTGGTATGGATGGCATGGGTAATGCCCACCTGGCAAAAGATGTCCTCAATCTTGCCGACACCCAGGACGATGCCGCCATGCTGCTTGATGGCGTCCAGGCAACTGCCCATGGGCGGGGAAACCGCATAATCCCGACGGTCGCCACCGAGGCGCTTGAAGTTGCCGGGCTCCCCCATAAATGGGCGGGCAATCACGCGGGACACTTCGTGCTGGCCCCGCAACAGCTCGCGGGCCACTTCGCACCACTGGTACATCGTGGCCAGCGGAACCTTTTCCACATGGGTCGCAATCTGAAAAACACTGTCCGCGCTGGTGTAGAGGATGGGATAGCCGGTTTCCAGATGTTCCTGGCCGTGCCGCTCGATGATCTCGGTGCCGGAGGCGGGTACGTTGCCCAGGATGCCCTTGCAGCCGGAGCGGACTATAAACTCCTGGATGAGGTCTTCCGGGAAGCCTTCGGGATACGTGGGGAAAGGGGTTTCCAGGTAAAGGCCCATCATTTCCCAGTGGCCTGTGGTGGTGTCCTTGCCCTTGGAATACTCCGCCATTTTGCCGTAGCGCCCTTTCGGGTTCGGCACGGCCAGCACGTGCCGCAGCGGGGTAATGTGGCCCACGCCCAGGGCGGCCATGTTGGGCAGGCTCAGTGAAGCGACGTTGGCATCAATATTGCCGAGGGTATTGGCGCCGGGGGCGTCCATGTACTCGCCAGCGTCCGGCAGGGCGCCAACGCCCAGGGCATCGATTACAATTACAAAGGCTCGTTTGGTCATCGTGGGAACATCCCTTCGTCTTTCGCGTTCTATTGTTTTAGAATAGGATAAACGGTGCGGCCGGTAAACCGACCCATCCCCAGCAAACAACAATAGGAACCGTCGTGTATGTTCAAAAAACTCAGTCTGTTGTCCCTGGCGCTAACCCTGGTATCGGCGCAAGTGCCCGCCGCTTTAGCCATTGTTACCCTGTCCGACAGCACCATTAACGATGCCGTGCGATATGGCCTGGAGAACCAGGACGTGGGGTTAAGCTCCTTTCTGGGCTCCAACTGGCGCGAAGGTTCGGATGGCGCTTTATTGAACATTTACACCCCCTATATGGAAATTGCCCGCTCCGCCGCCCGCCAGAAGATGACGGACACGCCCAACGCGAAGGATATCGCCAAGGCGCGGCAGGAGATTATTGAGGATATAGACTACATCTGGCATCATCCCTCCGTCAAGTTCATGGTGTCCATGTTTGGTGATAACCCCGGTTTCGCGAAGAACTACTATGCCCGCATTGAAGGCGTGGGCCGCGGCAGAACCTACACCATCTATCCGACCAAGCGGATTCCCCAGAATTTGGCCGACAAGGAAGAGGGTGCCGAGCTGAACCCCTATACGGCCGTTAACTCCTACCATTTTAATTTCGACCAGGTGGCCCCGATGGACGAGTTTACCTTTATCCTCTACGGGGATAACGTCAAGCCGATGTCCTTCAAGGTGAACAACGCGTACCTGAAATAGCGGCAGGCTGTTCGCCGGATTACTACTGCCTGCTTTGAAAAACTGGACATTCAAGGCCATTTTCGCTCAACGTTAGATATATTGGGCGTTTTGACCTGTTTTTTGGCTTGCTGTTTTTTATCATCCTGCTTGCGTTTCCGCTATCCGCTTTCTGTTTTGCCCTCTGGCCCGGCTTTTTGTGTCATTGCCGCGGGCGGGAATTGTTGGTCATTGCGAGGAACGCAGTGACGCGGCAATCTCCCCGCTGCATACTTTAATCTGTCCCCTCTCCCGTGTAACGGGGGAGGGCTAGGGTGGGGGCGTCCACCCAGCCCTTGTCGCAAGCCATTATCCGTCCCCTCTCCCTGGATTCCCGCCTGCGCGGGAATGACAACATCACAGTCATTGCGAGGAACGCAGTGACGTGGCAATCTTACAGGCTGAAACCGATTTTCCTTCGCCGGAAAGTAAACAAGCCAGAAGATTGCCACGGCCTCCATTGCATTGCGGCCTCGCAATGACGTTACTAACATTGCCCTCTCCCTGGATTCCCGCCTGCGCGGGAATGACAACATCACAGTCATTGCCAGGAACGCAGTGACAGGCGTGTTTCCCCGATGTTATTCCTGTTTTAACGCTTGTCATTCCCACTTTATTTTCTGTCATTCCCGCGCAGGCGGGAATCCAGGGACCAGAATGCACGCGATGACCCTTCGGCAGGGTCTTTACAGAAATGCATTAATAGTATATAATATTGATATCCATATCCTGAGTTACTGAAGTAGAAGCCCTCACCCGTAGACGGTGGGAGAAAGAGAGGCCCGGGATGGCACATAAAAAGAACAACAAGCGTAACAAGGCCAACAAAAAGAACGCCCAGCACAGCACCGGCCCTACCAGCCAA
>CALAJO010000054.1 GCA_937922745.1 uncultured cyanobacterium
GCAGCATCACCCGCTGCTTTATGCCACCACAGCCGTTGATGACGAAGCGGTGGTAACACGACATGCGAACAAGGCTTTTATTCTAGGGGCACGCGCAACCCCCACACAGGACGTGGAGTTCTCCGTGAACCAGCTGACCGAGATTGCGATACGTGCCTTATCCCCCGGAATTAATGACCCTTTTACAGCAATCACTTGCACGGATCACCTGGGAAATGCCTTGTCACTGCTGCTCCGAAGAAATGTGCCATCCTCTTACGTCCTGGACGAGGAGGGGAAAGTCAGGATCATTGTGCGCCAATTCTCCAAGGCAGGTGTCATAGAAGCCGCCTTTAACCCCATACGCCAATATGGGCGAAATAGCGTCCCGGTTATCCTGCGCCTGCTCGAGGTGCTTTCCGTCCTGGCGATGGATTGCAGAAGCGAAGATATTCGAGAGGTCATACGGCGTCAATCGGAGATGATTTATGCAACTGGCGAACAAGCTGGGTTTGCCTTCTACGACTGGCAGGATATTTGCGAGCGATACCAGCATGTGCAATCCGCACTCAGCCTTTCTCGCAAAACCTATCCTCCCTGGCAGTACGCTTTGGAATGACGAACTCATGCTTGGATGGGGCAATTAAAATCCACGTGCCCGATGGCCTGACATCAAGGGCAATGGCATTGTTGGAGTGGAAGATGACACCACCACAGCGGCTTTTTGTAAATCCAATAATGCCCAAAGGACAAGGCTGTTGGGGGTATTCCCTTGCGGAATGGCTCTTGCCGTACCCACAAGGGCGCCATTCTCAGATTGCTGCTCGTAAGCTTGCCGCAATTGACCATTGTCAAACTCAACAATTACAACGGTTCCTTTTCTGTTAGAGCCCAGTTGAGACGTTGAGTAAACCGCAAAATCGCCATCTTGTTGCGGATTCGTCTCAAGTGGCACAAGAAACGCATTGATTTTGGACGCATTGCCAGCATTGGCCGTGTTATTCTGCACCCCTTGCCTAAGTGCAACCGCGCGCGGGAATCCCGGATTGCCTTTCAACTGGAGAGCAATGTCGTTGGCATTTTTGATAAGATCGGCAGGAATCCCGTATGGGCCAACGGCAACCGGCGTAGCTGCAGGGACTGCTGGCGTTGGTCTTGTTGCAGGCACGCTTGTAGGCGTAGTTCCTGCAGCTTCGGCATAGAAAATAGCCGATCGAAAAATAGATTCAAATTCTACAATATCAGGTGGGTTCTGAAGGCTACCGCCAATAGCAATTTCTTTTAAATATCCGGTTCCATCTGTTGCCATCCTAAAAGTGGCTCTATAAGCTGGATTCTGTCCCCAGTTCAAACTATACTGTCCCCTGATACGTGGGTTTTTTGTAATATACCCATTCTGGCTTTGATGCTGGAAAAAGTGGGAATCCTTACGAGATAAACGGCTTTTGAATTCCGTCATTAAATCCTGCCGAATAGCAATTTCTTGCTGTTGTACCGGCGCAGCCCCAACCGCACCAGCAACAGGGGGTTGGTTACCCGCAGCCTGCGCAGAGCCACCCGGGAGAGCATTGGTTAAAGCACCTACGCCTGCCAATGCTAATGTAATTGCTGATCTGACCTGATGAGCGCTTACACCAAAACGAGCTTGCGATTCAGTAGCGCGGTTTGATGCCGAAACCGGATTAGCCTGTGGCCGATGCAAGTAATAGGAGTTCACCCCGGTTATCCGAATATTCATAGCGGCTGTCCTATGCCCAATTTCCTGTATACCTCTCAATAAAAAACGGGCAAAACCAAAATTGCCAAATTCGACAGATCAGGGAATCCGTCTGAAAAAAGAAAAAACCTCTTGTTAAGGAACAAGAGGAGTCTTGTAAAGCGAAGAGATAAAGGGGATTTATACGAAAGAGGGGAGATTATTTATACTTGTATAAAACCCATTTTTTCCAAGCTGATGCATTAATAAAGTATAAATATTAACCTTGCAGCGGCAAACAATTTAACGTTATGAACGCAGTAAAGAAGCTACACCCGCCGAACATGGGTGCTGGGTAGTTGGCCGCGGCGTGTATTGACGTCCGCCCAGTTTCTTGCCTGGCGAGCTTGCGAGGTATGGGGATCATCCGCTCGCCTGCGGGGTTTGGACTGACGGTGGCGGACTTCAGCCGCAACCGGCTGTGGATCTTGAGGTTCGGGAAGATTAGTCATCCCAATGCGATGATTGTTGCCCCGATCGCCCTTCTTCTTCCGGCGGCGAGCAGCGGCGCCCATGCCGGCCAGTACGGCCGCCCCATTGGCGGCTTCCTCTTCCAGCGTTAATTCGATGGGCTGCCATTGCGCAGGTGGATTTTGAACGCCGAAGCCATGCCGGTCTTCATTGGCTACTTCGCCATCCTTTTCAACAAACAGGCCAAATTCGTTATCGCCAAAGTTGATATAGTAAATTTTGACTTGCCGCCCTTCCTCGTCCTGGTATTCTTCCAGGAGCGTAGCCTTATCCAGCTCCCGCGGGGAAGAAGGGTCGGCATCCAGTGTTTTACTCTCGCGAACAGTCCATGTCCAGCCGCTCCCATCCTGCACCAAATCCAGGATATCGTATTGGGGAATGCCGTAGTTGGCTTGTCCTGGCTCCTCTTCCGGGAACCACAGGCAGCGCGCTTCTGCGGCGTATTCATTTTTCTTCTTCATCACCAGGGCATGGCAGGCTTCTCCTCCTCCCACGGTGATTTCCGGCAAATCCCTTGGGATGGCGGGCCTTGGCGTCGGGGTTGGAGGTTCCGGTGTTGGTGTGGGTTCTGCAACCAATACGGTGGGCGTAGCATCATTCTCGGGCTCCCATCCCCAGCCTCCCCCATCTGCCGGTGTTGGCTGATTGCCGCCGGGTGTGGGCTGAAGTGTCGCTGCAGGGCCTGGAGTTCCAAGCCAGTCACCAACTGCAACCGAGCCCGAGCCTTGGCCGTTTCCGGCGCCACCGCCGCCACCACCTGCGGCGCAGCGGCATAGAGCAAAAAATGCAGCAAAAATAACAGTTCCTAGAGCAAGATGTCTTTTCTTGATTCGGCGGCCGCCTTTTTGATCATCACCACCGGGTGTCCCTGCGGGGCGGGCATTTCTTTCTGCGTGGGCTTTGGGATCGTCAAATCCGCTGAAGCGGGCTTCATCTGTGTAAAGCATGCGTTCCGGTCGAAGGCTCCCTCTTAAAGCTAATCCCGATACGCCTGGCACGGATGCCATCGCCCTGTTATGATGAGGGAAAAAGCGCTCGGTTCGGGTCTGGATCTGCATAAGGTCGCAACTCCTGCCTATGGATACGGTACTGCTGTTACGAGGCATGATGCCCTTATAACCAAAACCATCCATAGATGAAATTGCTTAATGGGTTAAAAAACGGTCAAAAAATTTGAGTTTTGTAACAATCGCGTAGCGGGTTGATGTCCGGCTATTCCCACATAATGCCGCGGAACGCCTGGTAGATATAATTGACATCGGGGCCTGCGCCGTTATCCACATCAATAAACGGTGAGCGGTTGGGCAACAGGTAATCCCGGCGTGGATTCATCCCCACTTCGTTGGCCCGATACCAGTTAGACGGGGGCCAAGCGTACTGGCTGCCTGGCGCAGGTTGGTAGCCCGTGCCTGTGTAATTGGGATAAGCCACCTGGGCATTCGGATTCCCGCGGCCCACGGTCGTTGGGGGCCAGGAGTTCTCGCTGCCGTATGCAGGCTGAAAACCTGTTCCGGTCAAACTCGGATTGTTGGGTTGAGCATTGGGATCGCCTCTTCCAACATTCGTGGGCGGCCAAGAGTTTTCACTGCCGTATGCAGGCTGAAAACCTGTTCCGGTCAAACTCGGATTATTCGGTTGCGCATTCGGATCTCCTCTTCCAACATTTGTGGGCGGCCAAGAGTTCTCGCTACCATAAGCGGCCTGAAAACCTGTTCCCGTCAAACTCGGATTGTTGGGTTGCGCATTGGGATTGCCTCGGCCTACATTGGTCGGGGGCCAAGAGTTTTCGCTGCCATAAGCAGCTTGGAATCCGGTGCCCGTTAAACTTGGGTTGTTTGGCTGAGCATTCGGATCTCCTCTTCCAACATTTGTGGGCGGCCAAGAGTTTTCGCTTCCGTAAGCTGCCTGAAAACCCGTGCCGGTTAAGCTGGGGTTGTTCGGCGATGCAATGGGATCACCCTGACCCACAAACGTCGGCGGCCAGGATTGACCGCTGCCGTAAGCCGGTTGAAATCCCGTGCCGGTTAAAGTCGGGTTGTTGGGTGCCGCAAAATTATTCCCGGTGCCAAAGTTGCTGGGCGGCCAGGCATAATCGCTGCCCACGGCGGCATCAAAGGCGGTTCCCCTGCCGGAGGCAACGCTGGCGGGATTGCGCCCTAAACCGGAATAGGGCCAGGCGTAGTCGCTGCCCACTGCCGGTTGAAAGGCCGTGCCGATGTACCGATCGCTCATGCGCCAGCTTTCCGCAGGTTGATGGGCGTCAGCTTGAATTGGAGCCGCTCAAACAGTTCCAGTAATTGCTTGGTGTCGGTGGGGTGGTAGTGGGCCAGCCCAATCCGAAAAGATGTTTCTGCCATCATGTCCCCCAAAATGTCCCGATCCGTTCATATGGCCTGTGTGCAGGTATGCGTGATGCGAGAGAGCTGTTTCTATAAATATAAAAAAAATATTTAGATTGTTTGTGTTATTTTGATTTTGTTTGTAATAATGATTGTTTATTATATTTGAACGGTTCGGGACAGCGCAGACGGCTGCCGGTGCGCTTTGAGGATAAGACGGCAATTGCCTCAGCGGCGGATGGGCGTGATTTTGCTGCCTTCCAGCGTCAGGTTATACATCAGCCCCTTCTGGTCCACCACAAAGCCCAAAACAGGCCGGTTGAGATTGATGTTGGTAATGGAGCCTTCCGCGCCCACGACCAGCATGGCGGCGGAGGCATCCGCCCCGATTTCCCAGCCGGAGCTTTGTCGGAATCGGTTTAGGGCTTCATCGTTCATAAAGGCGATAATAATGGCTTTTCGCTGCCCGCCCAATTGAAAGCCAAATGAGCCGGACGTCAGGCGGTAGTAATTTTCCACCTTGCCGTTAACCAACAAGGCCCCTTCGCCATATTCGCCGCCAATGCCAATACCGGCCTGGTAAACCCTGGGAAAGACCAGGACGCCGCGGGCATTGCGTAGCACATCACCGCCGCCCCGAATCTGGCGGGTAAAACTGTTTAGGGTTTGTTGGGTGTTGGCGTTAATTTGCTGCGCCGTTGCCGCATCGGCCTGGATATTGGCGGCAAAAGGTGTGGCTAGCAGGGCGCCAGCCAGCAGTAACCGTGTTGCGATATGCTTCAGTCTTCTCATGGTGTGTCTCCTTTTTGCCTTAAACCATGCTTAACGCTCATCTTATCCATTGGCATCTACCGCGTCCATTGCTCGATCTGCCCATAACGAAGCGGGCGCTGCAAAATCGGGAATATCGATTACACTACGCAGGAGAAACGGTTCCACCGGGTGCAGGAGATTTCGCCTGGATCCCCAAAGTTTGAAACCCAACGGCCGATGCAGCCACTACAGGGAAAACAGCTTTTACCAGGAGAGACTATGGTTACGCAGCTTTATACGGCACCTTTGCGTCCATACCTGCCCCAAAAAAAAGGGGTGTCTTCGCCTGCGCCGAAACCGCAACCGGATGACCTGCAACCCTCCGGCGACGCGCCGCAGCATGGGCCCTCGCAAACGCTGGCGGCGATGCAGGAAAAAGGGCCCGGCAATATTTCCATCCAGGCTGTTCTTTCCGATTTCCAAAACACCATGGATGCCCTGGGTGTGACTCAGCCGGTACGGGAGGAAGTAGCGCCCTACCTGCAAGTGGTGGCCCACCAGGCCCAAAAGCCGCAGCCATCCAGCGGGCTGATTAAGCAGAACCTGCGGATTGCGGCCGAAACCATGGACCAGTACATTACGCAGACGCTAGGCAAACCCTCCAATGTGGTGCGGGAGTGGGTGGACGCCCTGCTGCTGCAACCCATTAACTACCACAGCGATACCCCTATTGAACTGCGGGCCTTTGCCCCCACCCCACCGGCTGAAATCCCCCGGAATGCGCCTGCTTCCACAGTCGGCACCAAACTGCCTACCCAGGATGGCGCATGGGTTAAAGCCCGGCTAAACGAGGCAAAAGCGGCCATGGCGAACAACGCCGTCGATGAGGCCATGGGGCATTACCAAGGCATCCTGGATCACCTTAACGGGTCATCTGCGCATCCGGATGTGGAAGCGCGCGTCCTATACCAGATGGGGCGGGCGATGGAAAAAGCCTCCAAGCCTGCGGAAGCCAAAGGATATTATGAGCAGGCCAACGCCAAGCTTCCGCCGCAAAGCCATCCTAAGCTGGAAATGAAAGTCCACAAAGCCCTCGGCATGTTGCTTTACCAGGAAGGGCAGTTGGACAGCGCCGCGGAACGGTTGACCCAGGCCGTTGAGTTAAGCGCTGCCGCTGAGCCGGAAGGCAACCACAGCAGCTTGTTAAACCAGCTAGGGATTACCCGCTTGCGTTTAGGCCAGCATGAGGCGGCCCGGGGCGCATTCGAAAAAGCCCTACAGCAAGCCCAGGCCTATCCCAATGCCCACACCAGCGATATCCTGAGCAACCTGGGCGCGGTTCATCGTAAAACCGGTGAGCATCGCACGGCGTTTGGCTACTACAAGCAATCGCTGCAAGCCGCCCAAGCGGAAAACAATCGCGATGGCATGCGCCAGTCTCTGCAAGCCATGGCGGCCCTTTACCTGGATGCCGGCAAGCCGGAAAAAGCCTTTAAAGCCCTTGAGAATGCGTTGTACAGAGTATAAGCCATCAGAAAGAAAAACACATGCATCAATCATCTCGTAAGCGACAGCCCACTCGGAAACAAGTAGTCCATATTTCTCGCTGGATATCCTAGAGCATCATCCATCGCAGCATAAAAAGCATTATACACATCTGAAGGAATGGAGACATCTTGCTTAGAAAAAACGCGATCGACTTCTTGCAGGGTTATCATGTGAGCCAATGCCTGTTCGGGTGTTACTTGTTGGTTCTTGGGAAACATTTTATTAAAAGAAGCTTCCAAAACCTTTTTGACCATGGCCAGTGGGTACCTTACGTTGGGCGGTTCTAATAGAGCCTGCATCAAGTATTCAGCTACTTGAGGGAGTGGCAGGGCTTGTAATTCTACAATTATTGCTTGCTCCTGTGTCCTTATTAGTGCACTATCCAACCGATTCCGTATATACTAGAACTCATCCGGTAATTTTCTGATAAGATGCTGTGGTTGTGATTGAGAGTTGGAGGCGAATAGGGATGGGTTGGAAGAATTTATCAGACACAGAGTGGGCGTTAATCGAGCCTCATCTTCCCAAACAAAAGCGAG
>CALAJO010000055.1 GCA_937922745.1 uncultured cyanobacterium
GCGCCGCTCCGGCTCCAGTTGGGACAGGAGTTGCATCGCCCGGATTTTGGGTGCGCCGGAAACCGTGCCCCTGGGGAAGCAGCTTTTAAAGATGTCGTATGACGTGAGGCCGGGCCGAAGCATTCCAGCCACCTCGGTGGAGAGGTGCATGACGTGGCTGTAGCGCGTCACCATTGCAATCTGCCCCACTTCGATGCTGCCGACGCGACAGACACGGCCCAGGTCGTTCCGGGCCAGGTCCACCAGCATATGGTGTTCGGCCAGTTCCTTTTCATTTTGCACCAGCTCTTCCGCCAGGGCGAGGTCTTCCTCATGTGTCAGCCCACGCGGACGCGTCCCGGCCAGCGCACGCAGCACCACCTGGTTGTCACGGCAGGTCACGAAGGTTTCCGGGGAGGAGCCCAGGTAGACAAACTCCGGGAACTTTAGGTAATAGGCGTATGGCGAAGGGTTAATGGCCTCGATAATGCGGAACACATCCAGCGGATGGCACGTTATCGGCAGGCTAAACCGGTGGGACAGCACAATCTGGAAGATATCGCCGGAGAGGATGTATTCCTTGGCCGCCAGTACGCGCTCGCAGAAGCTTTTCTGGGTAAACGGCCCGCTGACGCCTTCAAAAATCTCGTCTTCGGTCACGTCATAGTCGCGGTAGATGGTCTTGAACTTCGCGCCGGTTTCAATCAGCCGCTCCACCTGTCGCCATAATGCCTCTGCCTGAGCCTTTTCCCGGAACGACAGGAACGTGATGCGGTGGTACAAATGGTCGAACATGATCAGCGTATCGTACAGGCCGTAATAGCCTTCCGGAACCTGGTGCGGATCGTCCTGCTGCTGCGGGATGTTATCGAAATAGCGGGTCGCCGCGTATCCCATATAGCCAACCCAGCCACCGGTAAAGGGAAAGGTTTCCAGCAACGTGGGGGACAAGGCCGCCTCGGGGACTTCCAGGTATTCCCGCAGGATGTCCAGCGGGTTGGTAAACGGGATCTGGTGTACGAGCCCGGTGATATGATCGCGCAGGGTCGCCAGGTAATCCTGGAAGCGGACGGTTTTTCGCGGCGCGAACCCGATAAAGGAAAATCGCGCCAGGCGCGTATCCCCGTCCGTACTGTCCAGCAAAAAGGCCGTCGGCTCCTTCTGGCTGATTTTATGGAACAGCGACAACGGCGTTTCCGTATCGGAAAGGAGTGAGATAACCGTGGGTTGGGACATGGGCTTGCTCCTAAACAACCGCGGCCGCCGAGCGCACCGCGTTGGCAACGTTTTCCAGTTCAGGCATCATCGTTTCCAGCTCCGCCAGGGAAATGGCTTGCCGCGCGTCGGATACGGACTCCCGAGGGCGGGGATGTGCTTCGACAATGATCCCGTCAGCGCCGACGGCAACGGCTGCCTTGGCGCAGGGGGCAATCAATTCGCTGAGGCCGGTGGCATGGCTGGGATCGACGATGACAGGCAGGTGTGTCATCTGCTTGAGCAGCGCCACTGAAGCCAGATCGAGGACGTTGCGGGTGGCGGGGTCGAAGCTGCGAATGCCGCGCTCGCACAGGATAACCTGATCGTTGCCTTCCGCCAGGATGTACTCTGCCGCAAACAGGAATTCCTTCACGGTGGCGGCCAGCCCGCGCTTTAGCAGTACCGGCTTGGGCTGGCGTCCAAGGGCTTTCAGCAGTTCGAAGTTCTGCATGTTGCGCGAGCCCACCTGGAAGCAATCTGCATAGGGCGCGGCAACCGCAATCTGTTCGATGCTCATCACTTCCGTGATGACGGCCAGGCCATACTGCTCCCGGATTTGCCCCAATAGTTGCAACCCGGCCTCCTGCATGCCCTGGAAATCGTATGGGGAGGTGCGGGGCTTGAATGCGCCGCCCCGGATACAGCCGATATTGAGGCGCTTTAGGACCTTTGCAACGTCGTGCATCTGCTCGGCGGATTCCACGGCGCACGGCCCGGCAACATAGGCTACGTCAGGTCCGCCAAAAGCGGTTTGCCCCACCATCACAACGGTGTGGTGCCCGGGCCCGGTTTTTTCGTACTGCATTCGCTGGTTCATCGCAAACATCCTTCTATTATTGATTTTAAACGACAAATTAAAACCGCAGGCGCGTGGTGTGCCTGCGGTTATCATTCTTTTTATGCGGGTTAAGTCGATTCAGTCGTCATAAAAAGGACCGGCAGGCCACACGGGATGTCCACCACCAGCTCCAGTTATTAACCATGTTGTTGACGACAAAATGCATTTTTAAACGTGCCTTTAATGCAAATTTTATTTGATTATACATGCATGGGGATAAAAACCAAGCCCTTTTTAAAATTGCCTGTTTCTCGGCAACCCTTTTAAAAGGCCCATTACTTTTTTTAATTGAGCCCCTGGAAAAATATAGCCAACAGGCTAGGTGTGTCAGCATGCCTTGTTAAAACCCAGTTATATTAACCATTTTTAGGGGTTGAGCCAAGGGAAGGGCTTGGTTGCCTGCATCCGCTTCCACCATAAGATTACCCACATCGGCAGTAACAAGCGCAGAGAAAAACGGCATAATAAAAATGTGATTCAACTCTTCTACTTCCACTCTTAGGACTACTTTTAAAGCCTCAACACCTGTTGAGGCCTTTATTTTTTATGGGCCAAACCCGTGCAGGATGCAATTACCGCCCTGCGTGCAATGCGAGCCCTTGGCCGGGGCTGCTTGCTTACCGGTGGTTGACGGCGCCCGTAAAATCATCGTCTGCTTGATGGCTGGAAATACACGCTCCTCATCA
>CALAJO010000056.1 GCA_937922745.1 uncultured cyanobacterium
TCGAACGGACGTTTGCCTGGATGGGAAAATTTAGAAAATTGGAAATCCGCTATGAACGATATGCCAAGTTCTATGAAGCCTTTTGGCAACTCGCTTCTGCCGTTCTGATTCTGAAGAGAATTACCGGATGAGTTCTAAGCAACTTCAGCAGCAGAGGTGGGAGTTTTCACTTACTATCCTTGTCCTTCTGGAATAATCCAAAAAAAGAGCGTTGCACCTCAAATTTCTAAATGGGGTTCATTTTAAAATCATTCATTTAATCTTTATCATCATTTAAATATGATTACAAAATAAGCGTAACTTTCTAAACCAAGGCTGGCTCTGCATTGTTGCCTGGTTAAGCGTGCTTGCCTGTATGCTACAAACCCCGAAATATTTGGGTAATTCCGCGGATTTACCGGCCAGAGAATTACCCATGTAGGCTAGTGAAACCAATGAGGGGATTCTGTAAGAATCTTATAAATAAGCAATTGTTATCCAGGAATCAAAGGGGGCACGTTCCCGCATTGGATCGACAAAAAAAGCCATTCGGCTTTCTACCTAGAGAGTATAGGGACCAAACACGAGGGTAGTACAAATGAATGTAGCATTTCAGGCCGTGGGCAGTCCCGGCCAGCCTTCTATGAAAAACAAGCTCATTAATGTCGTTATCGTTGAGGATTACCATTTAACCCGCGTCGGCATCCGCTCCTTCCTTAATAAATACGAGAACATCAAGGTGATTGGCGAAGCGGAGAATGCCGAAAAAGGGCTTGTTCTAATTAAAAGGCTCCGTCCAGACGTGGTTTTGATGGATCTGGGATTGCCAGGTATGAATGGCATTGAGGCCACGCAACAAATTAAAAACTTCGACAGCCATATTAAAGTAGTTGTTCTCACCTCCCACGAGCGTGAAGAGGAAGTTATTTCCGCATTGGGTTCCGGCGCCAACGCCTATTGCCTTAAGGATATCGATTCCAACCGGCTGGCTGAAGCGATTGAAACCGTTGCCGAAGGGGGTGCCTGGCTGGATCCGGCCATCGCTTCCGTTGCGCTTAAGCTGTGCCCAAGGCCGCAGGAAGTTAAAATTGCCGTCAAAAAGCCGGGATCACAGGACAACAAGGCCCAGCTTACCGAGCGCGAGATGGAGGTGCTGCGCCTGTTGGTGGAAGGCATGAGCAATACGGAAATTGCCAACGAGTTGGTTGTAAGCGTACACACGGCAAAGGCCCATGTGTGTAACATCCTGCAAAAGCTCTATGTCAACGATCGCGTCCAGGCGGCAGTCAAGGCGATTCGCGAAGGCATCGTTTAATTTTTCGGCAGAAAAGCGCGAGAGGTTTATAACAACCGATTCTACGGCTCGATTCCTTTTATGCTGCGCGTGCTTTGGCACGCGCTTTTTATTTGATCAAGGATGACAGAATTACGAAGAAATCAAATCCGGCATGCACGATAATGGCGGCGGTAGTATTCCACCGCTGGCGAATCAAGCCGAGAATTATCCCGACGACCAGCAGCACCAGCAGCAAAAGCGATGGCCCATAATGGATATGGATTAAGGTAAAAAGCAGTGCCGTCGCAAATACGCCAAATAGGGGCTGAACCAGGCCCCGAAATAAAACTTCCTCGCCAATTCCCGCAGCCAGGCCCACAATAATCGCCTTTTGCAGCGTTTCCAGCGGAGAGCCGCCCGTATCCAACGCATTTACAACCCGCTCGATTGCGTCCAGCATGGATTTGTCCACCAGTGGGATCAGGATAGCCTCCAGGCCACGGATGGCCACTGCCAGCAACAGGGAAAACCCGAAAAACATCCCGACCTGTTTCCAGCTCAACCGGGTCAGTCCCAATTCCACGGCGGTTGCTTTAAGTGAGCGCCCACGCCAGACGCCAGAAGCGATAAAGGCAAACGCCACAAAAGTAACCGCGTTCAGCGTAGCCATCAAAGCAACCGGCATACCCTTCAGCCCTTCTACAAAGGCATCTGGGTTATACATGGCCGTGATGCTGACGACGGTGGCCAGCAGCATGACCATAAAGATGTATAAAGCCCAGACATGATCCGGAAAATCCGGGTTCAACCCTTTAAAGACAAACTTCGAAATGGTTTTCCGGATAAACGGAATCATAACCGGCAGGGAACACAGGCCCATCCCAAACAGCATGGGGCCAACCGGCTTAATCATGTCGGGAATCGTGGGCAGCACCATTAAAAGGGAGCCTAAGCCCAGAAAGGCCAATGCGCTCAGGACAATCAACACATAAACCGTAACCCTCAAGGGGAGATAGGTTCTGCCCCAACGGCCCAGCCAGCCGCCACAGGCAATCAATACCATAAAAACCAGCGATAGCAATGTGCTGAACGTTTCCAAAGCAGACCCCTTTTATGCATCCGGCAAATTAAGGCACCTCAATCCCCATCCTAGCATATGGCCATGCCGATGGAATGGCTTGTTTGAATGAGAAAAAGGCGTACCGTACGGTACGCCTTGAAGTCCAATTACAAATAGAAACGATGGAGGGGGATTAGTAACGATACCAGGAGCCGGAGTTGGTGCGATAGTATCCGTTACCGGGATACCAACCGTAATTGGCCCGGCTGTAATAAGGGTCATAAACCCGGCGATCATAGCGATCGTAATACCGGTTGCCGATATACGGGTTCCGGCTGCCAATGTAACCTCTGTTTTGGGCATAACCCACCCCTGCGCCAAGCGCGCCGCCCAGCAAAGCGCCTTTTACCACGCCGCCGGTCAGGTTTTCATTGCGAGAGGCAATGCCACCAATGGCGCCACCCACAGCGGCCCCAATAGCAGCCTTTTTAACCATGTTACGGGTATTCTCGTTGCGATGATAGCGATCGTAACGATCCGCAAAGGCTGGCGCTGTAAACACCATTCCAAAAAACATAGCGAACATCAGCGCGATAGAACATACTTTTTTCATTGCAGTATCACTCCTTCAATCGGTTGAAATTATAGACGCATTGTTTCCATAAAGGTTCAATCTTTTAAGTAACATTAACCATTTGATTTTATAAAAATAGCGCCTATCGCGTATTTATAGTTTAAAAAGCCCTCTGACATGACTGCCAGAGGGCTTGAGAACATCAACCGGTTGGGAATTAATAGCGGCTGAGATAGCGCTCGGTTTCCCAAGGGGTCACATTGGTTCTGAAGTCATCCCATTCGCGGGTTTTGGTTTGGATGAACTCGGTGTAGATGTGTTCGCCGAGGGCAGCCTTGGCGATTTCGCTTTCCTTCAGGGCTTCAAGCGCTTCGTACAAGCTGCCCGGCAGGGAAGGAATATTGAGGGAAACCCGATCTTCCTCGCTCAGCTTGTAGATGTTCATATCGGCAGGGGCCGGCGGCTCAATCTTGTTCTTGATGCCGTCCAAACCAGCCATCAACATGGCGGCGTAAGCCAGGTAAGGGTTTGCAGACGGATCCGGCGAGCGAAGCTCAATCCGGGTGGATTTGCCTCTTTTCGCGGGGACACGCAACAGCGCGCTCCGGTTGGAAGGGGACCAGGCCACGTAAACCGGCGCTTCGTATCCGGGAACCAGGCGCTTGTAACTGTTAACCAGCGGGTTGCACAGCGCGGTAATGCCGCGAACGTGCTTGAGGATACCGCCGATAAACCACATGGCTTCCTGCGAGAGCTTGTACTCTGTATCTTCTGATTGGAAGACGTTGTTGCCCCCGCGATCGCCCAAGGATTGGTTGACGTGCATCCCGGAGCCGTTGATGCCGAAGATGGGCTTGGGCATAAAGGTGGCATGCAGGCCATGCTGGGCAGCAATCACACGGGTAATAATCTTAACGGTGGTCACGTTATCTGCGCTGCGCAGGGCATCGGAGTATTTGAAGTCGATTTCGTGCTGGCCACGGGCAACTTCATGGTGATCGGCTTCCATATCAAAGCCAAGGCGTTCCAACGTATCTACTATTTCACTGCGAACCACTTCGCCCATGTCATCCGGGCCCAGATCGTAATAGCCTGCGGAATCGTGGGTTTCAGGGGAGATGGTGCCGTCCGGGTGTTTTTTAAACAGGAAGAACTCGAGTTCCGGGCCGACGTTGTAAACATAACCTTGCTCTTCGGCAAACTTAAGGACGCGTTTCAGGTTGTTGCGGGGGCAGCCTTCAAACGGGGTGCCATCCGGATTATAGATATCGCAGATAAGGCGAGCGACTTTACGGCTGCCTTCAATCCAGGGAAGCACCTTGAATGTGCTTAAGTCCGGGTAGAAATACATGTCAGAGGTTTCAATGGTTCTAAAACCGGCAATGGAGGAGCCATCCAACATAATTTCATTATTCAGGGCCTTTTCCAGTTGGGCCACGTGGATGGACATATTCTTGGGCTGACCGTGAAGATCAACGAACTGGAGCCTGATAAGCTGCACATCCTGGGCTTTGGCTTCCTTCATAATATCGCTCACTGAAGGGGCCGGCATCCCACGATGGAGAGGAAGATCGGTTGTTGCTGCCATTACGGTATCCTTCTCTTGTAAAATTAAAAAGTGTGAATAGGACACGAAGCCTTCACCCTGGTATTGTGATTGAAATCCCATTAATTGTAAATATTTTGTCCGCTTTGTTTAATGATTATTTGCGAATCATGAGCAACCCGATACACTAAAGTGTAAGTTATACACTGCATCCAGTGTCTTTTATTTACTACGGATAGAGAGGATCGGACGACGTTAGCCCCGTTCATGTCTTTGCTGCGAATAGACCGGTTATTCTCCAGAAACAGGCAACAGGCCTTGATGCATTCCCTGCACATGTTTCTGGAGAGTCACTACCAGGCGATGAAGCAGAACCCATCGGACTGCCGGAAGCGGCTGTTTATGGATCGGCTGGAGCTTTTGCTGCAATCGGAAAACGAAGCCATCCGCAAGCAGAGCATGCTGTGGCTGCTGGAATCCCTTCAGAAGCATCCGCCGGCTTCCGCAGGTTTGTTTAAGGAGCTGTTGGCGCTCGCCCAACCTTATTCGGATGCATGGCTGACGCAGCCCCTGGTGCAACTCTACATTTCCGCGGAGCAGCACCATAAACCGGAGTTGCTGCAATGGATTCTAAGCTTGCCTTATGAAGACACCGCAACACGGCTCCCCATGATCGATAACCTTTTGCAGCATTACATCCAGCAAAAGCCGTTGGATCCGGCCTTGTTGGAGGTCCTGATTCGGCTGGACGCCATTGCCGGGGAAGTGACCGAGCTGGCGCTGTTTCAATTCCCGGGCAAAACGGTGGAACAGAACGACCGGATTATCCGCTTGCTGGGTAAAACCGGGCGATACCGGATCGTAAAACCGCTCATTGGCTTTGCAGCGGAATACACCGAGCATTTGCGTACAGTGATGAAAGCCTTCTCCAGGCTGGATTACCCTGAAGTGGATCAGTTCTACCTTTCCTGCCTGGAAAAGCCTTTCCGGAAGCGACCGATGGTGTTGATTGAAGCCATCAAGCAGGTTCGCAAGCGCCGCCTGCGAAAGGCCATTCCGCAAATGGAAGCAATCTTCCCGATGGAAGACACGAATGCGCCGGTCGTCAACCGGGCGTTAAACGGCGAGATTGCCTTGGCCATGGCTTCGTTCGGGGCGTACGAATGGGCCCGCGACAAGCTGCTCCCGGAGATCATGCTGAACGGCATCAACCAGAAGTATTTAAAAGCCATCGATATGCTGAACCTGCAAGAGGCCGTCCCGATTTTGAAGGCGATATTGCTGATGCCGGATACGCCGGAACTGAGCGTGGTGCAGGAGCAGGCCTACCAGATTTGCGAGCGGCTGCTAACCACCAGCCGGGTTGGTTGTTAGGGACGCCACGTTTCATCCAGCGGAATGGGCTGGGAAGTATATTGCTGCGCCCCGTGATAATACACCAGGATGACCGAGTGGCCGTCTTCCGACAAGAGAACATTGGCCGTGGCGCGGACTTCCTCGACCTTGCCTTTTTTCGGGTTCGCTTTGTCCGGGGGCTCCGGTAGGCTAACGGGCTTTACATCAGGTATAGCTGGCTTTGGGCTGCTTTTTGCCGTTGCAGGCACTTGCGCCAACTGTTGCTGCTGCTTGTTAATGGTAAGGTAGCTGCTATTGGCGCCCGGTTTTAATCCCAGCAGGTAAAACCCCGGCGGAATGGTTGCCCCGTTCACCTTAAGGCCCTTGCCCAGGCGAATCAAGGGATCCGGTAAGGGTTGGGTTTCCCGGGGTTGCGGCTTAGGCTCCTTGGGAACCATGTTAATGGGCGGGCTGGCCTTTTTGCGCATTACGCCCAACACCTTGCCCAAGAACGATCTGTTTGGCTGTTGCGGCACGCCGAACTGTGCATTTCCCGCCTGCTGCGGCGCAGGGAACTGGTTATACATCTGCTGCTGATAATCCATTTGCTCGGCGGTTTTGGCAATATCTTCCAGCTCCTGCGCCCCGGCAATCAGGAACATGGCCGCGTAAAAACTGGCCACTACCAAAAACCGGGCAACAAACGCCTTAACCATAACCGCCTTTCCTTCCTCAAAAAACCCTGATGCCTTCAGTATAAACAGGCTCCTCTGTTTTGCAGTCCTCTAAATAAACCAATGCGCGGTTTGCATCCGGTGGAATGTTTCCGGCATACTAATGAACTTGTTAAAGTTTGAAGGAAAATATTGATGAGGATCGGACCCCCTTCCCCTGTTCGCTTTGGCAAAGTGTATATATTAGAGGCGCAAAGCCAGATGCGCGGCGAAGGCCAAATCGAGCGAACAATACGTCTTCAGTTGGAGGATGACCCAGACCATCCCCATCGCAAACAAGCTGAACAGATTTTTGGCGAAGTGGCAAGGCCGTTGACCTTGGAAGAAGAGTACCATGGGCAAACAAAGCCAGGATATATTGTTGCGATAACTGAAAATTCATTCGGGCCGCGATTTAGGGTAGAGTTTTTAAAGGGTGGCAATGGCCGGCCCCAAGATAGTGTCAGCCAAGAGGGCGGGGCATTCCTAAAACAGCTGCTCGGCGCGTGTGGCGATATGTTGCCCATGGTGAAGCAATGGGGGGAGAAGGCAATAAACTATCTTCAACAGCAAGGTGAGTGAGAGAAGGCGTGTTAGGGCTTAATCTTCTTTTTCATCCCTAAAACAAGTGCTACTTCGGCTCAGATCATTTACAATAAAGCCGAAGGAGTCCGTTCGGTTCTGATGAAGAAAAAAGGTCTTATCGCCTTTATTATTGTGTCCATCCTCATTGTGGGGGCGGTCTGGTATAGGCTGTACCAGCAAAACCAAACCCCGGTAATCGTCTCCAGGACCGATCCACCCAAAATTAGCTCCGACAGCCAGGTACACGAGCTGGGACAGGTTACCGAAGGCAGTGAAGTGCCTTATGTAGTTAAAATTCAGAATATGGGCGGCGAACCGCTCATTATTCAAAAAGTCCAGACCAGTTGCTGCTCCGTCATCAACCTGAAGACCAAGTACATCGAACCCGGCAAGGCTGGCGAACTGGAAGTGGTATTTGACACCAAGGGGAAGAAGGGGCATACCCAAAAATCCATCAAGATTTTTTCCAACGACCCGGATCAGCCCAAATATACCCTTTACATTGCCGCCAATGTCATTCCCCAACCGGAAGAAAAACCCCAGGCCACTGAGAAGCCCAAGCCCAAAGCCCCCACGGTGCAGGAAAAGCCGCAGCAAGTTTTAACCGTGGTAGATCCCCACGCGGGAATGACCGATGAAAAGCGGCGCAAGATTTTTATCGGCAATTGCGGCACCTGCCATGCCCAGATGGGGCGCGGTAAAATGGGCGCGGAGCTGTTCCAGGCGGATTGCGCCATGTGCCACGGCAACCAGGCCCAAGGCGGCATCGGCCCGGCGCTGGTTCCGGGGAATTATTCCGACCCGGCTTATTTAAACCATATTAACCGCGTCATTCGCTTTGGCAGCGATACCAGCGAATCCATGCCCGGTTTTATCACGGATATCGGCGGCCCCTTAACCGAAGGGGAAGTTCAATCCATTGTGCAGTACTTGCAAAGCCAAAGTGAGAACCAATTATCACCCCAGCCTTATTCGTCCTCTCCAAATAGTTCGAATTGAGCAGTATTGTCGATAAGCCTCTTCAATAATTCATTCCATTTTCCATCACCCACATGATGAAGCAGGTGACTCAGGACATTCGTTTCCGCAAAGGCATCAGGGATATCCCGACTGGGCGTTCTGCCGCACATTTGATGCAGCAGCAGCATTAAGCCGGTTGATGCGGTTACCATTGTCTCGGTATTTTGGGAATCTTCCGAAAGCAGATTGGGAACCTGTTCGAGACATTGCAGGATGGGGGCGGCAAACTGACGTGTCTTATCCTGAAGCATACGCTTGTTGCAATGCTCCATATAGAGTGTGGTTGCCTGGTTAAAAGCCATGAGCATATGATAAATATCTTCGGATGCGTCTGTATTGGAGAACTGCCTGGCTTTTGCCAGCTTAAAGTGCATAATGCCTAAGTCAACGGCGTGTTGGTAACGCTCCACCTTGGGATAAAATTGCTGGGATATCGACAAGCCGCGTTTATAAGCATCTATCGCTTGCGCCGATAACGCGCGTTGTTTCTCCAACTCTTTTGTCTTCTCAGCTTCTTTATACCAGTAATCCCCTTCTGTCACTGCAAGCTTAACCGGGTTATCACTTCCTTTATGGTGGGTTAAGTTGAGCTTGCTAACGGAAACCTCCAGCGTGTGATGGATATCTTGGATAACACGATATACTTCTCTAACCCGACTTAAATAACCTGGTTGATTGGGACTGATAAACGGAATGGTATTGGCCAGGCAATGGAGCATGGTGTACCCTGCATATTGTGCGCCAACGGTATCCGTTGAGGTTTTGCCCCTGATGTAAGCAGGAAATGCTTGTGAAAAAGAATGAACAAGGCGATCAAAACCTAGAAGATTTAAAGGTTGATTCATCATCCTTTGCACATAAAGCATCTTATAGGCAGTTGTGCCCACCTGGAGTTGTTGCTCGAAAGAATGATTGGCATTGAATGGGGTATACAGATCGGACAACGCCTCTGTGGCAATAGAATATTTCCTCAACCGGATTGCGGCATCCGCCAGTTTTTGCAGTTCGTACCACCTTTCCTGGGCAGTCAGCACCTTTTTACCCGAAAATCGCGTTGCCTGGAAGGTATCAGAGTGCAACGGACAGGCTTTTAAACCATGCTGCGAAGAAGCCCAGTAGGGTGGCTTGGGCTGGAATATAAGTGGAAAAGCACTTATTCGCATTTCATATCGTCTCGTCACAAGTACACGGTTAAATTAATGCACTCAAGCTTTAAAATTGCTCTCAGAAAAACGCCAATGATAGAAAAACAAAGCGAGATTAATAACCAAGCGAACGCATCTTTTTACTAAGTTGATTGACTTGCTGGAAAATACCATCGTTATCCGTCTCGGAAATTTGGTAATCCTCATCGTCCAGCATCGGCAGGGTCGGATCCTTTAAACCTTGAAGCCGGAAGGTCAATTGCAGCATCAGGCAGGCCGCGCCAAACAGATCTTTGTTCTCATCTGTTGTTACAATGGGCATTCCTAATGTCTTAACCAGGTTGTACATTATTGGGAGCGTAAACTTTTCGGCCTTTTCACCATCCCAGAAGAAACCCCTCTGCTGCTCCGCTAAATGCACATCAAGCGCCTGGGTAAAGGATTGCAGCATTTTAACGATTTGAGGGCGCACATTATAAGGTTCCCGACCCCATCCATCATAAGCGTCGGAAAGCGCATCGGCGTGATACCAGGAGATAATACCCAAATTCGCAAACTGCCCAGCCGTTCTTGGCGGGTAATACTTTTCAATGGTTTGCACCAGTTCGCCATACTTTTGGGCCGCCTCCGTGAAATTAAAGTTTAGGCCTTCGATTTCGTCCAACATTTTGCGGATAATATGCGTCTTCTCGACCCGGCCGACCAAGTGAACGCCTTGACGTAACCTGGCAGTCCGATCATCAGACAAACGAAATTCACCAATAATACTATAAAGCGATTTCGTTTCCTTTGGCGCTAAAGCACGGGCCAGTGGAAAACATTGCGTAACAGACAATAACATGGTGCTTAAATGGTCACGCGGATTCCCTAAATGTTTAATTTTCTCTGAGTAATTTCGATGGGGCTCACCCCCCATCAGGAGAAGCGGCCGTATAAAACGGCTATCGCGCATTGCAGGCCCAACCATTTCCGTTAAATACCGGGTGTGCCCCATTTTAACCAGTCTGGCCATTGCGTACATCTGCTTATAGTAGCCGCTTACCCGCCTCTTATACTCTTCAGCAGTATGAAGGTTTTCTCCAAGTAATTCATCGGCTTCTTCAAGATGTTTTAAAGCCCCTTCATAATCCCCGGCGTGTCGGCCCAGTTTTAGCTGTCGGTCTGCTATCTCCGTTAAGAGAACAACTTGATCCCATTTGCTGAGTTGGCCGTTTCCAAACCGTGTCCTTGTAAAGCAATCGACTGATGTCGCCGCCATAGGTTGTGGAGAAAGTGGCTTTGTGCGCAACAAAGCGCTAGGATGCAATCTGATAGTGGGATAAACTGCCTTGACGAGCATTATTAGAACCCATATTGCCTAAGATAAACCAATTAACACAGCTCAATCCTTGGAATTGCGTAAGTCGGCAGATCCGGATATATGCAGGTTATATCTGGATTTTAGCCAAATTGGCTTCGTTCGTACTTTTTTTCGCAAATGCGCGGTTAGCCCGGCGGCCATCCCAGTTGGCGTCCGGCCAGCAGGTGGACGTGGAGATGGTGGACGGTCTGCCCGGCATCATCGCCGTGGTTGGTAACTAAGCGATATCCTTTGGCTTCGTGGCCTTCAATTCGGGCATAATCAGCAGCATGCAGAAACAGCTCGCCGAGCTGGGTGGCATCCTGCGGTTGCGCCACCGAGGCAACATGCTGCTTGGGGATAAACAGCACATGCACCGGCGCTTGCGGGTTGATATCCTTAAACGCCAGGACTGCGTCATCCTCATACACCTTGGCGGCAGGGATTTCGCCGTTGACGATTTTGCAAAAGAGGCAGTTTTCCATACCCTCAACATCCTTTCGGGGCACAGACACGACAGGGGTTAAACAGGCAACAGTTCCGGCTTGTTGTGGGTGGGGCGATTCGCCTTGTCCACATACACGTTGCGGGGCTGATGGTTGGGGCCATCCTCCATTGGGATTTGCATATACGCCGCAATAATCACCAGGTCGCCTTCCTTCGCCAGGTGGGCTGCCGCCCCGTTCACCTGGATGACGCCGCTGCCGGGCTCACCCACGATGGTGTACGTCTCAAAACGATGGCCGCTGGTAATGTTGTAAACCTGAACCTGTTGGTACTCCACCAGCCCCACCTGATCTAGCAGGTCTTTATCGATGGTGATGCTGCCTTCGTAATCCAAGCGGGATTTGGTGACGGTAGCGCGGTGGATTTTACCTTGAAGTACGGTGATATGCATAAGTCAGTCGCCTGTTCTCGTGTTTGCTACATCGGGTTTGGGGATGCAGTCTATTTATAACAGTTAAGCATTCAAATGACAATTGTAATTAAAACCCGCTCCAAACAAGCCTGTCCAGGCTGGAGGCCGCAGATGACATCCTGGTCGTAGACGGGAACCGGTTGGAAGGACGGTAAGCATTGAACGAGTCTGCGGATTTTTGCCATAATAGAAGTATCGGATGAGAAAGGAGCCCGACGATTATGAATTTTGACCTGAACGAAGAACAACGGGAAGTGTGGCGCTGGGCAAAGGAATTTGCCGACAAGGAGATTATGCCCCGCGTTGAGGAGAATGATAAAAAAGCGGCGTTCGACTGGGATTTGTACCGGAAGATTGCCGAACAGGGCTTCTTTAGCGCAATATTGCCGGAGCAATACGGCGGCCAGAGTGTGGATTTTATTGCCTATGCCCTGATGACCGAAGAGATCGCCCGCGCCTGCTCAGCGACACGGACGCTGTTCTCCGTCCAGATTTCCCTGGTGGAGATGCCCATTTTACGCTACGGCACGGAAGAGCAAAAGGCCAAGTACTTGCCCAAGCTTGGCTCCGGCGAAATCATCGGGTGCTTTGGCTTGACCGAGCCCAATGCCGGAAGTGACGCCGGCAACCAGCAGACCACTGCAACCGAGGACGGCGATCACTTTGTCCTCAACGGCCAAAAAACCTGGATATCCAACGGGAGCATTGCCAATGTCGCCCTGATTATCGCCCAAACCGACAAGTCCAAGGGGCATCGCGGCATGTGCGCCTTCCTGGTGGAAACCGATACGCCGGGCTTCACGGCTCGCCCGATTGAGCCCAAGTTGGGCCTGAAATCCTCCGATACCTCCGAGCTGTTTATGGATAACGTGCGCGTCCACAAGAGCCAGATGCTGGGCAAACCCGGTGAAGGTTTCAAAGTTGCCATGTACTGCCTGGATCAGGGCCGCTTTAGCGTGGCTGCCGGTGCAGTTGGGGTCATGCAGGGCTGTATCGATATCTCCAGGAAGTACGCGATGGAACGCCAGGCCTTTGGGCAGAAAATCGGCGAATTCCAGATGGTTCAGCAGATGATTGCCGATATGGTGGCCGACTGCGAGGCCGGGCGCTTCCTCGTCCTGCGCTCCGCCCACCTCAAGAACAAGGGCGTGCGTAATACGCGGGAAACCTCCATTGCCAAGCTGTTCTGCGCGGAAGCGGCGCATCGTGCGGCGCATAACGCGGTTCAAATCTTTGGCGGCTACGGCTTCTCGGAGGAATACCCCGCGGCCCGCTACTTCCGCGATGGTCGTGTTCTCTCGCTTTACGAGGGCACCAGCCAGATTCACCGCCTGATTATTGCACAGGATGAACTGGGCATCCGTAACGCCAACGGCCCCGGGGCACCCACCACCACCTTTGATCGGCTTTCCGGTCTTTATCCGGAGCCCACCATGGTTTAGCCCGGAAATTCGTTCCCAAAAAGAACAGGCGCATCAAGCGCCTGTTCTTTTGTTATTTTCACCCTCTTGGAGACAGCTCCAATGCCATCTGGTGCCTGGCCAAAACCTGGTTTAAAACTGCCAGCTTACCCTGCAGAAGCCCCTGTAGCTTTTTGCCCGGAACATAGGCATTAAACGGGTTGAATCCAACGGTAAAGCCTTCTGTATCCGGATAGGCTAAAAGCCCTGCCAGGCGGACTTTCAAATTAAAACCCGGGACAATCCCTTTGGAGGTTTGAAAATTGACGCGCTGGCCGGTCAGCACCACTTCGTCACGGGTATTGTCCAGTACAAAGCGGCTTATCTCATCCTGAAAGGCGGCGGCAACAGCCCTTTCCATCCGCTCGCCTACCGTATCGCGTTGCCCGGTTTGCGGGTTGTTAAAGCGGCCCTGGTCGATTTGCCATTTGGCCCCAAAGTTGATACGCATCTTTTCGGTTCCCTTCTTAACGAGAATAAGCGCCACTTTAACACAAACCCACTACCAGCCAATCGCAATGGTACTCATTTTGGATGTGTCTTTTAGACGAGGCTTTTTATAAAATAAGGGTAGTTATCGCACAGGCTAAAGGAGGGGATTCGATGGGGATAACCCATGTTCGGGAGAGCGAGCGACCCAAGGAGAATTTGATGGTTCGGGACGGTCAGAAGCAATGGTCTCATCCGCAGGAGGCGCCCCCTCCCGAGCGGATTCCGCCGCAGTACCAGCACCATCTGGAAGGCAAGGGGCGGCTGACAAACCAATCCCTTTTCAACCGGCTGATGGTGGCCTTGCTGCCCCTTGCCCCGAAGCCCTTGGTGAAAAAGTTTGCCCAACGCTATGTTGCCGGGGAAACCGTCGAGGAGATGCTTCAGACAGTTGAAGCGCTTAATGAGCAAGGAATTTCCGCGACCGTGGATGTCTTGGGGGAATTTATCCACAACGCCGGGGATGCTTATGAAACTGCGGCAACCTATCAGCTTATTTTGGACGAGATTGACCGGCGGGGACTGGATGCCAATATTTCGGTGAAGTTAACAGCCCTGGGACTCTTGCTGGATGAGGCGCTTTGCCTGGAGTTGATGCAAAACCTGGTGGCGCATGCCGCACAGAAAAACAACTTCGTGCGCATTGATATGGAGGATTCCGGTTGTACGGAAAAGACCATTCAACTGTATTTGGCTTTGCGTCAAACCCATACCAACGTTGGGATAGTGATGCAAGCCTACCTGCGTCGCACTCACGACGATGTCATTCGGATAATTGAGGCAGGTGCCGGGCACTTCAGAATTTGCAAGGGCATTTACGTTGAGCCGCGATGGCTGGCGTATCAGCACCCCGATCTCATCAACCAAAACTATGCGGCCATCTTGCGGGAAATGTTGACCCGTGGGGCTTACGTCGGCATTGCCACACATGATGAGCGCCTGGTGTGGAACGCGTTGAAGCAGGTTCGCGAATTGAGCCTGGGGCGTTACCAATACGAATTCCAGATGCTACTCGGTGTGGATCATGAGTTAAGGGATATGCTGGTTGCCGCGGGACACCATATGCGGGTTTATGTCCCGTTCGGCAAGCAGTGGCATGCTTACTGCATGCGTCGCCTTAAGGAAAACCCCAAGATTGCGGGTTATATTCTGGGCAATCTCTTTAAACGTTAATAGATTTGGCGGTTTAAGCCGGGTCGGGGATCATCCCGTTTTCCTGTTTTGTGTTCCAGCCCACAATGCTGCCCACGGTAATGGGATTGCAGCGGGCTACCCGCCATGCCGCCTTGATGGAGCCGATAATCGCCCCGTTCTTGCGAACCGATTCCGCCCCGTAGGTGGAGCAGGATGGGCTATACGGACACGTGCAGCCCAGCTTGTTCGGCTCACCTTTTTGGATGCGGGTTTTGTCCTGGTAGTAAGCAATGGCCTTCAAGGCCAGCTGATCCAGGAAGGGACGCTGTTCATCCCCCGGTTTCCAGGCGTCGATCAACGGGTTGTCATAATTGATTTTAAACAGGCCGCTAACGCGTTGAAATAATGTTTTTGGCTTCGCTTCAGCTGTTAGGTCTTGCGCCTGTTGGGCCAGGGTGGTTGCTCCGGCATATTGAATGCTATCCGTAGCCGGTTCCGGCAAAGGCGCAATCGCTTGTCGAATGGACATGGTGTCGGATGGCTCCGGCGAGGGAGCCGCCAGGACAGGCCTGCGGTATGCCGTGTAGACAACCGGGCTGTATGATCCGTATGGGCTGACTTGCGGCCAAGACATCCGAACAGGACTCCTTTATCTGGCTTATCCATTATAACTGAATGACTAATACCGTAATAACACCACTGAAGCCGCTTTGGTGCGCTTTTGTGAATAATTATAAATCGCGACGAACCCGCATTCATGGCAAAGACCCCAACCTTGTGGGGTCTTTCGAAGGTTATTCTGCGCAATTAGTTTGTGTTGCCGCCACCGCTAAAAAGGCCGCCAATCATTTTTGCAACACCCCAAATTGCCAAGCCGATTCCGACAAGGCCGCCGATGAGAGGAATGCCACAACAAGCAGCAGGGATACTACAGCATCCACCATCGCCAAAGCGGGCTTTACCCGCCGCTGCATTCGAAGCGGTGGCTTGGCTGGCCTGGCTGGAAAAATGGGCTCGGCCGTTGGCATTGGCCCGACTGGCAGCAGAATGCCCATACAAGCGGGACGAAGCATAACCATTGATAGGGGGGGTGGAAACCATAACGGAACTCCTTCGTTCATGGATGTATTGCTGTACTGGTATAAGGGCGCTCAACCCAAGTGATTGATAGTTTGTGAAGTTTTGCAACATTTTACACAAAGCGCGCGGTACAGATGAGGCGGGACAACCAGCCGTCCCGGTTGCGATGGCTTGATAACTACGGTTAAATGGCATCACACATTGTTGGATGGAAGAGGATAGAACGCCATGCACACAAATGAGGCCCAACTGGTTGCCCTGTCGGTTATCGGAGATATTGCACCGCCCACGGTCAAGCTCTCTTACCGCATTCAGCCGGTTATGGGGCAACCCATCCTGCTGCCGAGCGTTGGGGGCATCAGCTATAACGCCAACTTGGGCGATCCGGCCGT
Organism: uncultured cyanobacterium; assembly: GCA_937922745.1. Lineage (GTDB taxonomy): Bacteria > Cyanobacteriota > Vampirovibrionia > Vampirovibrionales > JAGQHJ01 > CALAJO01. The sequence goes on from CALAJO010000056.1 coordinate 16,047, forward strand.
GGGGATTGCAGCGGATCATATCGAGCCGGGCGTATCAATTCGCAACAGCAGCGATGGAGCAAACCGGGCGCTCAATTCCTTTGCTTGCATCGGGAACCGGGCCAGGGTGGTCACGGGAGAAGGCAAGGGCATGGTCGGCACCGTCATCGGGAAACATGGCGGCGTGGAACACGTGATGATCCATTTCGACAATCCGGCAGAAACGCTGGAAAAACTTGTTATCGGGGATCGGATGCAGATTAAGGCGTATGGGACAGGGCTGTCCTTGCCGGATTATCCTGATGTCACCGTGATGAACCTGGATCCGGCGGTGTTAAAGTCCCTGGTAAAACCCAATACTGCGGGTCGTTTAACCGTGCCGGTCACGCACCGCATTCCGCCTTATCTGCTTGGGGCGGGCCTGGGAGAAGAAACCTGTTACAGCGGCGATGCCGATATCCAACTGTTTGACGAGAAGGCTGTATCGGAGTACGGCCTGAATACGTTGCGCTTTGGCGACATTGTGGCGATGGAGGACATGGATCATCGCTATGGGCGAATTTATCGAAAAGGTTGGCTTAGCATTGGCGTAATATCGCACAGTTGCAGCGTCCAAGCCGGCCATGGCCCCGGTGTCACGACAATCTTAACCGGGCCAGCGAACGCCCTGGAAGCCATGGTCCATCCTGAAGCAAACTTGAAGGCGTACTTGCCGCAATCTATCTAAATCGCCTTAAGCCGCTTGATGCCGGAGGCGTTTTTCAGGCAGGCTTCCAGCATGGTGGGTGCATGTTTTTCCATGCCCACCGGCATAAAGTGGAAACCACCGGCATAAGGCGCCAGTTCCTCCACCAGGTCGGCGCAAAAGGCAATGCTCTCCCGGATGGGGTTATCCGATCGCTCCAGCAGGTCGATAAACGAGTTAGGGATAGAAATGCCGAGGATCTTTTGGTTCATAAAGCGGGCAAACTCCGCAGATTTTGGGGGAATGATCCCCACCAGCAGCTTGGGGACGTGACAGTTGAGTTTATCACAAAGGGATTGCAGCACCTCGTTTACGTCAATCAAGGTTTGCAGGTCGTAAATGGGTTGCGATTGCAGGAAATGCAGGCCAAGGCCCAGTTTGTATTGCAACCGGTGAATCTGGGCTTCCCTGGACATCCGGTGCGGATTGAGCGCAGACCCGGTGCAAAACTGGGTGCCGCCGCGTTTAAATTCCTTGCCGGTGGCATCCCTTCCTTCATTCATACTGCGGATAAGCTCCAGCAATCGCAGGGAATCCAAATGGGAAACCTGCTTGGCCACTTCCGCCTGGTCGCCCACCTGAACCGGATCGCCGGTAAGGGCAAGGACGGTTTGGATGCCTAATGCCCACGCACCCAGCAAGTCTGCCTGCAGCGCAATCGCATTCCGGTCCCGGCCAGTCAACTGCCAGACGGCCTCAACGCCCAGTTCATCCTGGATAATCTTGGAGGCCGCCAGGGAACTCATCTTGAGGATGGAACGCTGGCAATCCGGCACATTAATGGCGTCGACCCATTCCTTTAAGGGGCGCACATGGTTAAGGAAAAGGCTCACGTCCGTCCCTTTTGGCGGGGAGATTTCTACGGTAATGGTATGGGTTTTGGATGCAATTTTCCGGGCGAAACTCACGATCTTATCTCTGGTCTGCTTTGCCGACAACTCCTCTTACCATCATATCAACACCCCATTGAAAAAGGGCAGAAAGCAACACAAAACCCTCCACTATAAGGAGCTGTGCAGGATGTGACGTATAACGGTTAGGCGTGCTGTGCTTCCGGTTGGGGCAAGGTTAAGCGCATTGGTGGCATAAACATCCCCTGCGTGCGATGGAGCATGGCTTCGGTTTCATCCACAATACGGTCAACCACGTCCTTATTCTTTAAGCGAACTTCGCTGGGTTCCGTGTCCTGCGCCTTGGCTCGTCGACGAAAACCGCGTATCGAATCGAAAAATCGACGCTTGGGGCTGTCATTCTCCGGCAGGCCGAAGAAACTGGAATGCTCCTCCTCCTCAAAAACAATGCGATGCTTAAAAACGCCGTCGTTGCCCTGGACACGGCCATAAAGCGAATTCCCCATGGCAGGCGGTGCCCAGGCATCCTTTCCGCCCATAATAAAAAGCATCGGCGTGCGGGTAATCCGGTGGATAATGTCCAGCGAGTTCATCGTCTGGTGTTTGGGCATCAGCACCAGATCCGGCAGATGCAGAAAATCCGCAAACTCGTTGATTCTGGATGCCAGCCCTTGCGAAAGTTCCGATGCTCTCTCATCGGAAAGGCGGGCCCGCTTTATCTTCTCCATCAGGATGCGGGGGAGTTCACTCTGTCGGAGCAGCTTGCCCACTTCCCTGGTAGAAGTGATGGGCGCGCAAAATAAAACCAGCCGGAAGGGTTGCGTGTCGGGTTTCAATTGATAACGCCCGGTTGCCTCATCGCGTTGGTAATCCTGGGCAAGGGTTCTCACGGCAATGGCCGTTCCCAGGGAATGTGCCAGCACAATGGTATTTCGGCGTTCAACTCCCTGCTGCTTCAAGTAGTCGGCGGCGGCTTGAAAGTCCTCTGTCAGCGTTTGTTCAGAGGCTCGGACAACCTTGTTTTCCTTGTCAAAACCCCGATATTTGAAAACCATACAGCCATACCCCTTGCTCACAAAATTCTCGAGCAAAGGCTCCTTCATTCCCACATTTCCGGTTCGGCCCGGCAACACCAGAATAGTTGGCTTGCCATTTTGTGGCGGAATAAACCAGCCCTTCAACATCGTCCCATCCATTGCCGGGAAGGTGATCACCTCGCGGCGGCTCTTAAGTACCGGGCTCTTAATATCCAGCACCGAAACGGAGTGGCTGGTCTTAAAGGCGGCAAAATCCATCAAGGCCAACAGGGGAATATCGTACGGGGGTAGTGTGTTGAGAAAGCGCTGCCATAGTTTTAAGCTTTGGCTTGATAAAGGCAGATGAGACGCCTGCACCCGATCGGCAGGTTGTAACACATGCGCCGCCTGGAACCGGGGCGCATCAAGCATCGGCCGCCTGGGAACGGCATTTGACATGCTGATGGAATCAATACGCAATCCCGTCACTCCCAAAAATCCAACCTTAAGTTATTTACTAGCGTAATCGAAAAAGACAACCATGCAAGCGCTACTTTGGAAATACAGGGACATTACAGTCCTTTTAAAAACGTGTGAATCTGCCCCGACACTTCCTCGCCGCATGGGGTATGCACCGCCTCTGCGCCGGGAATGACATAAAGCTGCTTGCGCTCCCCTGGAAGGCGCATGGCCTGGTAAATCAACTGGGCATTAGGCGCAACCGGAATCAGGTTGTCCTTTTCGTGGTGCATCACCAGCAGCGGGACAGGTTGCGGCAAGCTGGCAATATGGCTGATCGTATCCATAAAGTTTCGGTTAACCAGGGCAAACAGGATTTGATCCAGCTTGATATCCCGCGCGAACTTCAGGATTCTCGACTTCTCCCCGGGAAATGGATGCTGGGCTTGCCGGCGAAAATTATGAAAGCCGGAACAGGCAACCAATGCCCGAACTGTCTTGCCGTCTTTCTTCCATTTTTGCTGATAGCGGGACAAACCCGCTGCTGCGACATTAACGCCCATGGAGTGGGCAAACACCGTAATTTGTTGGGGCGGGGTGGGTAACAATGATGCTTCCGGATGTGTCTTATCCGGGTACCCTTGCTCCAACCGATCCAGTACGGAAACAAAATTGGCATAAAGGGCCTCTTCCGATGGGCGCTGGCCTTTCTTTCGGCCAGCCTCATCAAAGCCAGCACCGTTGTATGCAAAAACGTTGAACCCATCCTTCAACAGCCCCTTGATCAGTTTGGCATGGGCTGCCGTGATGCCGTTTCGTCCATGGACAAACAGAAGCAGCGGGTTCTGCGGCTGGGTTTGCAGGTACCAGGCTTGCAGCGTCACGGGTTTTCCTTGCCCATCCGTGGAAGGGACGGGAACACTGAGCATGGTTGCCCCAATTTCCTTCAGGTCTTCAGGTGACATCCCCTTTTCCAAGGCTATCGCCGTACGAGGGTTATAAGCAATCGTCTCTACCTGGCGCCTTAACCCGGTTTTCAGATCGGCAAGCGGGGAGCGTCCAAAAACCGGTGTTCCCCGTACTTCGGTAGCATCCGGCTGATAGACACGCTGTAACGGTTTTTGATTATAAAGGCCCATGGCCCCTGTAAACGGTTGAACACCCCTCATTTTGTCACTTCACTCCCAAATTTAAAACAACTATAATCATATCAAAAATCGCTGTAAATACGCGGCATCTCTCCTGAATTGTTACATTTAAGGCCCAGGCGGTTTAGCGCAAAAAAAAAATACCCTGCTGGGGGCAAGGTATTTTTAATCGGTTTCTGAAGTCAAACACATTAATCAGCGTAGTTAATCATCCGTTGGAGCTTTACTTGCTGATCCTTATTCAGTATCTTCCGTTTGGTTAAAAAGATGTGCGTCGCTTCCAGCTTCAGCTTCATCTTATCTTCGTGGATTTGTTCCTGCAAACGAATAATTTCTCGCTCATCCGGCTTGGAAGACTTCATCAGCGTCTGCAATTTGTTCTCGTTAGCCTTGATTCTCGGAACCAAATCGTTAACGGATGATTTCCACTGCTGATCCAAACGGTTCAGGCTGGAGCGTTGCGTATCAGAAAGTTCCAGCGTTTCCCAATTCACTTCACGAAATTGCTGCTTCGCAAAAGCATCATTGCTTGATGTAAGCGCCATTAAAAGCGCCAGCGTTAAAGAACTGAATATTAATCGGACTCGATTCACCGAACAATAACCCTTCTTTTGTGTCATCTTCTTTTGCCTCTACTGCACATTGCTGTAAAGCGCCATAGCAGATACATCTTTCTCTACGACAGGCTCTTCCCCGTTGTAAACATTGGGATCCGAGGAGAACAAGTAGGCTTCTGGCGAATGGTAGATTGTGTTAGGCGCGGCATAATTAACCGGCCTGGGCCGCAGGGCTGCCGCTTCCCGCTCATCCTGCATCAAGGCATCCTGTAGGGCAACCGCATTTACCTTGCCTTCAAGCGGGCTGCTGCCCGGCATCAGGCGGCCGGTAAATACCAGGAACAACAAGGATGCCGCGACCGCTGTGCCGGCCCAAAAGGTCCAGCGACGGCGGGGCTTAAGCTTAACGACGTTCTGTGCCGCAACAGGTTCCTGCTGCAATTGGGCCGCAATCGCAGGCCAGCAATCCGGAATATTTTGTGCAACAGCCTCTTCCAGGTTAAAAGCGCCAGAGCATTGAGCCATAACATCATAGGCCTCAGCGCAAGGCAGGCATTCCAGCAGGTGGTTTTCCAACTCATCGCGCTCAGCAGCAGGTAGTTCTGCATCCACATGGGCCGACATGGTTTCCGCAGTATAGCGACCACAACCAACCGTGGGCATCTCTTCCGTTTCATCCAGAATGTCAGCGAAACCGTTCTCCAACGCATTCATCACGAGGTGGGTCAGTTCCAGGCCATCCAAACGACCTTCCAGGCGATAAAGATATTGCCGATATGTCTCGGTCGTATCCATTAACAGGCCCAGTTGCTCATTACAGGGCAAGCAATGCGGCAAATGCTGTTCAAAGGCGTCGATACGATGGGTTAAAAGTAACCCGTCATCAATATCACATCCCAACTCTCGGTCAAAATAAGTCGAGAGGAACTCATAATCGTATTGGCAAGGGAGTGGCTGCGACAAATCCTGTTGGAATTGCGCTATGACGGCGTCCGTCAAATCCGGCCCGGCAGCCGAAGACTCGGACAAAACCTTCGAGATCCTTTCAGGATCAAAATAGCCATCCCCTGTATTGGCGTCATATTTTGGTGAAGTGTCGGGCATACGAATCTACTTTCCTTTTAAATAAGGCGCCATAGCCTCCTGGAGTTTCAACCTGGCACGAGCGAGCCGAGACTTAACCGTTCCGAGGTTTGAATTCGTCAAACTGGCTATCTCTTCGTAGCTCATGCCTTGTAGTTCTCTTAGGACGATAATTGTTCGAAACTGTTCCGGCAAGTTTTGAATTGCTTCACGAATTTTTTCATCCAATTCGGAACTGAGCGCATTATTCTCCGGATGCTGCGACACATCCGGGATATCGCGGGCCGGTCCGTTTTCATCCCCCTCATCCCCGCCATAGGATAAAGGCTCATCCATGGAAACGGTTCTCAGACGCCGCGGTGCCTTTCGCAACTCATCGTAGAAGAGGTTGGTAATAATGCGGTTTAACCAGTATTTAAATGTTTTGGGATTACGCAGCGTTCGGATGGAACGACACATGCGAAGCAGGACATCCTGTGTTAAATCCGAGATGTCATTGCGTTCAGGGGCCAATTGATACAAGGTCATGTACACGGAGCGCTGATAACGCTGCACTAGCTCCTGTAAAGCGCGGGTATCTTTTTCATTCTGCTGGGCCAGTTCCACCAGCTCTTCGGTAGACAGGTTTTTGAGGGTGGTGCTGGATGAAGGAGGCGTGTTACTGCTCACCGGGATTTACCCTATTCACTAATCGACTCCAGAATTGTATCACATGCAACAAGGCATCTGACCAGGGGTAGGGCTGAATTATTTGCGGGGTGGCCAGCGGGACAAAACCGTGCCTTACCCATCCTGTCGGAGGTGTCTCTGCTGCAACAATTCCTGCCGAAAGCAGAAGCCCACCAGCCGGTCTTCCTCGTATCGCTCCAGGTTTAAAAACGCCACCGCTGTTACATAATGTTGCACCGTTCCATCGGGATAAAGCACGGGCTGGCTCAATACCACACGGGATTTGACTTTGTAGAGATTACCCCGCTCGTCCGGCTTGAACTCCAGCAGGATAACTTCATTCTCCTGGAACAGCCTTTTGCTGGTAAAACGCATTCCACCACCACTAAGGTTAACGGATTGGGCATTTAGGGGAAACTCCCGGTTATTGACAGTGAAAAACGCCTTTAGCGGGAACTGCACCGGCACACGGATATGCCGGCGGCGCTTGAGAAAATGCTGATGGAACCCTGGCGGCACCTCAACCCAACATCCGGCGGGATCTGCTTCCCGGAACAGGATAATGGTCGTCATAATTGTAGGGAAATCCGGAAGCTCCGGCTGAAAATTAATGCCCAGTTGGAAGTTTGGAATAAGAACGCTTTGGATGCCTGGAAAGGCAGGAACATCGAGCAAGAGCTTGTTGTTGGCAACCGCCCTAATCAGGCTTTGAAACTGAAAAAGCTGCTGTGATGCGTCCGGCAGCCTGAACGTGACCAGTATCTGGTCGTTCACGTCCACAAACTCCGAAAGTTCCAAAGGCGGCCTGGTCATCCGTTCTATCCGCAAAGGCCCTTAATATAAAGGCACGTCGATTTGAATCCATACCTGATAATAACACACAAGCCACTGCCTCCAGCGTCCTCCGAACAGACCAGCCACCATGGGATTCTTCCTTCGGTATGTGATAGAATAGGCTGGTTCCGTTAAATACGGTAACAACCTCATGGTCCAACCGGCAAGGGCGGTTTGACATCACTTTTTCTTCTCGATATAGTATATTTTCACCCGACATATAAAGAAAGAATGGAATAGACTCATGCGAGCTATCGTCAGTATCCAAGGCAAACAGTACGAAGTAGAAGAAGGGCGCTACGTCCTTGTAGACCGTGTCCAGGCCGATGAAAATGCGGAAGTCGTTTTAGATAACGTATTGATGGTTTCGGCAGGCGAGCATTCGATTATTGGCGCACCTTTCATCGAAGGGGCGACCGTTAAAACCACCGTCAGACGCCATGGCAAAGGGCCCAAGGTGCTGGTTTACAAAATGCGCCGCAAAAAAGGCTACCGCCGTAAAAATGGCCACCGTCAGGAGTTTACCGAACTGCAAGTCACCATGCTGGATTTCCCCGGCAAGGATGCCATTGCCTCCCAGGTAAAACCGACTGAAGAGAAGCAGGAAAGCAAAAAGGCCCCTAAGGCCCAACAACCCAAGGCCGAGAAGAAAGCCGCTCCCAAAAAGGAAAAGGTTGAAGTAACGGCCCAAATGCCGGAGCCCCCGCAGGCACCTGAAGAAACTTCGGCTGCTGAGTAGTTGACTGCTTTTGGATAAAACAGGTTAGAATATTTCAAGACCCAATTCGTCAGGAGTAATTCATTATGGCTCATAAGAAGGGTGTAGGCTCTACCCGAAACGGACGCGACAGTAACCCCAAGTATCTGGGGATTAAAAAATATGGTGGTGAAGCGGTCAGAACCGGTAACATCCTGGTTCGCCAGCGCGGCACCAAATTCCACCCTGGGCTCAACGTGGGCATCGGCAAGGATGATACCCTGTTTGCCCTGATTGACGGCGTGGTAAAATTCGAGCGCTACCGAAAGAACAGTAAGAAAGTCAGCGTCGTTAGCGCTTCTGCTACGGCTTAACTGGAAATACGTTTAAAACCAAACCGGGCTTGTTGTGATGGAGATGATGATCGCCTCACCGATTCATTGCCCGGTTTTGTTTTGCCGGTGGATAACTGGGGTGAATTTTTAGGCGTTTCCTTCTCATCATCGCCACGGTGAAAAGCCGATAAGCCTTTTTTGATGTTCTCCAACCGGCGTTCGTTTTCGGTAATGCCTACGCCGGCTTCCTTTTCCACAAACTTGTTGCAGGCATAGCAAAAATGCCCTACCCGGTTAACATAACTCATTTCGCATTTGCAACGGGCGCAATAATTGGAAATGAGCTGATTCGCCGTCCCAAGCGCACCGCTAAACACCATGGTCTGAATTGTTTTGACCGGCGAATCAAAAGCGCTGGCTATTTCCTCAATCGTAACGCCAGGGTTTTCCTGCACAAACCGGTAAATTTCCATGGTTAGTTCCTGCTCATGGCTATGGCATGGCTTACACAGCAAGCTGGAGGATTTTTGGAACACGCGTCCGCATCGTTTGCAATTGTCTATGGACATACTGGTCTGCTTTCTCCCTCTTCAACTAGAACCGGTGCGGTAGGAATGATGCGCGGGTTTGTCGCGATGATTGCGGGCGGATTGCGGCTTTCATATCGGGAAATGCGATCTTGGTCGGTAGCATGTCCTCTGCAATAAGGGTTGTGGCTTGATGTTCCTGTAGTAGCCTGTTCTTCTCCATCATGGCCTGGATAAGGTGAAGACAGTCCAAACACGCAGTTTCAGCCGGGTAATACAATTTGGTTCGGCAGATATGGCAATGCCCTCTTAAATGCCCCTCCAGCCGAGGATAATGTTTGGTTAGGCCGAAACGATATTTAATGTAGGCATTAACGCGCTTGGCATCCATATCAATCCGATTGAGCAGGGCTATCCCATTATGGCCTTTCAGCATTTTATCAATTTGGGTCAGCACCACCTTATACTGTGCTTCCTGCATCTTCAGGCAATCACTGCACAGCTCGCTAACCTGGCTACTAATCCGATGAACCCGACCACAAACCCGACAATTGCTGACCGGCATGCTGTACTAATCCCTTTCTGGCGAAATTTTTCTACACAACACTGACAAATACGGTATCGACAGGAAAAAAGAAAACTTTGATCGAAATCCCTTTTTCTCTTGAGAACAGATGGCGATTTAATTTATATCAACCCCGGTATCATTATTAAATTCGCTCATTTTGCCGATCATCAACCCGGTTATCCGCTTTTCACAAGGTATTCTCGATGAAGAAGCCCCTTCGTCCCTCCTCTTCAGAATCCCTACGTATTAATCAGGGCCAACCAATATTAAAGGAACATTAAACTTGGATATTCCCTGACATCGAACCTTTGGTTAGCGTTTTTATATATATACAAGACAGGTTTCAAGTATCCGAAATAAAAGTTAAACAGCGAATAACAGGTTTTCTTTTGGTGTGTGGCTTTGTGTGGTGACTTAGGCGAGTCATAAGGGCTTCTGAAGAACTCTCTTTCAGAAGCCCTTGGGGTTTTTATTGATAATTTCAAACGTTTACGTGCTATTCTTCGCCTTTGGATTGAATGGCCCAGACTAATAAGCCTGCCAGAATACAAAAACTCATGTAATAGCAACCAAATTTGCCCAGAACCAGTGGCGTGGAGCCCACAGTTGCACCCAGCCCGGCAACAGACCACCAAGGATGCTCCTTGATGGTAAGGCCGATTTTACGCAAGCCGTTATAAAACTGCTTTAACGGAGGAGGCGTCGCCTGCACCGGCTGCTGATTCATATTGGCAGGCATCATCACCATTTTGCCGCTGGCTTGCGCGGATGCGGTTTCTGGCATCTCCTGCCCGGCCATTGTTTGTGGCTGGTATTCTTCGTGTTGGGAGTCCATTTTCAATCAGGTACCTCGTGTACTCATCATCTGGCAGGTTTATCGGCAACTTTCTCCAAAACTGAAATGTCCACTATATGATGGAGTTGAAATTCAGCGACTATAGTTCCTCGGAAATTGGACGATATCCAGGCGATACCGAGGAAGTGTAAAGACAAGGCAACCCACTCTATGGAGAATAAACGCAGCATCTGGTCCTATATAGGTTATTACGGGTTTATCTACCTTATTATTGTGGTCATCCTGGTTGTTGGGTACCCGTTGGCCCAGCAGTTTGCCAAACCCATTGCCGCCATTGTGTTTCCCATCAACGATGACAACTCCCTGATGAAGAACCTGATTGTGATGACCCTGATGTACTGGATTATGGTTGGTTTTTATACCCTGGTGATGAAAAAAAAATAGTTGCGGTTAAAAAGATAAAAAAAAGAGTTCTGCCTCCAAACAGAACTCTTATATTTAAAAATCTCGCTTATTAGCTATTAATAATTTTAAAATCTCTTACAAGTCATATCCTCTATTCATACAAGTCACGCTATCTTGGCTTATGCTCTGCTCAGCCCTCCAAAGATGGATTGGATAGCCTGCACCAGGATCTGGCTCAACATTGCCATAAACTGTTGATTTGAGCCAAGACCGGTTGCATTTGCCACAGCGTTACCGGCAGTTCCGGCTACGGCATTGGCTGCGCCACCACCATATCCACCTGCTGATCCGGCTGTACCTGCGTTGCCAGCAGCAGTCGCCATGTTAAGGGCGTTAATGCCGCCGCCTCCGCCGCCGCCTTTATTATTACCGGCGTTGCCTGCGTTGCCTGCGTTACCAGCGTTGCCTGCATTACCTGCATTTCCGGCGTTACCGGCGTTGCCTGCGTTACCAGCGTTGCCTGCATTACCAGCATTTCCAGCGTTACCGGCTTTACCTGAGTTTCCGGCGTTGCCTGCGTTACCAGCGTTGCCTGCATTACCTGCGTTATTGTTGGCCTTTTCGATATTACTTCCTAAGTCGCCACGGGTAACGGTAGAAATGGCTCTATCATACTTATCTTTATCCTTAACGGACTTGCCGCCAAGCATATCCTTACCATCTGCACCGAAGACCTGGTTCAACTGCAAGGTGCCTCGCTTCAGCGCAGCTGTTACGGCAGCCAGGGTTTGCACATCCTTGTCACCAACGCCGCCCTGTTTGGCAAGGTCGCCATTACCGGTTTTTTCAAGCAGTCTCTTCAACTGGCCGTTATCATAGTTACCACCTGCGTTCTTAAAGCGGGAAGCAACCAGTGCGAAGGTTGCTGCGCTGGATGCAGCAGGGTTACCGGAGTTCAGGTCGCGATACAGGGTGTTGGAGGCATTGTTCATTGCCGTTGCGCTTTCCAAGCGATCACCTGCATAGAACTCAGCCGCATAACCTTCTACAATCCGGGTACGTGCCTGGGCCGTATTGGCGCCACCAGCACGGATCTTGTCATCGTTGACGTTCCCGTTCTGGTCTACTGCGTCAATATAGGCTTGGAATCCTGCAATGTCGGACTGCCTATTGCGGACGGCTCCGGCGACATTTTGGCCGCCAAATGTGGTGCCTGCACCACCGGCAGCGCCATAACCGCCACCAGCGTTGCCTGCATTACCAGCATTTCCGGCGTTACCGGCATTGCCTGCATTACCAGCTTTGGCTACGCCACCGTATCCACCAGCGTTGCCTGCATTTCCGGCATTTCCAGCATTACCGGCGTTACCAGCATTGCCTGCGTTGCCAGCATTACCAGCGTTACCGGCATTACCATAACCACCGGCGTTACCAGCATTGCCTGCGTTGCCAGCATTACCAGCGTTACCGGCAACGCCATTGGCAGCTGTCCCTGCCAGGTTATTAATTTGGCCGGCAGTGCCGTTATTCATTAGCAGCATTGCCATAATGGCCATTGCGAGTACCGACATGGTTTGCATATCAAGGCCGCCACCGCCAGAACCAACTCGGTTAAAGCTGCTGCCCGAGAAGGTATCCAGTGCCATGGTCGTTGGAGAGGAGCCAAAAAGGCTGCTTCCGCCAAGCAGGCTAGATGTGCCACCAAGACCGGTTAATGGGCTGGTGACAGGAGCAGACAGGGGACTGATATTAAATGATGATCGATTAAACAGGCTATTGGTGATTGGGTTGAATGGTAAGCCCATCTTCTCTATCCTCCTAACTTACTTCTCTTGTTTTCTCTTCTCAAAAAACTGATTAATTAAAAATTGGAAATTAAAAACGAACCCTGATAAGTGGGTTCAGAGGCATCCCGGTTAAAAACAGACATGCCAAAAGCCAGATAAACCAATGGAGATACGGCATTGACTTATCTGTTGAAAGTTGTGTATTTCGTGCTTCTCTCTCATGTGTTCTCTTCTCTCTCTCCGATTAAAAAGTTTCTACTGGCTTTGGGTTATCCTACTTAACGCGTCTGCTTCTAAGCGTTACTCTCATCACTCTCTTCTTACATAGGCTCTTCTCTCCAATTTCTAATAATAAAACACGTATAATTAAATAAACAATTCATAAATCCAAAATTGCTTCATTATTACAAAGCTGTTACATCAAATTTTGAATGATGCCTTAACTCCCAATCGTTACAGGGCATTCCAATTAATCCAGGGGAAGTTGAGACAAAAGTAAAAATGTGAATCTACGCGGCTATTTGGTGCTGGGCTCAGCAGTCGTAAAATTTTTTGCCTTCATTTCCATTCCTTATATATAGGGAGAAGACCTCTTAATAATTTCTTTCTTTTTAATCAGCAGAATTAATGCGGGCATTTGTTTTTTATCGCTCATTTAAATAATCGAAAAATGCAGGAAGCAGGACACTTTTTGAGCTTTTAACAACATAGAATTGTCACGAAATGTAACAACCTATAGCCATCAAAGCAATTTACCCAGCCAAGATGTTTTTTTTAATAATACATATAATTTAAGCGAATCGACTTTTTAACGAACGAGAGAAGAGAAGGTTTAATAGAGAGAAGATGAATTTCATTACGTCTTTTAATCCGCTCATATCCACACAGGCACGTACCATGCCTGCCATTTCCTCTCGTCAGGATATAGCAGCGCCTTCGGCCTTTAACCTGGGCGGATCCTTTTCTCAACCAGCCAATACAAGTTTTGCACTGGGTGGTGGTTTTTCCAACCAACCGTCCATGACGAACATGCTGCAACAAATTTTGCAAATGGTGTTAATGGAATTCCTGAAGCAGGCCTTTAGCACCATGGGCGGTGTGTTCTCCCCTAATGCGAACCCTGCCGTGACAGGTACAACAGGTAACGCTGGAACGGGCGCTACTGGTGGAACAATTGGCACTGCTGGTAACACTGGTACTGCGGGTGGCGCAACGGGTGGCTATGGCTCCGTTGGTAATAACACCGGCGGCACAACCCCGGCAGGTGGAACCAACACTGGAACTGCAACCAATGCAACACCTATTAACAACAATACCGATTTTAGACAATTAAATACACAACAACGCACCAACCTAAGTGGCCTAAGCGATAGAGAGCGCGCTGTCCTTCACCTTTGGGGACGCCAGATGGCCGCTAAAGGCCATCAGGATGGCGGTATCCAGTTAACCGTACTGGAAGGCGCACAGCAAGGCGGCAGTAATTCCGTCATCATCAACCAGGCCGAGCTGGACTTGGTTAACGAACTGAATGCGAAAGACCAGGCCGAATTCGGCGGCATTACCGGCCGTAACCTGGATCGTGAATACTTCAAGGTCTTCCAAAAAATTACCGGCAAAGATATTTCCCAGCGTTATTCCAACGCCCCTGTTCGCTTTGCGACCGGCCCCGCCAAATTGCCTGAGCAATTTGCAGTGGATTCCCCCGAGTGGGAAGCGGCAATGGAGCGCCAGAACGGCTTGAGCCGCTTTGATAACGCCGTGCTGCGTCTGTGGGGTCACCAACCGCTATTTAACGGCGGTAAAATCGATGGCTCCATCCTGGCCTACACTTTGGAAAGCAACAATTCCCTGGACAGAGGGATGAATAAAGCCGATGTGCGCTCCCTGCTGGAGTCGGATCTGGCTGCGGACGGCATCGTTAACGGAGACTCCCTGGAGACTTCCTTCCTGGATACGATGGACAGATTGTACTTGGGTGGCCCAGGTGCCAGCGCCGAAAAAACCAGAAATGACGCGCTGAGCAAAGCGGCCAGCCTCGGCAGAACGATGCAGCAAATCGGCCGTGACACGACGCAAGGCGTTCAGGATGCCATCAGCAATGTCGGCCAGATGATGAAAGATCATCCCATTATGACCGGCGCCGCCGTTGGCGGTATGGCTGCGGCTGCTGCGATCTGTCCGTTCCTGACCGGGTTGGGCGTTGGCGCAGCCGGCGTGGGAATGGCCCAAAACCTGATTGAAAACAAGATGGGTAACAAGACCCAAACAGCATAACACTTTTTTGTTGCCCCAACGGCGACACCAGGTTACACAACACACCCCAACACATTGTCCCTACACAACATCGCCAAACGTACTGTTTATTACGGTATCTTTACGCGTGAGGTTGTGGGGGATTTTTTCTTTTTAACCGGGTTTACGCGCGCTTTGCCCGGATTTGATGGCGGCTTGATTGCGATGTCATCCTTGAAAATCGGACGGGTTTGCATTAACCATATAATTAAAAGTATCAGGATATGGATATAGAGGCTGGTAATCAATGACAAGTGTGCAGGCAGAAATCGGTGTTTTTGGGGGTTCCGGGTTTTATCAGTTTTTGGAGGACGCTGAAACCGTTCAGGTTGAAACACCCTACGGAATGACGAGTTGCGACATTACCATCGGCACGGTTGCAGGACGCCGCGTTGCGTTTTTACCGCGCCATGGCTATAACCACAGCATCCCGCCGCATCTCATCAATTACCGCGCCAATGTCTGGGCTTTCAAAAAACTGGGCGTTACCCGCGTCATCAGCCCGTGCGCTGCCGGCAGCCTTCAAAAATATGTCCGCCCTGGCAGCTTCGTCATCTGCGACCAATATGTGGACAGAACCAACAGCCGCAAGGATACGTTTTACGACGGCCCGATTGCCACCCACGTCAGCGCGGCCGACCCTTATTGCCCGGAGATGCGGCAATACGCCATTGACGCGGCTCGCGCCTGCGGCATCGAGCATCACCCGGAAGGGACAGTTGTTGTCATCCAGGGGCCGCGCTTCAGCACCCGCGCGGAATCCAACTGGTTTCGCACGCAGGGCTGGGAAGTCATCAACATGACGCAATATCCGGAAGCCCACCTGGTGAAGGAATTGGAGATGTGCGTGGTCAACGTCTCCCTGATTACCGATTACGACACCGGCATCCCCGGCGTTGAGCCCGTAAGCCACGAGGAAGTGCTGAAGGTGTTTGCCGATAACAACGAGAAACTCAAAAACCTGCTGTTCAAGCTGATTGAAATTTTGCCGCCCCACCGCGAAAATTGTGTATGCGGACAAGTCCTGTCCCATTCCAGAGTATAATATCGAAGGTTATCAATTTAAGGATCCCCGTCCATGGCTTGGGTTTTTCATTTTCTGGCCCAGTTAATCAATCTGTTAACCGTGCTGCTTATTATCCGCATCATCATGTCGTGGGTTGCGCCGCGCGCCAACTGGTACAATCAACCGCTAAGAACCCTGTATTCCGTAACAGAGCCGGTTATGGCGCCTTTTCGTGCCATCATCCCGCCTATCGGCGGCCTGGACCTGAGCCCGATGATCCTGTTCCTGGTTCTAAACCTGTTACAGGGCCTGCTGCATTCATTGGCAGCGCAAACCGGGGTTTACAGTTAATTAATCTTCAGCTTAGCTTGCGTAAGGGCAACACGTTGGATTCCGACTGGGAGCGGTAGGTTGCGCCGTACCGCTTGGGGCTTTGCTGCCGTTGCCACTCGAACGGGGCTGTTTTAAAGGCGCTTTTCGTCCCGCGGTATTCCGTCCGTCGAATGATCTCGGCTTCAAACACATCCCCACTCTCTACAGTCACCGTAGTGCGGAATGGATTCTCGATAATGGGCTCGTAATTGGGGGAATCGCCATAGACGACGGTTTTGGCGCTAATCGCATAAATGAGTTCGTAGGCTTCAATGCGATCCTTTTTGATGATCATATAGCGATCGTGGCCACAATGGCGGCAGAATTGTTGCAAAGGCTTCACTTCGCCCAGAACGGTTTTTTGCGGGGTTCGTTTGGCGTGGCACTGGCGGCAGATGGTAAACATCCAGCCGATTTTGACCTGGTATCCGCAATCCGGACAAAACGAGGGCCCATCGATAAGATTGACGTGTGCATGCTCGCATTCACCGCCCCCAAAACACACCTGCATAAAAGCCCTTAAGGCCTTAACGAAATTCACGGAACCTTCTCTCCCTTCACTCCTACTTAAATTATAGTAGGTTTTTGGCAGATAATCATACTCTATCCGATTGGTCTATTGCTTCTCTCTCAAGTTTTGGAAAACCCCGTATTATCAAAACTCCCAGATTTATCCCAACCGTTTAGATGACCGTTATGTATCTATAATATAACAATCGTTTAAAGGATTTTCATCATGCATGCTGCAAAAATCCGATAGTCTGGCTAGGACGGTTAAAACGTGATTTCCGGTTTGGAGCGTGGACGCGATGGCTTGGTGCGTCTGGGATTACCCGTGGTTGTCCCTGTCTTTTTCTGTCTAACGGCGCGTTGTCGCAAGCGCCCCTGCGGATTCTGGCTGTTGGCAATGGCCGCCTGAACCTGCACAATCCCCTCTTGTGGACGGATCGTCTTGGCCTCGAGGTTTCGCATCTCACGCGTATTCATAGGATACTGCGGCGCTAACGGCACGCCCCAGTGGCTAAAACCAAATGGCAGGAAGGGATTGATCGCGGCATTCTGATGCTGTGGATCCTGTCGCTGGATAGTCAGCGAGACTTGCTGCGCCCGCATAAACTCCCTAAATTGCCGAATTTCCAATTGTGCCGCAATGCCCTGCGCGGTTTCATACTCCTGGGCCTCGGCATAAGCCCTTGCCAGGCGCTCCAGCGTTTCCGGCGAAGGGTCGATATCCAGGTTGCGGCGGGTCGGTAGTTCCTCCCGCTCCTGCATTTCCCGTAGCATTTCCTCCAGTTGCGGGTTTTCCACAGGCGGGGCAGGTGTCGGCGCAGGGGCTTCCTCCTGGCGAGTCCGTTCCAGCAGCGCCACCAACTGCTCATTCAGGAACCGCTCCGCCTCCCGGCGATTGCCGTTAATTTCCCGAACCCAGGCATATTCAAACGCCGCCTGGTAAACATTCAGCTTCAGCGGATAGCTTTGCGGACGGTAAAACCGCATATAAGCAAAAAATTGCCGATAAAGCCGCTCGGCAAACTCGTAACGGTACGTGTTAAAACTGCCTTTAGCCTTGGCTAACAGCCAGTCCATGGATCTCAGGTAGTAATCCGGCTCCTTCTGAAAGCGGGACGGGTCAATCTGTTTGCCGTCGATGGTAATTTTTTGGGATGAAGGCGTATTTTGGCTGGCGTTTGGCGTACTTAACTGATAAAGCGGTTCTTCGTCCATGCCCATAATTGGTGGAATAGAGCCCATACAAGGATCCTCCGCTTCGCCTGAACTGGATCCACTTTAACGCATTTACTTCGGTTTTGAAAGCCCGAAAATCGCCTTCAAAAAGGATATCACGCATGTTATAAGCGCTATTTTTTACGACAATAAGAATAGAGCCTCGCAGTTACGTGCGAAGCCCTTGGTTTTATTCTCTTTCTTTTTCTCTATCCGTCAGACCCTTGGTTTCACCCTCCAATTTTAATCTGCTTAAAGGCGTCAATGTCCGCACTACCACCGCCAGTGGGTGAGCCACCGCCACCGTTACCGCCGCCGAGCTTATCCAAAAGCTCGCCAGTAAGTTTTAACGCTGTTGCTAATGCTTTTACCTGTCCATTCCCGCCATTTTGACCACCTCCGGCTTGTTGAACACCAAAGTGGGCCGGCTTCTGCGAAAAACCGACAGGCTGACATCCTGATCCCACACACGTCATAAATACATCCTCCAGAAAACATTGCTATCGATCAGAGTCGAGATCTATTCGTTCGCTCTCCACTAGGATAAAAACTATTTTTGAGCCTCCCGGTGCCTAAAGTTTTCCTTAAGGCCATATTGCCAGCGGATAGAAGCTTTTTAAAAGAAGCCCGCAAATGGGAAAAGGCCGTTCTTCGCCAAGACAACGAGCCTCCATGTGGTTTAAGATGTGTAAGGACTGCATATCATCTTTTTGTACGTGCTTGATATATGCGCTATAATAGGGTCTAAATGTGGATGGGTTCCCATGGGTTTAAATCGTTCCTAACGGTAGTGGTAGAGAGTGTTCTGAAGGCCTCGGATGCACATACAGCAGATTGAGATTGATAATTTCAAGTCGTTTTCCAATAAAACGGTTATTCCGTTTGAAAAAGGCTTTACCACTATCTCCGGCCCCAATGGCTCCGGTAAAAGCAACATCATCGATAGCATTTTGTTCTGTCTGGGTTTGTCCACCTCCCGCACCATGCGGGCAGAAAAACTGACGGATTTGATTAACAACCTCTCTAAGCGTCGGGAAGCCAGCGTCAGTATTATGTTTGGAAATAACGACGATCCGGAAGAGGAGAAAATCATCGTTACCCGCAAGATTAAGGACAGCGGCGCGTCCGGTTATGGCAGCTTTTACTACCTGAATGGCCGATCCAGTACCCTGACCGAAATCCACGACCGGCTCTCCCAGCATAATATTTCCCCGGGCGCCTATAACGTGCTGATGCAGGGGGATGTTACCGGCATCATCAATATGACGGCGACGGAGCGGCGCAAGATCATCGACGAGATTGCCGGGGTTGCCGAATTCGACCGCAAGATCGACCAGGCCCAGAAGGAACTGGGGTCGGTATCCGGCAGCATCGAACGCTTTACCATCCTGCTGGAAGAGTTGCAGTCCCGTGTGCAACAGCTTTCTGCCGAACGGGAGCAGGCCCTCAAGTACCAAAAGCTCAAGGACGAGAAGCAGACTTTTGAAAACAAGCTGCTGGCCGCCAAGTACCTGGATTTGAAAAAAGCCTACCAGGCAGCGGAGGAAAATATCATCCAGGCCCGCAAGCAGAAAAGCAAAATGCAGGCCCAACTGGTGGATTATGATGCCCAGCTTGCCAAAACCCGCGAGGAACTGACCCGTATCGCCAACGAGGTCAAGCGCAAGGGCGAAGACCAGCAGATCGCCATGAAGAAGCAGATTGAGGGGCTCAAGGGGGCGATCTCCCGTAAGAAGGACACCATCCAGTTTGGCAGCCAGAAAAAGCAGGAGAACCTGCGGAACCTGGAGCGCGCCCAGGAGGAAATCAACCGCCTTAACGCCAAGATTGACGATTTGGCCGTTACGATTGAGGGGTTTGAACACCGCGACCAGGAAATCAAAGCCAAAATTGCCCAGGAGCAAGTGACGCTGGACAAACTGAAAGCCCAGATGACGGCGCTGGCCGATTCGGTAGGGGAGTTGGGCAAAACTCGCGAACTGACCCGCAACCAGTTGACACAGACTGAAGACGAAGTATCCGTGCTGAACCGGCGCAAACTGGACATTGAATCCGAGCTGGATCGCCAAGAGCGGGAAAAGGCTTATGTTATAGAGAAATCCTCCTCGACCGGCGAGCGCAAAACCGAGATTGAAACCCGTATCCAGCCATTGGAAAAAGCCCTGTCGGAATCCCAACTGGAGCGGCAAGCGTTTGAAACCCAAATCCAGAAACAGCAGTTGGATGTCTCCAAACTTCGCGTGGCGATGAACAATGCCACCGCAGAAGTCAACAAGCTGCACCGGGAGTACACCCAACTGGAAGCCCAAAAGCGCGCCTACGAGGATATGAACTTTGGTCGCAGCGTGGATACCATCCTCAATGCCAATATGCCCGGCGTCCACGGCACCTTGGCCCAGCTCGGCACGGTGGACGAAGAATTTTCCGTCGCGATGGAAATCGCCCTTGGCGGACGGATGAAAAGCATCGTTGTGGATGATGACCGTGTGGCCCAGGCAGGGATTGAACTGCTCCAGCGCACCCGCGCCGGGCGCGCCACTTTTCTCCCGATGAACAAGATGAAGCAAGGGCAGTACTTCAACCGCCTGCCCGATGATGACGGCGTGATTGATTACGCGCTGAACCTGATGGATTTTGACCCGCAATACCGCGATGTGTTTGCCTATGCCCTGGGCGATACCGTGATTGTGGAAGATATGGCCGTAGCCCGCAAATACCTCCGCCAGTTTAGGATGGTGACGCTGGACGGCTCCCTGATGGAAAAAACCGGCGCGATGACCGGCGGCTCGACAAGCGGGGCGGCTGGCGGAAAGCTGGCCACCGGCAAGTTCGATCAGCAGATTCGCGAGATGCGGGAAGCGCTGGAGCGCAAGGACGAAGAAAAGGCCAAGCTGGAAAAGCAGCTGAACGCCGCCGAAATCAAGCTGGACTCCCTGAAGGATGATTATGGCCAGTTCCTCACCGACTTGCAGCGCAAGCAACTGGAGCGCGATACCCTGGCCAGGGAGCTGGAGCAGTTGCTCAAAACCGAAGTGAAGGTGGATAACCTGGAATCGATCGAGACGCGGATCCAATCGCTTCAGCAGGAGCAGGCGGACGCGGAACAGAATATCGACGCCAAAACCGCCCGAATCCAGGAGCTGAAAACATCGCTGGAGGAAATCGATTCCCAGTTGCCCACCGAGCAGCTCGACAAATTGAAAAAGGAAATGGATGCCGTCGAGTTCCAGATCCATTCCTACGAAACCCAGTTGCGCAACATCGCGTCGGATATCCAGGCCAAGCAACTGGAAAAAGAATTCCAGGAAAAGGGAATCCAGAATTACCACGAGCAGATTGAACAATTGAAGCTGGGCAATGAAAAGCTGGATAAGGAAAAGCATCAACTCCTGGAAGAGATCCAGTTGCTGGACAAGCAGATTGCGGCGCTGGAAGCCCAAACCGGCCAGCTAGACGAAGAGTTGCAACGTCTACAGGCCGAGCGCGATAAAATCCAGGCCCAATTAATTGCGGAAGAACAGCTTAAATACAACCTCAACCGTGATATCAGCTTGATTGACGAACAGGTGCTTGCCTACCAGGCCCGCAAAAAGGAACTTCAGCCGGAGATTAACACGGCCAGGGAAGAACTCGCCAACTCCGGCATCGACCCGGAAACGGCCTCGACGGAAGATTTACCCGCGGCCGATGAAATCCTCAAGAACATCCAGCGCCTGGGCCGCCAGATGGAGCAGATGGGCGCGGTCAACATGAAGGCCATCCAGGATTATGACGAAGTGATGGCGCGCCACGGGGAACTCACCGAGAAGATTGACACTCTCAACCGCGAGCGGGAAGACCTGGGGATCAAGATTAACGGTTATTCCGAGTTGAAGCTGCACGCGTTTAAAACGGCGTTCGAGAACGTGGACAACAACTTTCGGGAAATCTTTGCGGAGCTTTCCGATGGCGAAGGGTATCTTGTCCTCACCAACCCGGATGATCCTTTTAGCGGCGGCCTGACGATTGAAGCCAGGCCCCGCGGCAAGAAAATGCAGCGCCTGGAATCCATGAGCGGGGGCGAAAAATCGCTGACCGCCCTGGCTTTTGTGTTCTCCTTCCAGCGGTACATGCCGGCCCCCTTCTACGCGTTCGACGAGGTGGATATGTTCCTCGACGGGATTAACGCCGAAAAGCTGGCGCATATGGTTAAAAAGCAATCCGGTGGGGCGCAGTTCATTGTCGTTTCCCTGCGGAAACCGATGTTACAGCACTCCGACCGGACGGTGGGCGTAACCCAGAAGCGGGACGGCGTGACCAAGGTAACGGGGGTTCTGCTGAAAGATGCTTCCTGAGACATCGCCTAACACCACGCCCATCGATGGGATTGAGATCCTGGTAAACCTGGCCAAGACCGGGAAAATTGACCCGTGGGACATTGATATTGTGGAAGTGACCGATCAGTACCTTCAGATTCTGGCGGAAATCAAGTCTCAGGACTTAAAGCTGACTGGAAAGACGCTCCTGTTTGCGGCAGTCCTTCTCCGAATGAAATCTGACAGCCTGTCAGGGATTAACTTCCTGGAAATCGGGGAACCGGAGCCGGATGAATTTCACGAGGATGACTTCCTGGAAATGGGATTGGACAGCGCGGCCGCACCGTTGCAAAACTTGCCCCGGGCCGCCTTTCATACGCTCGATCAAGTGATTCGCCGTCGCACCAGCGTGAAGCAGCCACGCAACCGCCGCGTCACACTGAAGGACTTGATCCTGGAATTGAAACGCTACGAGGAGCTGGAAAAACGCCGCCGGCTGAAGGAGACGGTGGAAAAGGCCGAGCGCCGCCGGATGCGAAATTTTGCGGATCTGTCCTCCGAGGAAATTGTGGAACTTGCCCACGAGGAGTTTATTGAAGATACCATTATCAAGCTCAAGGACATCCTGGAACGGTTTTTCTTTAACAACGAAACCATCAGCCTCTCCCAACTGGAGAATGAAGGCAAGATCGACAGGGTATCCGCCTACATTGCGGTGCTGTTTCTTGCGGCACGCGGCGAAGTGGAGCTGGAGCAGGAATCGTTCTATTCCGAGCTGTACATGACCCCGGCCGACGACACTCTCTCCGCCCTTGTAGAAGACGCACCCATGGAACTGGCAGGCTAGGACAATGGCGCAACCGTTAAAGGCCAGAATTGAAGCGGTCCTGTTCCTTACCGGGCGGGCGTTAACGATTACCGAAATTGCCGAGAAACTGGAAGAACCTTCCGATGCGGTTGAAGAAGCCCTGCTTGAGTTAATTAATGATTATTCCTGCCGCGAGGATTCCTCGCTGGAAATTGATGACACGGATGGTTATATCCTCCAGGTTAAGGAGGAGTACGAAAGCGTGGTTAACAAAATGGTGCCGGTCGAGTTATCCATTGGCGCGCTCCGCACGTTATCCGCCATTGCGCTGCATGCCCCGCTGCTGCAATCCCAGTTGATTGAGGTGCGTGGCGCCGCCGCTTACGACCATATTAAGGAACTGCTGTTGCATAAGTTGATTTCCAAGCGTCGCAAGGATCGCAGCTTCATCCTCAATGTAACGCCCAAGTTTTACGAATACTTCAAGCTCACGGGCGATAAGGAAGAATTGAAGGAGATGATCCGTCATCTTCCACCGGAGCCGGAGCCAGCAACCCCGTCAGAACCAGTGTTTGAAGACGCGGTTGAATCTGTTGAATCCCTGTAACTTGCTTTTAAGCATCCTAATCCCCAAAAAAGAAAAAACCGGTGATTGCTCACCGGATACCTTAAGTTCTCTCTTTTCTTAGGTGTATGTGTATGGGAGGTTTTGTCTCTACCATAATAAAAACAAACAAAAGAATTAAAGTGCGCAAAATCTAAATAAAATCTAAAATCTGTTACAATTGTTTATTTAATAAAAATAAACGCTGATTTTTTTGGGCTTCTTGGGATAGCACATTGGCAAAACCCTCTGATAATGCACTATCCACGAGCATGTCAAAGATAGCTTAAATTTTCTTCATCAAATATTAAAAGATTCTAAATACTTGTTTTTATATAAATACAAGTTAAATTTCAGCAGATTTGAGTCTTAGGAGAATTATAGATGGTTGCAATTAAACTG
>CALAJO010000057.1 GCA_937922745.1 uncultured cyanobacterium
AAATGAAAAGAGGAGTATGAGACTATGGACCAGGATGTTATGAGTAACGGCTCATCCATCACCAACGGCTCCAGCAAATCCGCCGATATGCATGCTGTCAAGGAGCGTTTATCGGAGCAGGCCAGGGTGTGGGGCGACAAAATGTCCGAGCAGTACCAGGCCCTGCGCAGCAAAACCAATGTGGGTGTAGAAAAGGTGAGCCAGTACGTCCACAACAACAGCTCGCAGGATATGATGAACGACCTGAGCCAGTTGGTGCGTCGCCACCCTGTTCAAACCGCCTTAATCGGCCTAGGTATCGGGTTGCTGGTCAGCCGGGCGTTCGGCTCCAGAAAATAGCGATAGCAAAAGGATTTTCGTTTTGGTACAACAGGAAAAGGAAAATGATATGGTCGCGCAAATGAACAGTACTCAACCGGAACAAACCCATAAAACCATCAACGTCATTATCGTTGAGGATTACAAACTCACCCGCATCGGGATTCGCTCCTACTTCAACAAGCACGAGAAGATCAAGATTGTTGGGGAAGCGGAGAATGCCGAGAAAGGGGTTGCCCTGATCAAGGAGATGCGCCCGGATGTGGTGCTGATGGATCTGGGCCTCCCCGGAATGAACGGCATTGACGCCACCCAGGCGGTCAAGAGCTTTGATGAGAATATCAAGATCGTGATCCTTACCTCCCACGATCGGGAGGAGGAAGTGATTGCGGCTTTGGGCTCCGGCGCCAACGCCTACTGCCTCAAGGATATCGATCCGACCAAGCTGTCTGAGGCGATTGAAACCGTCTATCAGGGCGGCGCCTGGCTGGATCCAACCATTGCGTCCGTAGCGCTTAAGCTGAACCCCGGTGCGCAAACCGCCCCCCCCAAGCCGGACAAGAAGGAATCCAACAAGTCCCAGTTGACCGAGCGGGAAATGGAAGTGCTGCGCTTGCTGGTAGAAGGCAAAAGCAACACGGAGATTGCCAACGACCTCGTTGTCAGCGTCCATACCGCCAAGGCGCACGTCTGCAACATCCTGCAAAAGCTGTATGTAAATGACCGTGTGCAGGCGGCAGTCAAGGCCATTCGCGAAGGGCTCGTATAGTTTCAATATTCAAGTAAGAGAAGCACTTATCCGGGAAGGACCGGATTGACTCCAGGAACAACGATTCAACTTGAAAGTGGACCGAGTAAAGCAAGGAAGCTCACCCGCTAGACCTCCTTTGCCGGTCCATTTTCCTGTCTGAATATGCGGTTTTAAGGGAACATCAAACTGAATCAACACAAAATGGAATTCCCAGCTTACACTGAATACATCAGCAAGGAGATACGGGATGTTGAACTTACACCATCGAACAATCCCATTAGAGGAAATGATGTCTTTATCGTTTCAGGCGCTGTTGCTGGCCTTGCCGGTCATTATCTGCCTGTTTGCCTTCGACGTGATTTTGAAGCTCATCCTGGCGTTTAACGAACCGACCACCATTGTCCAGCTTTAAGCTAGACCTTCCCATTAGCTGGACATGAGCAGGAAGACGCCATATGCCGCACTTCAAATCCCGACATGGATTGGATATCTATTATGAGGTTCATGGCGAGGCCGGGTCGCCCCTGATTCTGCTGCACGGCCTGGCTTCCAACACCCGGCTTTGGACGCCGCAACTCACGGATTTCAGGCCGTATCATCGCACCATTGTGTTTGATTACCCAGGCCATGGCCGCTCCAGCCACACGAAGCAGTACAGTATTATCCAATATGCCGAGGTGCTGGCCGATTTAATGGATCATCTGGCCATAACCAAGGCCCACCTGGCCGGATTATCCCTGGGATGCGCCGTTGGGCTGGACTTTGCCTGTCGTTACCCGGATCGGGTCGCGTCCTTGATTCTTGAAGGGCCCGTGGGAGGCTTAAAGCCCAAGTGGCACCCGGCTTCCATCATCAAGATGCTGGCCTTGACCCTCTACCTTTCCTGCCTGTTTATCAGTTGGAAGACTGTCGGACAGGGCAAAACGGCTCACCTCATCAACAAGTACGGCGCGCAGACCTATGGTTACTACTTCCTGCTGGAGTCCGTGGAGCGGGAGGTGGATCCCATGGCCGTTGGGCAGATGACGCTTCAACTGGCGTACCCCAGCTATATCGGGAAGCTATCCCGTCTCCGGTGCCCGGTTTTAGTTCTCCGCGGCAAGGATGATCCGGTGCCCAAGCGCTATGTCAAGTACATCCTTAACCATGTCCCAGGGCCCTGCGATTTGATCTCGATCCCCGGGGCCCGACACGTGGTGGCGCTGGAGAAACCGGCGGAATTCAACCGGCATGCGCTGGCCTTCCTCAAGCGGAATGATTTTGCCGAACCCACCGCATTGCAACGGGAGAAACTAAGCGTTTAGAATAAGCCCATATCCGTTAGCGCTTAGGATGACGCATGACTAGACCAATCCGGAAAATCCTGACCGTGGTGGGGGCACGGCCGCAGTTTATCAAGTCCGCCCCGGTAAGCCTGGCGATTCGGCAGGCGGGGTTGCAGGAAGTGATGGTGCATACGGGCCAGCACTACGACGCCAACATGTCGGAGGTCTTCTTCGAGCAGTTGAAGCTGATGCGGCCGCAGTACCCGCTCGAGATTGGTTCCGGGAGCCACGCCTACCAGACGGGCGAAGGGCTGAAGCAACTGGAAGGCATTATCCGGCAGGAAGCGCCGGATGCCGTGCTGGTTTATGGGGATACCAACGCCACTATTGCCGGGGCCCTGGCCGCCGTGAAGATCCATGTGCCGGTTGCCCATATCGAGGCCGGGTTGCGGAGCTTTAACCGCAGGATGCCCGAGGAGGTCAACCGGGTGGTGACGGACCACGTTTCGAGCTGGTTGTTTGCCCCGACCGACCTGGCGGTGGCGAACCTGCGGAATGAGGGCATAACCCAAGGGGTCTTCAAGGTGGGGGATGTGATGCTGGATGCCGCCGAGCTGTTCCTGTCCCAGGCGGAGTCCATGGGGTCGGGCCTGTTTGACCGCCACCAGCTACAGCCCAGGGACTATATCCTGCTGACGCTGCACCGGGCGGAAACCACGGATACGCCGGAGCAGGTGCATCGTGTTCTGCGGGCGCTGGATCGCCAGGGAATGCCGGTGCTGTTCCCGACCCATCCGCGGGTTCGGCCCCTGGTGCAGTCGCTGGCGGGTCTCCGGAATATCCGCTTCGTTGAGCCCTTGAGCTACCTGGAGATGCTCCAGGCGGAGAAGCATGCCCAGGCCATCGTGACGGACTCCGGTGGCGTGCAGAAAGAGGCGGCGTTCTTCTCCATCCCCTGCATTACGCTGCGGGAGCAGACGGAGTGGGTGGAAACGGTCGAATCCGGCTGGAACCGCCTTGTGGGGCTTTGCGAGGACAAACTGGTGGAGGCGTTGGGGAGCTTACAGACGCCGAGCCAGTCGATTGTCCACCTTTACGGAGATCGCCAGGCCAGCCGGGCAATCGTGGATGTGCTGGCTTCCCAGCCGCCTCTCTGGTTTGAATGAGCATGATCCGTTCAAAGCCAATTTGCTGGAAATTCAAATATACCCTTTGAAATGCTGATATTTTCTTTTGATTGATTCAAGCTGGTTCCTCCATATTGGGTTGTAGATTGCTCTGTTACTGTGAGTTTGTGAGGGAAGGCATTTACAGCGAGGGAGATTGCCGGCCTCCATTGCATTCCGGCCTCGTATGACAAGTTTATTTTAAGGCTGTCATTGCGAGGAACGCAGTGACGTGGCAATCTTGCAGGTGGAAAACGGATGTGCCTGGAAGGGTGTTTACAACGAGGGAGATTGCCACGGCCTCCATTGCATTCCGGCCTCGCAATGACGTTCTATTCATGGCTAACTTGGTTGTTAGGCGGTGCGTTTGTCCGAATCCGGCTGCCCTTCCCAGGCCGGGCTTTGCGGATCCTCCGATTCCTGGTGCTGGAGGTAGAGATCGGCGCGCTGGTTGATGGCCTTGTTGAAGTTATCGGTTTGCCACTGGGCGCGCATCTTCCTCACGGCCACCTGGGTAAAGTTCTCGATGGCCACTTCGCCCTGGCTGGGGCGCTCTCCCACGGAGGGGCCAACGAAGACCTCGGTTTCGCATAGAATCGGGGTCTCCTCTGAGTCGTGGGCTTCGGGGTTATAGGCCTGTCCGCGCGCCTGTTGCAGGGCGAACAGTTCTTTCCTCGCCCGAATGATTGCCCGTTCGATGCGGCCCTGGTACATTTCCCACTTTTCCATCTCGGCCATCATCACGTCGCGATACTCGGTCCGGGTCAGCGTGTTCATCTTCAGGTTGGCCACACGCTCCAGTTCCCAGGTGCGATCCGCGATGATCTTGACCAGGTTATGCTCGTAGGTGCCAACCGGTTGAAAGCTGTTATACAGGCTGGCGGCCATGGCATTGTATTCGTTGATATCCTCATGCGGCAGCACCACACGGCTGCCGCGAAGCCCGTGGAACGTGCGGTTATGCCTGCTGTTGCTCGTATCCCCGGGGCCGCCGCTTTTCTGGGCGTTTTTCCGGTTGGCGCGAATCTGTTTTTTGCTGGCCATGGTTTGATACCCCCACGTATCTTCTATTTACGGGTTGACTGTCATTGCTTGGCCTGTCTGCAACCCGATCAAACAGGTTTGTATATAATAATTATATACTAGCTGGTCGCGCTTGTCTAGCCTTTTGGTTCCCGAAACTCGCATGAGCCACGGCGAAGCGGCAGACCATTCAAAGCCAATTTGCCGGAAATTCAGATATAGCGTAGGAATCCCCGATATTTTCATTTCGGGAGATTCGACCATGGGTTTTGTTCGTGACAAGTTGGAGATTGCCGCGTCACTGCGTTCCTCGCAATGACCCTGTCAAGAAATGCTAATACAGCAGGGATTTGTAGAGGTCGAGCAGCTTTTGCTCTTCTTTTTCCCAGCAGAGTTCCTTTTTGGCCGCCCTCAGGTTGTCCTGGAAGGATTCGCGTTTGCCGGGCGTATGGAAGAAGTCCCGAATCTTCTCGGCTACTTCCTGCGGGTTTTCCGGGTTAAAGGTAAGCCCAACGCCATAACCATCCACAATTTTGGAGATTTCCGGCAAGTCCGATACGGCCAGGGGGATTTCCGCCTGGATGTACTCGAACACCTTGTTGGGAAGGCAAAACTTGTTATTGGCCTTGCAATCCAGGATGGGGTGAATCCCCAAGTCCGCCGAAGCCGTCCAGGCAACCAGGGCCTTTGGCGTCACCGGGTCCTTGTAGAAAACGCGGCCGTTAAGTTTGGGCGTGTTTTCAATCCGCTCTTTCACTTCGGCCAGGTATTTTTGCTGCGCCGGGCCAATCAACAGCAGCGCCGCCCCGTCATCCAGATGTTCCATTGCGTCCAGCAGGAAGGAGATGCCGCGCACGGGCTTCACCCATCCCTGGTAGATGATGACGTTGGTTTCAGGGGGCAGGTTGTACGCCTGGTGAATCAGGCGTTGCTTCTGCACGTTGGTGTAGTTGGCAATGTTTCTCAGGGTGATGCATTGGGGCTTTTTGCCGCCGTTGGGGTTGGCATTGGCCACCATCAACTCGTTAATCGAGTCGCAAACGGTAATCAGCCGGTCGCTGCGGGTCAGCATATGCCGCTCGAACCGTTGAAACAACTTGAGCAGGAACAGCTCCTTTCGGATTTTAATGCGGCGCTTGCTGTTTTTGGGGGCGCGGTATTTCATCCGCCAAATTCCAGGGATGCTGATCAGGGTTTTCGCGACGATTTTGTTATCCAGTTTCTGCTTTTCTTCCACCAGCTTGGCGGCTTTCTCCTCAAACAGGGAGCCCCAGAACTCATGGGCATCGTAAACGATGCGGGCTTGCCATTTTCTCGCCAACAGCCAAGCCAGGAACAACGTATCGGAATCGTGGGCGTGGATGACGTCGTAAGGCTCCTTATCATCCTGCAAGATGGCGGAATAGGCCTTGAACGCCGTCGGGTCGAAGGCGTTATAATTATCCAGGCGCTTGGGAATAAAGCGGCTGATTTTCAGGTTGCCGTCCCGCTCAATCCGCAGGGTTTCCGGGCTGCCAACGGCAAACACCGTAACCTGGTAGCCGGCCTTAACCAGGGAGTTGACCTCGCGGCTCACGCGGATATCCCTTGTAAAATCATTGTTCAGAAGGACACAAATACGTTTCAAAGATGCACACCCATCTCGTTTCGCACATTATCACCGAGAACACCAAGCCTTGTCAAAGCGAGGCCACTCCTCCCCAACATTGTAAACAACGTTTTGGCGTTTGGAAACAAGTTGCTACAATGAGGTTGAAGATGGGTGGGTAAGTGCAAAGTTTGCTGGTTGGGCAAGGGGCTGTTCTAGCCCACTGCTGCTAACCGCAACAGCGGGATCCCTTAAGTTTAAGGAAAGCCTGACAGCTTCAGGGGATCCCTCCCTTTTCTTTATTGGCCTCGCTCGTTGCTGCGCAGCTTCGCTCGGCCGTTTAATGTAAGCCACCTGTATTTTAAGAATAAAGTTACTCTGGAAGTGAGTGAATGCTGTATTCTTCTGAAACAACTGAGCCGGTATCGGCTGTATTAAACGAGAATCCGCCTCAAGCGATGCGGGTGGCGCATGGGATTACGCAGGCAGCGGGGCAGCCGTGGATGATCTCGCGGGGGCAACGCAAAATCGGGATGCAGGCGGATTGTATCCAGTTGGAAGTGGAGAATACGCTGAAATTCCCCTGCGATCACAGCTTCTCGCTGCCGGAAGACAACAAGGTTGCGGCGGCCGGCGAAATCCTGAAATCCCTGATCCCGCAGTACGATGTGTTTCACTTCTACCGGCGGCCGTTTTATATGCCCAGCCTTCGGCATTTTGAGTATCCTACCGGCCTGGACCTGCTCACGCTGAGAGCCGCGGGCAAAGTCGTCGTCTATCATTTCCGGGGCTCGGAACTCCGCACGGCGGAAGCGTTTAAACGGCTCAGCCCGTACCATTACGTGGACGAAAACCCCGGCGAGATGTTTACCCGCTTTACGGATGAGAACAAAATAGCCTTTCGCGACTTTTTGGACGCCGTTTGCCAGGTGATGCTGGTGCCGGACCCGGAGCTGCAAAGCTATGCCCCCTCCGCCCGCATTGTGCCGCGCGCCATCGAGATGGCTGAATATCCCTATATCGGGCCCAAAAGCGCGGATAACCCGCTGGTGATCCACGCCCCTTCCAACCAGAGCATCAAGGGAACCCGGCAAATCCTGGACGCGGTGGAAACGTTGCGGGCAGAAGGGCTCCAGTTCCGCTTTCAACTGGTGGAGAATCTTCCCAACCACGAAGCGCGGCAACTTTACCAGGATGCGGATATCATCGTCGATCAGCTGCGCATTGGCTGGTATGGCGTTCTGGCAGCGGAAGGGATGGCCTTGGGAAGGCGGTGGCCTGCTTTATCCGGGATGATCTGAAACATGCCTTCGGCGAATTGAGCCCCCTCCAGTTTACATCTCCGCCAACGATTACGCAGGACTTGCGCACGCTGATTGAACAGCCCGAACTGCGCGAGCGACTAGGGCGAGAAGGGCGGCAGTATTGCGAACAGACCCATTGTTCCGAGCGCGTGGCCCGGCTGCTGAAATCCATTTACGAAGAGGCCATGGCTAATCCCAGGCCGGTTGATGCCGAGAAAGTCCTGGATTTTATCAACCTGCTGGAAATGAATCGGCAGAAGCGCCATGCCCAGTCTTCAACCCGGCCTGAGCAAAATCGTAAAACCTCTCGAAGCCTTTGGGACAAGCTGCTAAAGCGAAAATAAATGTAAACACTTGTGACGTCCTGCCCTGGTTTGCGCAATTTTAAAGCTTTAGGGCATTTATTGGATGGACAGTGCGAGGGAAACAGAATGATTTCCAAGGTGATGTCAGCTTATTCACCAAAGTTTAGTGGACGGGACAAGCCAACCAATCCATTTCTAAAAGCTTACCAGGATCCACGCCATCGAGAACCGGCTTTTTTACAAGTGGATACCTTTGATTCTATCGGGAGGCGAATCAATCAGCATTATGAGGTTGTCCATATTTTTAATGTCGAGGGACATCAGGGGAACCCGGTTCCGACACAAATTGGGCCCGCCGATTATCGCCTCTATGTCCCCCTTGGCATCCCTCTCGAGGAGCGGCATGATAAAGTCGACCTCGTTGACTTTACGACGGAGGATAAAAAAGCGCGCGCCATGCTCTATGGCTTTTATTCCTATAGGAATAAAGCCGGGGAAATTGTATATGGCAATGCCAATATTGTGACCAGCAACAATAAACCCTATGAATACACGCTGGACGATCGTTTGCGGGAAATCCCCTACGCCCCTGAAAAAAATGGTTATAAAAAGTACGAATTAAAAATTATAAGTCTAAAAGCGCTTGCAGCCCGTCTCAGTCAACCCGGTGACAAGAAGAAGCCATCTTTACCGTTGGAGGAAACGGCCCACGACCGGCTTGCAGATCAACAGCAGGTTGAAATGCTCAAAGTGGAATTGGATCATCGGAAGCCGTCAGAGGATCATCCTCTTTATGGGGCTTTGAGTCGGCTTTGTCAATCCATGGCGATTAAGCTTTCATCGGTTACGGAAGTTTCTCCCTGGGTTAGCTATCTGTGTGATGATTCCCCAAATCGGGAGAGCCTTTCAGAAATGACGAAACATCCGGTTTTTCAGTCCAATCAAGCGGTTTTAAGGAGCATTCGGGATGTTTTGAAGGGAATGCCTGTTTATGACCGACGATGCTTTGTTTTAAAGGAAGTTTTCGGCCAAAAAACCAAAGCCGTTATTTCTGCGACAAGAACAGGTGCGATTAACATTGATCTGGCCATCAATCGCGCCCGCCGTCATATTGTGAGGGAACTCCTGGAATATTATCTGCACCCTGATCATGGCCGTCTACCGCCCGGCTTTGAAGAATACGATCCCTTTAACAGCACGCATGAGGTGACGTAAAAGTTGCATAGACCCTCTGACTTGACGATGGGGTTGGATTTGGTCTAAAGTGTATCAACACAGGAGTGTTCGCGAGTTTTGCAACAGGCGACGAGAAGAAGGATAAATCCCCATGCCCACGAATTTGGTGAACGAAGTCGAAAAGCGTTATATGAAAACCGACCTGCCCGTGGTTGAGCCCGGCGACTCGGTCAAAGTCAGACTCAAGATCCGCGAAGGAAACAAAGAGCGCGTTCAGGCTTACGAAGGCGTTGTGATTAAGGTGCGTGGCGAAGGGATCAACAAGTCCGTTACGGTTCGCCGTGTATTCCAGGGTGTTGGCGTCGAGCGGGTTTTCCTGCTGCACTCCCCCAAGGTCGAATCCATCCAGGTTCTGCGTAAAGGGATGGTTCGTCGCGCCAAGCTGTACTACCTGCGCAACCTCACCGGTAAAGCCGCCCGTATTCGCGAGAAAGTGGTTTCCACCGCCGGTAGCGGCAAAGGGAAAGGTTCCGCCAAAGCCGCCAAGGAATAATGGAATCCGTTATTCAATGGTATCCAGGGCATATTGCCAAGCTGGAGCGTGAATTAAAACCCATACTGAAACAACTGGATGTTGTGATTGAAGTTTTAGATGCCCGGATTCCCCGGGCATCTTGGCATCAGTCCCTTTCGGATACCATTCGGGAGCAGAAGCCGGTGCTGCTGGTGCTGAACAAGGCCGACCTGGCGGATCCGAACTGGACAAAGGCATGGATAGACCATTTCAAGTCATCCCTTTACCAGGAAGTCGAGTCGTTCGATAGCACCAACAGCAAGGGCAAGGCCGCCATTATCGAGGCCGTTAAGCGGCTGGGTGAACCCAAAATGCAGCAGCTGGTTGCCAAAGGCCTTAAGCGAAGGGCCATTCGCATTGGGGTGGTGGGCATGCCCAATGTCGGCAAATCCAGCCTGATTAATACGCTGGTTGCGATCAAAAAAGCGCATACCGGCCATCGAGCGGGGGTCACGCGCCAGGTGCAGTGGGTCCGCGTCAATCCGCAGATTGAACTGATGGATACGCCGGGGTTGATTCCGGCTAAGCTGGTGTCCCAGGAGCAGGGGCAACTCCTTGCGAGTGTTTACTCCGTTGGGGATGCGGCATTTGATGAGGAAGCGGTGGTGCCTTACTTTATGGCGCAGGTCGAAAGGTTTTATCCGGGGCTGCTTTCCAAAGCGTTGGACTTGCCGGAGGGAGCGCCTGTTTCGCTGGACATGGTGGCCGAACGGCGTCATTATATCTTATCGGGCGGGCAACCGGACTTGAAGCGGACGGCCCAGGCCATTTTAAAGGATTACCGCCATGGCAAGCTGGGAAGGATGACCCTTGAGCGACCGACCGACGAAGCGTAAATCCAGGCTCAAGGAGCTGCTGAAGTTCGACGCCAAGCTGTTGAAGCAGCTCAACGCGGATCGCGGCGAAGCCCCTTTTTTCGGGCTGATTGGCATTGATGAGGTTGGCCGCGGCAGCCTGGTGGGTCCTGTTGTGGCGGCAGCCCTGGCCTTTCCTTCAACGGCTTGCAAGCAGGACTTTGATACGGTGCTGTCGCTGGATGACTCCAAAGCACCGCATTTTAACCATGAGAAGCGGCTGGCCCTGGCCGAGTGCTTGAAAGCCTTTAGCTACTGGGGCATTGGCGAAGCCTCCCAAGCGGAAATTGAAACCCTGAACATTGCGCAGGCCTCCCTGCTGGCGTCGCATCGCGCTGTGGAGCAACTGCTCAGCCGCCATCCGGACTGTGATCCCGATTCGTTTGTGCTGGTGATGGACGGGAAGCTGAAGATTAAAAGCCTCTCGATGCACCAGGTCACCCAGGTGTCCGGGGACAAGTTATCCGCAGCCGTTGCGGGGGCGTCGATTCTGGCCAAGGCCCACCGGGATGCGATGATGATCGACCTGGCCGAACAATACCCCGGCTACCATTGGGAAACCAATGCCGGCTATGCAACCCCGGCCCATCTCAAAGCCATTGAGGAGCTTGGGGTTTGCCCGCTGCATCGAAAGACCTTCAAATATGTCTACGAAGCTATGGCGCGTCAGCAGCCGCTTTTGCCTTGCTGATAAGCCACTCTCAGCATTTCAGGTGAATTCAGGGCTCTCATCCTTTGGAGCCAGTTTATTGCCCGGGCAATAGGGTTTTGTGGTTCAGCTTCATCCTGGTATTTTGGCTTGGTATTGCGTAAATCACGGGAATCCGAAGCGGCCAGCATTTGATTTAATCGCTGTAAGTTATGGGTTGCAGCATCATTGATTGTGGATGCTAAATTACGAAGAAATCTAGCAGAGGGGCGAAGCCTGGATGGATCATTTATCGGCTCTGTAGCTACGCCTTGGGGAAGGCCACAAACCGGCTGTTCCGGGGAGAGCCCATGAGAGGTACGCAGCGCCCTGCTGATTCTCTCTACCATATTGGTTACACGCTGCGCTTGTTGGGGCGCTCGAAGCAATCCGTCCGGATGGGCGGTATCGTTTAATTCGCTCTGCCGACCGTCAACCAGTCTTAAAGGAACACAAGTATAAGGAATACTATTTCCCTGGCGGCTGAATGTTTTCTGCAGAATGGCCGTAAATACTCGTCTCAATTGGAGGTCACTGAGACGTTCCTCTCGCACAACCACATCCAAGGCATTCCGTCTTTGCCTAAATTCAACTGCATCTTCAGGAATGGGATTTGTCTGCGATTGAAAGAGTTCGGCGTCCAATTCCCCTTCGATCTGATGCGGTGTATATTCTTCCCGATTATGAAAAGTAAAGGTTGTTGCACCGAATCGAACTGTCATACTTGTGCCTTCCACTGCAAA
The DNA here is from genome assembly GCA_937922745.1 of uncultured cyanobacterium. Taxonomy (GTDB): domain Bacteria; phylum Cyanobacteriota; class Vampirovibrionia; order Vampirovibrionales; family JAGQHJ01; genus CALAJO01. Next base: position 11,756 of record CALAJO010000057.1, read on the forward strand.
CGTTTAAACAATACTTATTAAAAGCGCACAAAGCAGAAAATTGCCCTTGAAGATGAAAAACATGATAATGAGCTAAAAAAATTTATGAACCTTTATTCTGCTGGCTGATTATCGTCCTGTTTAAAAAACCGCCTGAGCCAGGGATGCCCGGAAATGCTTTGTCCAATCGAACTTAATACGCCGGAAAGCGAAACCGGGTCTTTGAGATCCGCTTCGGTTACGGATTGTTGAGTGATATTGGTGACGCGGAAAGTCGGGGAAGCATTTTCGCGCAGTTGGAAGATTAAACGGAGTTTGGGGCTCTGCTTTGTCTTTTCCTCAATTTGTTGGGCAAATTGTACAAGCGCTTCCTCGGGCTTGGGCGATTGAGCCAGCAGCGCTTGATAATCCCGATGATCCTGCGCGGTTAATAAGACGGTGCGGTTCCCGAGCGCAAAAGCAGAGGCGTCACGAGAGCCCGTGAAATCCGGATCAAGCTGCTTCAAGACATTAAAACACGCTTCTCCTCCCACTTGGTCATTGCGAAAGTCCCGTTGTTCTGAGGTTCTTACGGCATGTTCCTTCTTGGGCATCGAAGTATGGAGCAGGATCTGATGCCTTAACGCAAGGATTAAATTCTTCAGGATAGCCGGATCCCGGGTTGGTTTTTTGGGAGCTTCAGCATACTGCGCTTCCAGCAGATAAGCTCCCTGGAACCGTTGGGAAGGCTGGTTTGGCTTGGGATGAATGGCGTGGTGAGAAAGAAATGTAATTTTCATGTGGATTAGGATACAACAATCAGTATAAATATGAAAGCGTTCGATTTTTAGACCCGGTTGCGGGCGATGAGAAACCTTTATCCCTCTTTTCATCGGTGTGGGGGTTGGTGCAGAATAGGGGCATCAGAAATGTTGCATTGATACGGGAAAATAGGAGACGGACATGTCGCAGACGGTTGAACGCCATGAGTTTCAGGCGGAAACGAAAGAACTGCTGGAGTTGATGATTCACTCCATTTATTCCAACAAGGATATTTTCCTGCGCGAGTTGATTTCCAACAGCTCGGACGCGCTGGATAAGCTCAAGTTTGAAAAACTGACCAACCCGGATTTGGCTGCCGCAGGCGAAGATTCCCACATTCTGCTGGAGGTGGACAAGGCCGCCTCGACCCTGACGATCCATGATAACGGCATCGGCATGTCCCGCGAAGAAGTGGTTCAGCACATCGGGACGATTGCCAAATCCGGCACCAAAGAGTTTATGACGATGATGAAGAACCGTGAGCAACAGGCGCTGCCGCCGGAACTCATCGGCCAGTTTGGCGTGGGGTTTTATTCCACCTTTATGGTGGCCGATAAAGTAACCATGGTCACCCGTCGCGCCGGTGAAACCCAGGCAACCCGATGGGAATCCGGCGGGGATGGCACCTATACCCTGGAAGAAGCGAAGCGGGACACCCAAGGCACTTCGATTACGCTGCACCTTAAACCGTCCGATAGTGAAGACGCCCTGCATGATTATGCGGATGAATGGACGCTCCGGAATATCGTGAAGAAATACTCGGATTTTGTGGCCTATCCCATCCAGATGGATGTGGAGCGGAAGAAGCCGGAACTGGACGCCGAGGGCAAGCCGGTTGAAGGCTCCGAAAAAACCGTGATTGAGCGCATTACGCTCAATTCGATGAAGGCCATCTGGACGCGCCCGGAATCGGACGTGACGGAGGAGGAGTACCAGGAGTTTTACAAGCACATTTCCCACGACTGGAACAACCCGCTAAAAACCATCCGCATGAAGATCGAGGGCACGTTTGAGGCGCAAGCCCTGCTGTTTATCCCTTCCAAAGCGCCCATGGATCTGTTTTACCAGGACGGGAAGCGCGGCATCCAGCTTTACGTAAAGCGCGTGTTTATTATGGATGATTGCAAGGACCTGATGCCGCTTTACATGCGCTTTGTCAAGGGCGTTGTGGATTCCGAGGATCTCTCGCTGAATATCTCGCGGGAAATCCTGCAACAAAACCGCCAGATCCAGGCCATTAAAAAGCGCCTGGTCAAAAAGGTGATCAGCACCCTTACCGATATGCGCCGCACGGAAAAAGAGGACTACCTCAAATTTTGGGGCGAGTTTGGCCGCGTATTGAAGGAAGGGATTTACGAGGATCACGAAAACCAGGAAGCCCTGCTGGATATCTCCTTTTTCCACTCCACCCGCGGCGAAGGGGAGCTGATTACGTTGCGGGATTACATGGACAGGATGAAGCCCGGCCAGGACCAGATTTACTACCTGACCGGCGACACCCTGAAAACGGTTGAGAACTCGCCCCACCTGGAAGTCTTTCGCGACAAGGGGTACGAAGTGCTGCTGCTGACGGATCCCGTGGATGAAATCTGGGTTCAGTCCGTGATGGAATTCGAAGGCAAGTCGTTCCAGTCTGTCGCCAAGGGCACGGCGGAAGTGGGCGACGCCGAGGAGAAAAAGGCCGAGGAAGAAGCGTTAAAGGAAAAGGAGCAGCAGTACCAATCCCTGCTGGAGTGCCTGAAGGCCAAGCTGGATGAGCAGGTAAAGGAAGTGCGCCTGTCCTCCCGGCTGACGCAATCCCCCTCGTGCCTGGTGGGCAGCCCCTCCGATATGACGCCGCAGATGGAAATGATGCTGAAGGCAATGAACCAGGAAGTCCCGAAAACCAAGCGCATCCTGGAGCTGAACCCGAACCATCCCATTATGTCCCGTCTTCAGGAGCTGTATAGCGCCAAGGCCGATGACCCGGCCCTGGGCGATTATGCCTACCTGCTCTATGGCCAGGCCTTGCTGGCCGAAGGCAGCCCGCTGCCTGAGCCGGCGCGCTTCAGCCGCCTCATCAGTAACCTGATGGTTGGGACGATGCAATAACCACAACAAAACGGCCACCTGTTCGGGTGGCCGTTCAACTTGTGTCCGTCGTTGCGGATTAATCCTGGATATCGTACCGGACGGTGACGTTGGAGGTCACTTCAAAATCACCGGGCTCAATAGGCGTTGGGGCAGCGGCTTCGGCAGCCTCGGCCTTGTTCATCATCATTACGCCGCCACGCAGGGGCATGTGCTGGGCGTAGGAATCGATGCTATACACGCCGACAATCCGGACGCCGGCTGCTTGGGCAACCGCCTCGGCGTTTTCCCTGGCCTGGCGGACGGCGAGCTTAAGCGCTTCCTGCTGGGCCTTGTTGTTTTTGCTCAGGAAAAAGTTCGGGCCATCCACGTTGGTGGCGCCTGCGCCCACGGCGCTGTCAATCAGCCGGCTGGCATAGCTGGCCAATGCGCTATTGTCTTCTCCCTCAACCCTGGCCATAATCTGGTTATGGGCGCGATAGCCGATAATCTGATCGGGACGGCCTGAATAGTGGCCTCTGGGATCCGGGCGCTCAGACTCACGGATGGGGTAGACATTAAAATGGGCCGTTTTCAGAACTAGCCCTGGTATGCCCAAACCTCTAAGACGCGCCAGGATGGCGTTCATCTTCTGGGCATTGGCATTTCGCGCCGCCTCGGAGGTTTTGCCTTCCGTTTCAACGCCCAGGTTCAATTGCATGGTGTCCGGCTGGGCGGTCACCACACCCACGCCTTGCGATAAAATCGTATTCTCCGGGAAGCGCTCCTGGGCCATGGCGGTCAATGGCATTGTGATGACCGACCCCAAAATGCCCAAAGCCAACAGAGACTTTCCTATTCCTGCCTGCATGGTGTTTTTTGCTCCTTCATCAAAATCAATACTTAAAACAAACGAGGTAACTCAAACATCTTAACGTAAGAGTTCATGACTCAGCAGGGAGGAAATAGTTTCATTCAAACGGATATCAAAATTTTACAAGATACCTTCTTTAATGGCTTTTACCGCGGCCTGCACCCGGTCATGCACGGAAAGTTTATGAAGGATATCGCAAACGTAATCCTTCGCCGTGCTGACATTGACCAGCAGTTCCTGCGCGATTTCGGAGTTGCTTTTTCCTTCCACCAGTAAGCGCAGCACTTCCACTTCCTGATCGGAGAGTTGCGGGGTACCCTGAAATAACTGGGGTTCGGGTTCCGGCAGGGACAGGGAGCCGGACTGGAACATTTTCAAGGCGATATTGGCGATGGCCGGATCCAGCCAGGCCGAGCCTTCGGAAACGACTTTAACGGTATTCAGCAGGGTCTCCGGGGAGCTATCCTTCAGGCAGTAGGCGTTGGCGCCGGCGCCAAGGGCGGCAATCACTTCATTCTCCCGCTCGTGCGAGGTATAAACGATGACCTTGATGTTCTCATCAAACGACTTGATCTGGTGTGTCGCCTCAATCCCGTTCATGCCGGGCAAGCCCAGATCCATCAGCACCACGTCCGGATGAAGCTGCTTGACCATGGCAATCCCTTTTTCGCCGTCCTCGGCTTCGCCTAGCACATCAATCTCCGTACTGCTGTTAAGGATGGAGCGAAGCCCCAGTCGGGTCAGCTTGTAGTCCTCAACAATTAAAACGCCGATGGTGCCGGATTGTGGTCTGTCTTTCATCTGCTCAAGCATGTAACACTCCTTGCCCTGATTATCCCCGTTCGAAATTCCCCATAAGTAAATTGTAGTGAAAATCAGGAGATTTTTCCATGGGTCTATTATAGCGGAGTGTGGGATCGAAAACGCTTTCTTTAATTTTTATAAACAACAAAAAATCTTTTGTGCTTGAATCTTGGCTCAAAAGCGTTTGACGAGGACTTGGCCCAAAACCTCATCCTTTTACATGACGCTGGTTTTCGAGGCATTTCATATACAATAGATAAAAAAATGGGATTGGGCGTGATGACCATGTTTCGATGCAAAAAATGTGCCGCAACGGAATTTAAGCTGATGCTTCAGCCTGCCTTTGAAGGCAAAGTGGATATTGCGCACAACGAAAACCAGGAAGTCGTGATTCGCGTGGAGGGGAAAGAGTTTTTGGCCGACCTGATGTTTATGAACCAGTTTGCCATTTGCAAGGAATGTGACGCCATTAATCAATGGGAATATTACTTTCCGTCGGATGCCGCTTCCTCGGTTTAAAACCCGCAAACAAATGCATCCTTTGCGTTTAATCATTGCATTTGGCAATTATACGCTTACGTCTCATATTCTTTTTCTCTCGCAGCATGGGATGACGGTGAAAGAAAATCGAATCCATTAATATTTGTAACGGTTTTATCCTTCGCGCTCAGATTTTATAGGGCTCCACCGATACCGGATTAAGAGCGATTATTAGGTGGAGATTGGAAAGATATGTGTCCCAAGCCCCTTGAGACTAGTGAGAAAGGTTTGAAGCTGTTAATGCTGACGGATAAGTGCGAAACAAGCAATGACAGCACCGGCGAATTTTATCTAACGCAGTTTAACGATCCCAAGCAATCCCGGAATGTATTGGATCTGGCCATCAACGCGTTTACCCGCGAGGCGGAATCCTCCGACAGCCCGGAGATCCAGGCCAAAATGGCCAGGGCTTATGTGTTGAACGGCCAACCGGCCCTTGCCGAAAAAATCGTGCGTAAAATCATCAACCGCTATCCGGTACGGTTTCATGGCGAAGCCGTGAAAAAGGCATTGGAAGTCGCTTCTTTTATCCATTTTCGCAAGGGGAAACTGGAACAGGCCAAGCTCGACCTGTTGGAAGCCCTTCGCCTGGAAAAGCCCTGGAAAACGGCAAAAATCCACTTAGGGCTGGCCGGGATTTACATGGAGCAGGCCAAGACGTGTTTTAACGTCAAAACATGGGCCATTTGCTTTATTCACTTGGTTGCCGGCACGATTTTAACGCCCTTTTCCAAATCCCTGCCCCAGCTCCGGCTGGAACTGGGATATCAACTGGTTACGAAGCTGCTACGCATGCGGCCGGCTGAAGAGGCCCTGGATACTTACCTGAAGCTCTACAAAAAGCTCCCGGGCCATACGCACATTCCCGTGGAAATTGGCAAGCTGTACCAGGGCATGGCGCGCTACAGCGACGCGGAATTCTGGTTTAGCCGCGCCATCGAGCGTCACCCTTCCCGTGATGAAGGCTACCATCACCTGGTCAACCTTTATCGCGTAACCCAAAACACAGCGTCCCTGGTGGATGTGCTACAGCGCTGGCTCGCCATCCGGCCGGAGAGCGCCGAAATCATGTCGGCCCTTAGCATGGCGCTTGCGGATAATCCAGACCATTACGACGAAGCCTTCCATCTGGCAAAGTCGGCGATGGCGGCCACGACCAATCCCAAGCTGCTGGCCGGGATTTACAGCCATCTTGGTTTCCTGTACAGCAACATCCAAAATATCGATTCAGCCATCCTGTCCTACCAGGCGGCACTCAACCTCCAGCCCGAGAACCTGGATATTGCCATCCAGTTGGGAACCTTGTACCACGAGAAGCAGGAATACCAGCTTTCCCAAAAGATTTTCGAGCGCGCCTTGGCGTTATCTCCCAATAATGCCCGCATCCTCTGCAACCTGGGATACCTCTTTTGGATGCAGGGCGACATCAGGCAATCGCAAGAGTATTATGAACGCAGCATCGCCATCGATCCCACTTACGATATCGCGCTGAACAACCTGGGCGTGCTGTACCTGGATCACATCGGCGATATTGAGCAGGCCATGTACCTGTTCGATCAGACGCTCATCTACAATCCCAACTATGCCCTGTGTCATTACAACCGCGGCCGGGCGTTCAGCTTCCTCGGCAAAACCATCGAGGCCGCCCGTTGCTTCAGCCAGGCCCAGGACTTGAACATCTCCAGCCAGGAGCTGGATCACCAGGAACTGGCCGACCGCATCAAGTCGCTGTTCGAGAATGACCAGCACCTGCATTATACCGATATGTGAGAGAGAAAAAGCGAGGCGAGCGGTTAGGAACATCCCGCCGTAAGCCGCGAGAGAGATAACGAGAGAAGAGAGGTGTATGACACATACGGCCTTAACCTGCCTTGAGCATGGTTAAGGCATTTTTATTGGGCATCATAATAAAGCCCCTCCCCGCTAAAATAACTGGCTTACAACTCAAATGGCTTCGTTCGTTCGATTTTCGCAACGATAACTCTGCGATGTTGTAACCTTTCTTAAGAAAGTGCTGCTTTCTCTACCCAATTTTTGGAATCCGCATAGAATAGGACATGTTGCAGTTCTTTCTTTTGAATTATGTTTTAAACTTGAAACATGATTGTAAAAAATCCGGTTTGTGTTATAACCGGAGAATAGCCAAAGAGTAGAAAAAAATTGGTGTAAGAGGACAAGAGAGTGTTGAACTCACTGAAGAACCGTGTCAAATCCATGTTGGCCCAGGTTTCCAACCCGCCAGAAGAAGCCTTGTCTGGCTGTGCATCCAAAATCCGGTTTGAGGATAACGCGTTAACCCGCCAGCGGCTTAATGAGCTACTCCGTCAAACCCCGTCGCTGCCAACGGCTGAAACCCGCGAACCGGTTCAACTGTCGTAAATTCGCATTCCGTAACGAAGCCTGTTTTTTTACAACCGGGTTACGATACAATACAAAAGAGAATTTAGAGAATAATGCTGGGGCCCCTAAGAGATGATTACTGAAGAAACCGTATCCCACGTTGCCAAGCTGGCGCGCCTGGAGCTGACGCCCGAAGAGACGCAGCGCTATACACAGGAATTAAGCAAGATTCTGCACCTGGTGGATGAGTTGTCCGAGCTGGATCTGTCCGGCAGCGACCTGGAGCTGGATTCCAAGCAGCCAACGCTGTTTCGCGCCGATGAGGTAAAGCAGGCTTACGACCGCGAGCATTTGATGAAAAACGCCCCACAGGAGGAAGATGGCTTCTTCCGCGTTCCCCGCATTCTGGATGAGGGGAACTAGCACGATGATCAGCCAGTCTACCAAGTACATCTTCATTACCGGCGGCGTTGTCAGCTCCCTGGGCAAGGGGATCGTCGCCGCATCCCTGGGCCGGTTGCTGCGTAACCGCGGCTACAAAGTCACCATCCAAAAGTTTGATCCGTATATCAACGTGGATCCCGGTACCATGAGCCCCTTCCAGCATGGGGAAGTGTATGTGACCAACGACGGCGCGGAAACCGATCTCGACCTGGGCCATTACGAGCGCTTTATCGATACCAGCCTTACCAGCATCAACAACGTAACGGCCGGCCGGATTTACATGGATGTCATTTCCAAGGAGCGCCGCGGGGATTACTTGGGTGCCACGGTGCAAACCATTCCGCATGTTACGGATGAGATTAAGAACCGCATCCACGAAGCCGCCAAGAAGCTCGCCCCGGATTTTCTCATCTGCGAAATCGGCGGGACGATTGGCGACATTGAAGGCCTGCCCTTTGTGGAGGCCGTCCGCCAGTTTCGCTACGATGTGGGCTTGAAGAACACCTGCTTTATCCACGTCACACTGGTGCCTTACCTCAAAACCTCCGGCGAGGTCAAAACCAAGCCGTCCCAGCACAGCGTTAACGCCCTGCGCAACGTGGGGATCCAGCCAGATGTGCTGGTCTGCCGCACGGAATCCGCCTTGGGCGAAAACGAGCGCCTGAAACTGGCCCAGTTCACCAACGTGGATCTGGAAGCCGTCATCCAGTGCCTGGATCAGGAATGCCTGTACGAAGTGCCCCTGGCCCTGGAGAAAGAAGGCCTCGCCAAGCAAGTCCTGCTGCGGCTTGGGATGGAAAACGTGCCGCCGAACCTGGAAGACTGGAAGAAAACCGTTGAGGCGTTGAAGCATCCCAGCAAAACCGTTCGGGTTGCCATTGCCGGCAAATACACCGGCCTCTCCGATGCGTATCTGTCCGTTATCGAAGCCATCAAGCATGCGGGCGCCGCCGTGGATTCCGCGGTGGAAATCAAGTGGATTAACTCCGAGGACTGTGTGGATCTCGATGATGCCCAGGCCTTCCTGCAAGATGTTGATGGTGTTGTCATTCCCGGCGGGTTTGGCTACCGCGGCATCGAAGGCAAG
>CALAJO010000058.1 GCA_937922745.1 uncultured cyanobacterium
GGGCGCATGTACGTGCTAGCGGATATTGCGACTTACAAGCGATTGGCGGACGTGGCCACTCAGCACCTGAATTGGCTGGCAGAAAAACAAGGCAAAACCACCCTATCTGCGGAAGAACGGAAACAACAGGTCTATCTCAACCTGTTTATGAAGATTGCAGAGGAAACGGTGGAACAAAAGGTGGATGAACTGCAAGGCCCGGTGTTAGCCGACCTGGAGGAAAATTACTTCCCCATGATACACCAGCTACGCCAGGAGTATGCCCCTAAACCGTAAACGATTCGTACGAATTAAATCTCCATCTCCAGCTTGGTTCGTGGAAAGGCCGGCCGATCCTCCCCAGGCGGAACCCCCTCTCCATCCGTTTGCGGGCCGTACGGATCGGGCCGGATAAACCAGGAAGGATTTTTGCCGCCCTGGCCGGTCATCGTATGCAAAACACGGTTGATCAGGTCATCCCCTAATCGGTGTCGGGTTGCTTTCGGGATATCTTTCGCTTCTGGCAATAAAATGGAGGCAATGCTCTCACGTCCTTGGAAACTCTGTTTCGCCTCCTGGAACAGGGCGTTTAAACGGCGTGTAATGATGGCGGCCGCCTGGTTATATATCTGCTGCGAGCGCTCCTTAAATCGTTCCCCCTGAATGTTGGTAATATCGCCCGCTTGGGAAGCCTTGTAGATGAGTTGCGCCGCCTCCCCGATCTCTTCATCATGCTTCCAGACCACCCCGTTAATTTCGATGGCATCTGCAGGGGTGCGGCGCCACGGGTCATAGGCCCGGACGTAATAAACACGAGGCACATCAAGATCCTTCACCTGATTTTTGGGATAATTTGCCGTAATACTCACCCCTTGGAAGCGGACAGTTTGATGCTTTTGCAATAATGAAACCATTTGATAAACCTCCCAACCCAACTTGAATTATCTGCCAAAACATCAACCCCTTGGCAATGCCCTTATTGTGCGAAAGAAACAGCGCTATGGCAAGCCTCACCGGACATCCTGGCATGAATACGTCACTGTCAAAAAAAACCGGAAATCGGTTTTTATATAAGCAGAGATGATTCGTAAGGGATTTAAGATATAGGTTCAGGGGGGATATAGAGATGGCGCAATATGCTTTTGCACTTCAGCATTCCAACTTTACGCTTGCCGCCGCAGGCTCCTTTTACAAGGGGGCGCAACTGCAAAGCGAAGTCGATTTGAAAAAAGACAAAACCCGCTTCTCCTTTTTCAAGGATCGGATGGCGCAACAGCAGCAGCAATTGCTCGCCGGTAGCGGCGCAGGCAGCCAAGGGCACCTTGCTTAAGGCTGGCCCTGAAGGGCTTGGATGACGGCTTCAACCACGGGTGGCCAGTCACCATGCGATTCCTGCCGAAATAACCGCAGGGAAGGGTACCAAGGGCTGGCGGTCGTATCACGCAGCCAGCGCCAATCGGACTCATGCGGTATTAGCGCCCATGTCGGGACGTTGAGCAACCCGGCCAGATGCGCCACGGCGGTATCGACCGTAATCACCAGGTCAAGGCACTGAATGATGGCAGCCGTATCCTGGAAGTCCCCGATTTCGGGCGCCAGATCCACCAGGTTCTCAGGCAGGGTCGTGTCTGCGCTCAGGGCGGCGTTGCCTTTTTGAAGGCTAAAGAAGGTATTGCCCGCTACGCCAAACAACGGCTGAAAACCGTCCCACCCCACCGTCCGGACATTACAGGTTGGGCTTGCGGAATGGCACGCCCAGACAATGCCGATTTTGCGGCCTTCGTAGCCGGATAAACGCAACCGCCATTTTTCCCGAACCGATTTCGTCACCACAACATCCTGCTGAATCTCAGGGATGCTATCCCGCTCGGTCTTAAAAATCCCCGGCAAACTCAACAGATAAACGTACACATCAAACCCGGACTTGAGAAACTCGGCCGTCCCCTGCGTCACCACCGCATCGATATAGGGGCAGTTTGCCAGCAAGGTCTTCAGCTCCTTCTGGCACTCAAAAATCACGGTGCCGCCCTGCGCCTTGACCAGCCGCAAGTACCGGACAAACTGCAACGTATCCCCGAATCCCTGCTCCGCCAACACCAGGATACGCTTCCCTTGCAACGGTTCCCCTTGCCAGGCAGGCTTGTTAAACGGTCGCTTGGGAAACTCCTTCAGCCGCAGGCGATAATCATGCTCGCGCCAGCCGGTGGCGTAATCCCCTTTCATCAACGACATTACCGAATGGTTCCAGTAGGCCTCCACGTAGTCCGGATCCAGCGCTATGGCCTTTTCGATATAATCCAGGGCCTCGTTAACCAAACGTTTCTTTGCAAGGAGCGTTCCCTTGTTGAAGTTGGCAACCGGCGACCGGGGATTAACCGCCAAGGCCTTGTCGTAAATCACGTCGGCCTCTTCAACTCTATCCTGATTAAAGATAAGGTTGCCCAGATTATTATACGCCTCAACATAGCTGGGATCCTTCTCGATGGCCTGGCGAAACCAGTGTTCAGCGTCGTCTTTTCGCTCCATTTCGTTAAACAGCACGCCCAAGCCGTTATAGGCAATGGCATAGCCCGGGTCGGCCTGAATGGAACGATGGTATGCGGCTTCCGCTGCTGCAAAATCACCCGTTTTCTTGTAGAAATTCCCCAAGTTGTTGGCGGCTTCCGCATAGTCGGGCTTGGCGGCCAGCGCCGCCTGATAATGATGCAGGGCCAGGTCATGTTGCCCTTCGCTGGCGTAGATAACACCCAGCATATTATGGCTGTGCCAGTGCTTCGGATCAAGGCGAACGGCATACCTGGCGCAATCGCGGGCCATATCAAAACGGCCGGTTTCGTAGAAAATATTGCCGATAGAGCAAAACGCATTGGCGTTGGCAGGCTCGATGGCAACCACCTGCTTGAACGTCTCAATCGCTTTGTCCCACTGCTGCGTGCTTTGCAGGATATTCCCCAAGGTATACAGGATGGACGGATTGCGCGGCTCCTGCTGCAAGGCCTGCTTGACGTATTGGGCAGCCTTATCCATTTGGTTTTGCTGGGCATACAGGATGCCCACCATATGCAAGGCGGGGGTAAACCGGGGGTACGATTTTAAAAGGGATGAGTACAACGCCTCAGCCGTTTTATAATCCCCGGCATGATGCGACTGCCGGGCTTTCTCTAATAGCTGCTGGGGAGAAGCCATAGACGTTTGACGGGTTTTCGCCATAAACCAATTACAAGGTTGCCGTGTTAAACGCTGCTACTATCATACGATAGTTCCGGGCGTCCCGTTGCTACTGCGTTTGGTTGATATATGCAAAATCCGGCCACTTCCGCGAGGACCGGGAACCCGGAAAAGTCATAGTAGTCCAGCCCGTGTTTGTCCCGCAATTTCTGAAGGCCCTCCGTCTGCACCACAATCAAGTCCAAGCCGTATTGCCGGGCATAGCCCGCGAGATCCTGGCCCGGATAGGGATAAATGTCCGGGATAAAGCGCTCGTAAAGTTCAATGTAGTCCGAGGCGGTTTTGCAGTGGGTAAAGGGCGCAATATAGTCGTGCCGATCCAACAAATAGGCCATTTGGTAAGACAGCTTTAACGGGATCGTGAGGACTCGGGACGGCGGCCGGGATTCCAGAACGGCCTGTAACGCCTGAATGGATTGGCTCATCGCGGGCCGATCGAGGCATGCCTCTTTTCTGCGGGAAAACTGGTAGGCAACCGCCAGCAAACCAACTATCCCGGCCGCGACAAAGGCCTTCCAGTGGTCTTCAACCGGGTGCCGGGAGAGAATGACCAGCACAGGCAGGATCGAAAACTCCAGGTAACGCTCCGGCTGACCCAAAAACTTCAGAGCCTCCGTTGCAATTATCGGCACTAAAATAATTCCGGCCAGCGCATACCAGTCCCAAGGACTTAGCACAAAGCCGGATTGGGATAGGATACTCATAAAAGGGATGATCACAATGAAGTTGGTCACCATCATCGCCAAGGCATTCTCAAACAGGTAATAAGCCAGCTTTCGCAAGGTTAAATGCGTAAAGACCCGCTGCACCCAGTCCATGTAGCTTTTTTTGAACAAGGCCCGCTTGGCGCGGTGGCTTCGATAAAACCGGGAATAAAGCACCAGACCGCTGAAGACTTTGAGGTTATAACCCCGCGTTAGTAGGGCCGTGGTGGATAGCGTGGCCATCAGCACCACTGCGAAATCCCACCGTTGTAACGCCACGGTTAAAATAGCCGAGATAAAGACCACCGCCTGCCATGCAAACTTGGAGGATGTGGAAAACACCAACCCGCCCAATACCGAGCCGATAAGCCATGGCCATGCGTGGGTTAGGGCAAACATCATGGTGCTGGCGAGATAAACATTGCCGAACAAAACCCCGTAAGCCCGTTCGCCAAACTGGAAGCCGCGCACCTCCCGGCCCCATAAAAGCCGGATGAGCGGGTAGAGCAAAAACCACTCGTAATGGCTGCCGCCGTTTACCTGCGACACTAAACCAATCCAGACCAGCAGCAGGGTATCAAACAGGATGGGAGCCAGGCCGCCATGCTTTTCCAGGACGGTTAACGGAATCGGCAACAGCGCAACCAGCTTCTGGAAGCCGTTGGGATAGGTATTATAATCAAAGGAAAACCGGTGAAAACGCTCTGGCAGTTGATTGCTGTTTTGACGAATGGCTTTGACCATCATCAAATGGCTAATAAAATCTCCATCCGTGGGCGGATAGCAATAACGGTAATAAAACACCACGCGGGATAAGACCGTAATCCCCAACGCCAGCAGGAAAAACATGCTGCTCATACGCTTTGCCTTTCCTGAAAGGACATTGTCGGTAACAAAAGGGAGGCCATGGTCTTCGTGTTCCGCTTGCTAAAGGGGTAATGGGTCTTTTGTCGGCATGACCGAACCCAATGTGTGGCCGGTCATCAGCTCCGCATTCAGATGAATCCGAAGGGCTTCGTAGTAGTAGGATTCCAACCGGCGAATCTGCTGGTGGATATCGTGCCGGTCAGCGACGAGCTTGCGTGCAACCCGGCTCATGGGCTCCCAGGTTTCCGGTCGGCGCATCATGGCCAGCATCGCGTTTGCCAAGGCAGTAACATCCCGTTCCGGCACCATCACGCCATTCTGCCCGTTGGTAATCAACTCGGGGATACCGGCATGATCGGTCGTGATAACAGGCAAACCCATCGCCATGGCTTCCAAAATCGCGTTGGGAATCCCCTCTTGATCCCCATCCGGATCAGTCTGGCTGGGATGCACAAAGATATGGCTGGCCTGCAAAGCGTCAATCAGTGCCGGGGTTTCCAGGTACCCGCGCAGAAAGACCTTGTCCTGCAACCCCAACTGTTGAATCTGCTGTTTTAATGCCTTTTCCATCGGGCCCGCGCCGATAATCTCCAGGGAGCAGTTGGGGGATTGCTGCTGCACCTGATGAAAGGCTTCGATCAACGTATCCAGCCCTTTTTTGGGGATGAGCCGGCAGGATTGGATGAAACGAACCGGCTCCTTGCCAATGGGTAAAATGCGCGGATGGTACACAAACTGGCGCAGGCTGATTCCGGCATAAGTCACGCGGATTTTTTCCGGCGGGCAGCCCCTGGCAACGAGGGCTTGTCCCATTATGTTAGAGCGGACGAAAACCAGCGTGGCTTTTTGGAACACACGCGGCATTTGAGCAGCATATTGCGGCTCGTTAAAAAAGGCTGAGGCATCCTTGCCGTGGAAAGACACGACAAAGGGTAACTGCAAATCCTCAATCAACGGCAGGGCTTGTATCGCATTGTGCCCAAAGTAGATATGAAGCAGATCCACCTTGTGTTCTTCCAGCCCGGCCAGCATGCGATCCTTGTAGCCACGGTACACAAAGGACGGCTGACGCCCGATATATTTGTGCCAGAGCTTTTGAGGATGCAATGGCATCCGCTTGGGGTTGATGCCGCATTCCTGCTCCATCGGGAAGATATCCGCATTGAGGCGTTCCTTGTAGAAGGCCACCACCTCGAACGACTGAATCCCCGCCACCTGGCGGTAAATGTGCTTCTCCACCGCGTTGAGGAAGGTATAGGCATAAACGCCCAGGACGGGCTTATTGCAGGATGTGTTCATAAAGGCCATGGATGTTTGCTATGTATCGCTCTATTGTAAAAGAATCCTGGACCCGTTGTCTCCCCTTTTGCCCAAACTCGCGGCGCATACCGGGATTTTGGGACAATGCTCGCATGGCTTCCGCCAGGGCAGGCACCTCGCCGGTTTTTACAATCAGCCCGGTTTCCCCATGCCGCACGGATTCGGGCGTCCCGCCGGAATCCACGCCCACCACGGGGAGCGTCATTGCCATGGCCTCAAGCACGCTGCGAGCAAACGGTTCATCGTAGGAGGCCGTCACAAAGCCATCCATTTGGGATAAATACTGGGGCAGAACGGCTTGCGACTGCCTCCCCAGGAAGTACACGGTTTCGGCCAGGCCTAACGCCGCGATAGTCTGCTGGATCTGCTCCCAGTAGGGTTGCTCAATCGCCTCACCCAGAACCATAAGCTTGAAGTCTACCTGTTGACGCTTGAGGCTATCACAGGCGTTGACCAGATCGGTAAAGCCCTTCTGCTTGCAAATTCGCCCAACATAGGTAAACAACGGAGTGTCCGGGCCAATGCCGTATCGCCTGCGAATCTCGTGTTCCGGCTGGATGACCGCCTGCGGGGAGAAATGCACCGGATCAACGCCGTTATAAACCGTCATAAACTTGTCCGGCTGGGCTTGCAGCATTGGGAACTGTTGCTTTACCGTATCCGAGACGCACACAACCTTTTGGGCGTACCGCGGAACCAGGTTCAACGTGCCTTCCGTGCCAAACAGGCCGTAGAGCTTCTCGTTCCCCGGCAAATACTCCCGGATGTGCCAGATATGGGGCCGCCCGGTCTGATGCGCCGCATACGCTCCCTCATACGACATCATCGTATTGGTATGCACCAGGTCGATGCGCTCCCGCTCGATCAGCCGGGCCAGTTGCCTGCCCCGCGTCCAGTGCAGCATGCGCCAGTTCAACCGGTCGGCCAGCGTGGCGGGCTTGCCCTTGAGGATGCGCATTCGGTTTAGCCGGATGATGGGCCAGCCAAGGGCCTCAACCATCTCCATCAACGGGCCGGGCCGGTGCATGGTGACATACGCCTGGTAGCGTTCCCGATCCAGGTTTTTAAGGATAAGATACAGGCTGAGCTGCGCGCCATCCGTCCCCGGATCGTGGCAGATAAACAAGATTTTCTTTTTCGGAGGCAAACTCATCCAATTGCTTTCAGGCCGTTGGGACGCGTTTTGGTATTATCCCCCAAGTGGGCGTCGAATTCACGGGCCCGGCGGGTTCTTTCTCATGCGGCAACTTGTCGGCTTCCGACATCATCATGGCATAACAGCGATCGCGCGCCGCCTCGTCGAAGTCGAATTCGATTATGGGATCAGTGAACGGAGACCGGCATTTATCAGGCGGCCAGAAGCATTCAAAGTCGCTATTAAAGGATGCTTCAAGGATGTCACCATCCTTGGTCTGCAACTTGACTGGAATATGGATATTGTCATCGATGGCGCCCTCAAAATCGGCATCCATCACACAAAAGGTGAAATTTGTGTTATCAAAACGGGCATCCTTAAATTTAAACAGCTTTCCATCGGCGGATTTAAAGACAACAAAACTGAAGTCCAGATCCTTGAGATTCTTACCAGCAAAGGTATCGGAGGGTAACACCAACTCCAACAGCCGTGTGGGGAATTGCGGCTTGGTTGTATGCCGCAACACTTCCAGGGAAAGGTTGATTACATTTCGGATAACCCGGTCTTGGACTATTTCCGAACATTGGAGTTTAGGTATCAACATATTGATGTTGCGCAAGGCCTCGGCGGCCATCAATCGTCCCGTTTCATCCTTAATCCGGCTGATTGAAGGGGATTGAATGACTTGCGGATAGTCTTCCGGCTTGTTGATATGCCTGACCTTGATGGGAACAGCGCCAAACATGGCAGCAGGCCTGCCTTTTAAGCCACCCGCTTGCGGATAAGTGTAATTTGAAAAAACGAACCCATTTTGTCCAACCGGGCGCATCCCCTTGACTCCTTACTGTTGGGTACCAGGAAGGCATTGTATCTCAACCGGCGAGAAAACGCTTTCCTTGGTAAAGCTTTGTTTGCAAAATAATAACTAGAGATAACCCAGCACGTCATTAAAAGCCAGCGTGCCATCACTGAACACGATGCTTTCAATCAGGCCGGAGCCCGCCGTGGTGCTATTGGCAAAGTAATCGTAAATGGTAATGGAGCCCCCGCCGGAGAAGGTCATTACCAGGCGATCCACGCTGGCGTTTCCATCGCTATCCACGGCCTGCCAACTGGCAACATTGGCAATAGCGTAAGAGGCGCTTAAATTCAAAACATCGGATGCGCCGCTCGCATCGCTGATGATATCCGACCCATCCCCGGCACTATACAGATAGGTGTCGTTATTCTGGCCACCGTAAAGTTCGTCATTGCCCAAGCCACCACTTAGGGTGTCATTGCCTTCGTTGCCAAAGATAAAATCGCTTCCCGCCAGGCCGCTGAGAGAATTGTTCCCGGCGTTGCCAAACAACGAATTGTTCAGGCTGTTGCCAGTTCCGTTGATATTGGAGCTGCCTTTCAACTCCAGGTATTCCAGGTTGCTGCCCAATGTGTAAGTCACATAGCTCTGCACCGTATCCCGTCCACCATCAAACTGCTCGGTAATGGTATCGTCATTGTCTTCTACAACATAGATATCATCTCCATTGCCCCCAATCAGGGTATCCGCGCCCAGCCCCCCTTCCAGAATGTCGTCGCCATCGCCGCCATTCAACTGGTCGTCATCCGCGCCGCCATTTAAGGTATCGTTGCCCACGCTACCAAAAAGCGTATCGTTGCCGCTGCCGCCATCCAGCTCGTCGTTCCCCCAGTCCCCAATCAGGCTGTCATTGCCCGCTTCGCCATACAAGAAGTCATCGTGGCCAGCGCCGTTCAACGTATCGTTGCCATCACCGCCATACAAATCATCGGAATGGTTGCCCCCATTCAAATCATCGTTACCCAGGCCGCCATACAGGTGATCGAAGCCATCGTTGCCGATCAGGGTGTCGTTACCATCCAGGCCGCGCAAGGTATTTTCCGCGCTATTCCCCACCAGCCGGTTATCCGCCGAGGAGCCGGTCGCATCAATGGCATTGCTGCCCGTCAAGGTAATATTTTCAAATATCAGATCCGGCAAGGCATAGGTGAAGCTCACTTCCAGCGTGTCGATCCCTTCGCCCAGGTTTTCAACAATCACGTCTATGCCGTCCCAAATGTAGGTATCGTCCCCAAGGCCGCCGATAAGCGTGTCCGTTCCCGCACCGCCATCCAGGGTATCGTTGCCATCCAGGCCGGTTAACACATTGTCTCCACTGTTGCCGATAATCATGTTATTTTCAGCGTTGCCGGTGCCGTTAATATTTAACGCACCCAAAAGCAGCAGATTCTCAAGATGACTGCCCAGCGTATAACTAATGGCCGAATAGACCGTATCCGTGCCCTCGCCGGCATTTTCCGTCACCACATCACCGGCGTCATCCACCATGTAGATATCGTTACCCGCCCCACCGGCCATCGTGTCCGCACCGATTCCACCATCCAGGGAGTCGTTGCCATCGCCCCCATCCAAGGAATCGTTGCCGTCGCCGCCCAGCAGGGTATCGTTTCCGGCCAGGCCGATTAAAGTGTCATTCCCGGCCAGCCCGGAAAGCGTGTTAGCGGCGCTATTGCCCTGGATAACATTTTGACCCGCATTGCCGGTGCCGTTTATAGCGCTGGAGCCGGACAACGTTAAATTTTCAATATGCTCATCCGTTAAGGTTAGTGTTACGGAGGAAATAATGGTATCGATGCCTCCCCCTACCAGTTCCACAATAGTATCCAGGCTGTCGTAAATATACGTATCATTACCGGCTCCCCCAATTAAAGTATCGGCTCCGCTGCCGCCATCCAGCGTATCGTTCCCATCGCTACCGGATAAATGATCGTCATCGTCCCCGCCGGAGAGCAAATCATGCCCGGCACCCCCAAGCAAGGTATCGGCTCCAGCACCGCCATCCAGGGTGTCATCACCGTCACTCCCGTCAAGGCTGTCGTTGCCGTCTTGGCCCTTCAGGTCATCCGCGCCCGCCCCGGCGATTAATGTGTCGTTGCCGGTGCCACCTTCCAGCGTGTCATTGCCGTCACCGCCATTAAGCAGGTCGTTTCCGGCATCCCCATACAAGGCATCGTGCCCGGTGCCGCCAAGCAAGGTGTCATCACCGTCGCCGCCGTTTAAGAGGTCGTCGTCCGCGCCGCCGTCCAAGCTATCCGCCCCGACGCCGCCGTTTAACGTATCAGCCCCGGCAAAGCCCATCAAGGTATCATTCCCGGCCAACCCGCTTAAAAGATTATTGCCGCCGTTGCCTTGAACGCGATTATTCGCGGCGTTGCCGGTGCCATTCACATTGTTGCTGCCGGTTAAGGTCAAATTCTCCAGATGAATGCTAGTAAGGGTATAGGTGATTGCGGTTTCGATCGTATCGATTCCGCCGCCGGCCAATTCCACAACCGTGTCCAGCGCGTCAACAATATAAGTGTCGTCGCCTGCGCCGCCGGTTAACGTATCCGCACCTGCGCCGCCATCCAGCGTATTATTGCCGGCGTTGCCATAAATGGCGTTATTCCCTGCGTTGCCGGTGCCGCTAAGATGCCCGTATCCCATCAGGTAAAGGTCTTCCGTATGATCCGCCATCACAATGGAAACGGTGGACTTAATCGTGTCATGGCCTTCGTTGTCGAATTCCACAATCACATCGGTGGCGCTGTCCACCAGGTAATCATCGTTGCCGGTGCCACCCACCAGGCGATTCGTCCCCGCCCCGCCGGAGAGAACGTCGCCATCCGCACCGCCAGTCAGGGTATCGTTTCCGTCGCCGCCGTAAAGGCTATCTTCGCCGGCATCACCGTAAAGGTTGTCGTTTCCAGCATCACCGTGAAGCCGGTCATTTCCGGCCTGGCCATATAAAAAGTCGTTATCGGCCCCGCCGTAAAGGGTATCGTTGCCATTGCCTCCAATCAGCCTGTCGATGCCGGCATCACCCCAAATCTGGTCGTGGTCGTTCTCGCCATACAAGTAGTCATTGCCGGTACCGCCATACAAGCGATCGTTGCCATTGCCGCCGTACAAGTAATCGGCGTCGGCGTCACCTGCCATCACATCGTGCCCATCCTGTCCCCAAAGGCGATCGATGCCGTTACCACCATATAGAAAATCGTTGCCGGCCCCGCCATAAAGGTAGTCGTTGTGGTTTTCCCCATAGAGCCGATCAATGTCATTGCCGCCCCAGAGGTAATCGTTCCCGTTACCGCCATACAGCGTATCCCGGTGATTCTCGCCGGAGAGCCGGTCGGTGCCATCCTGCCCATAAAGGATATCGGCCCCGTCGCCACCGTAAATCGCGTCGTTTCCTGTGCCGCCATAAAGCTGGTCATTTCCGGCATAGCCGTATAAAAAGTCGTTCCCGGCCTCGCCATACAACCGATCGTTTCCGGCATAGCCGTATAGCACATCATTCCCGCCCCGGCCGTACATCACGTCCGCAGCCTTGCCCCCGTAAAGCTTTTGGGAAGAATTGGTGCCTTTGATCGTCGCCATGAGCATGTCACCTGATACCACTTTTCAATGCTTCGACCGTTTTAGACAAAAGTTTAAAAAGGAGCCCAACTTTTACTACAAATGAAGAAAATCTACTCTAAAGAACCTGGCATCTTGCGCGTATTTGTTATATACCCTTAAGACCAATAGATGGTGATAGTTGTGTTGATTCCCGGGCTCACGCGGGCACTGACCCCACAAAACGTACGAAAGGTGGAGACTGCGTTAACCTGGATAACGCCGCCATTAGCCATACCTGCGCTGCGCTATTTCCAGGATCCGCCGGAACTTCGAAAAACCCTGTTTGTCAGGGACTTTACAACGTATTCGATTGGCGCCGGGATCTTCCTTCTGACCGGTTGGCTCACCCATACCGCCTTAAAGGCATCCGGCATCATTAAAAATCCTTCCGTCCTCAAACTAGCGGCTTTTCTCACCGCGCTCACCGCCAACCTGCTGTATGCCGGCGTTGGGGCCATTAAGCTGTCCCAGCGATTAAACCCCGCGCAGAAGGCTGCATCTGCCCCGCCTGTAAAGCTGCCGTCCCAAGCGCCCAAACCAATGCAGACATTTCCGGCATTCCCTACAGAGAAGCCGGTAGAACCACACTTTCAGGCAGCACCCAATGTTTTTCCTTCTGCCCCTACCATGAGAACGTATCCCTATGCCCCTTATCCGTTTGTTTAACCGCTTGCCCCTGCTGTACCGCATCCCGGCGATGATGACGGGCATCATTGTGCTGGTTGGACTGACCATGCCGCTGCTCTTTTCCCAGGGGCTCAGCCACCTTAACCAGTGGATTTATGACGGCTTTGGCCATTACTATCTGTGGTTTACCCTGCTGGTACTCATCGGCACCCTTCTGCTGGGGCTTTCTCCGCTAGGCAGCATCCGGCTGGGCGGGGCAGACGCCAAGGCGGAATTCTCGACATTTGCATGGTTCTCCATGCTGTTTGGGGCCGGGATGGGTACCGGCCTGATGATATGGGGCGGCCCGGAACCCTTGTACCATTTTGCAAACCCACCCTTGGCCGGCATCACCTCCACCACGGAGAAAAGCCTGATGGCGCTGCATTTTACCTTCCTGCACTGGGGGCTTCACCCATGGGCCATTTATACTCTTACCGGCATCGCCATTGCCTTTTTCGCCTTCAATCTCAACAAGGGGCTTACCTTCAGCGGGTTCCTGCTACCCGCCGAGCCCGGCCCGCTCCAGCAGAAACTCAAAACCACCATCGATTTGTTTACGGTGCTGGCGATTGTGTTTGGCGTAACGGCCACATTTGGCATGGGGATTTTACAAGTGCAGGGGGCGCTGCAAACCCTGCTCCATATCCAGCCCACGCCGTTTCTCACCACCCTGCTTGTAATCACGATGACCATTGCCTTCCTGGTTTCGGCGAACAAAGGGATTGAAAAAGGCATCAAAGTACTCAGCAGCGCCAACTTCTTCCTGTATCTTATCCTGCTGGGAAGCATCGTGGTGCTGGGCATGCAATGGATCGACTTTGGGGCCGTCCTCCAAACCGTTCCCGCGTACCTGGCTCGGCTGCCGGGCTTAAGCGTAGGCTGGGCCGATTACCAATCCCCGTTGTGGATTAAGGACTGGACCGCCAAGTACTGGAGCTGGTGGATTGCCTGGGCCCCGTTTGTGGGAATTTTCATCGCTTTTATTTCCAAGGGGCGCACCATTCGCCAGCTCATCATGGGCAGTTTATTCCTGCCAACGCTTTTCTGCGGCATCTGGTTCACCATCTGGGGGCAAACGGCCATCGGGCTGCAACAGGCCACCCGCTTTGCCGGCGCAACCGTGGACTTAAGCCAGGTGAACCTCCTGCTCTTCCAGATGCTGGGCAAGCTCTCCCCGTTGACAATCCTGCCTCTGCTCTGCACGCTGATCATCTCGCTGGACTTTATTAATTCCGCCGACTCCGCCGCGTATACCGTGGCCTCCCTTTCCAACGGGGACGCACAGGCAGAGCCGCCACAACATCTGCGCCTGGCTTGGGGCAGCTTATTCGGCCTGCTGGCCATCGTATTCCTCCTTAGCGGCGGGATTCCTTTGCTTCAGCAGATTACGCTTATCACCGCGTTGCCTTTTTCGTTTATCCTGGCCCTCGTGTTCGTTCGGCTGTTCTGGTGCATGGTGCGCTACCGGCAAAACACCCGGCAGCATGCCGATAACGTGGCCCCGTTACCACAAGGCATTGGGCTTTCAACCGCTAGCACGCTGAACCTGTAATGCTTATTTCAGCAACGGCGCAAGGCGCTGCGTCAGCTTCTCCATTTCGGCCTGCATTTGGGCTAATGGCAAATTCACGCGCTGGCCATGCCCCGGCAGCACCCATTCGAAGTCGTAGGCCTTCAGGTTTTCAGACGATCGGGCCTGCTCGCGCTTGTTCCAGTAGTAGTAAGTGGGCACGGCCAGTCGTTGTTCCACCCGCTCCCACCACATATGATCGCCTGAAAACAGGTAGCGGTTTTGGTACAGCAACACACAATGCCCGCGAGAATGTCCCGGCGTGGGAATGACCAGGAACTCCGGCGTGATGGCGACCGGGGCTTCGCCTTCGATAACGATTTCACTGTCCGGCTGCGACCAAAGCTCCTCGCGGTGAATTATCCGCTCCGCGCCGAACGCTTCGGCATAATGGCGAACATCCCCCACGTCATCGCTATGCGTAAGAAATATAAACCGAATCCCGCCCATGGCCTCGAACTGCTTGACCAGGTGCGGCAGGTACTTCGGGGAATCCACCAACCAGTTGCCTTGCGGATGCTGGATAAAATAGCTGCTGCCGCCAAAGGACTTTGGCGAGGCAAAACCGTTATAAAACACGTTGCTGTCCACCCGCATGGGGAAATCGGAAAAAACGGCCTTGATATTCGACTTTTCCCGCGTGCCGATGGAGCCGGTAGGACAAGACACCAGGGCATGGAGCGCCTCGCGGGTTTGCGCCTCCCCCTGCGGCTGCCGATGGACAAAGGAATAGTCGCCGGCATCATCAAACGTATGCGGGGCCAGTTGGCGGCACGTATCGCAATCGATGCAGGTGTCGTCCACAAAAAACGGCCCGGCCACGTTTTCCGGCACTGCCTTTTTCAAGTCCGCCATTGCCCAGGTTCTCCTTTTACTGCCGTCCTCTTAGAACTCATCCGGTAATTCTCTTCAGAATCAGAACGGCAGAAGCGAGTTGCCAAAAGGCTTCATAGAACTTGGCATATCGTTCATAGCGGATTTCCAATTTTCTAAATTTTCCCATCCAGGCAAACGTCCGTTCGACA
>CALAJO010000059.1 GCA_937922745.1 uncultured cyanobacterium
ACGAAGCAGCAGGCGTAAGAGGAACTCCAGGAAGGGCACTTACACCTGACGAACAATTTGCACAACAACTAGATGATGGCATGGCATATTATGATGCCAATCGTATGGGTCCTCATCCGCAGCCGAGAATAACAGCAAATGATATAGCGATTGCTGACGAACTAAACGATTTATCCGGTCTGGCCAACGGCAGCATAAGACCACAGGAGTACCTCAACAACCTGAGGAATGAAGGATATACTGTTGGCAATTACACTCAGCGCTCAATCCGAAACCCACGCTCCTGGGTTGATCCTTACAGCTATCTCAGGCCGCGTAATAATGGTCAAGGTCCCCTTGCCAGATTAAGAGCAGGCTGGAACGGGCTTTGGAATCGTAACAATGCCAACCCATCAGGTAATAATAACGGGCAAGGCCCACTTGCCAGATTAAGAGCAGGCTGGAATGGGCTTTGGAATCGTAACAATGCCAATCCGGCAGCAAATGCTGGAGGAGCAGCACCGCCTGCAGGTGGTGGCAATCGCAACTGGTTTATCTGCAATCAAGGCAATCAGCCTGTGCCCACCTTCTGGCAAAATGCACAGTTGCAACCGACGGCTGACGCCACTGCCGCGATAATTACGACCCAAGATGCAGATGAAGAGCGGGAAAATAACTGGCCACAAGCACCCGCAGATTATAACGCAGTAACTAACCTTACAAACTAAGGGATTCGACCAGGCCCAGCGGTTAATAGCTGGGCCTGGAATCCAAACCGGGAGCTTTGATTACGCTGCATTGCGTACGAGTGATGCGGCATCATCAATGCTTAGGGAATTAAAAGGTTCAATTGTCCAACACTCCTAAATAACCAGCCCATACCAAAAGCGGAAGACGCAATCTTCCGCTTTTGTTTGTTTAAGCCTTAAATGCCAGGGCCTTTTGGTGCGCCTTTATCTCAAGCGTATCCTCCGGCAGTTCTGCAAGCGCGATGTGAGTGCCGTAACGTCTCTGGATCGCCTTAAGCAGCATCTCATCGGCAAGGGCGGGATTCTTCGGCAACAGGGATCCATGCAGATATGTTCCGTACAAATTCCCCACAACGGCGCCTTCCATCCCATCCGAGCCATTGTTGCCGTACCCGGTCAGCACATGGCCCAAAGGCGCCACGCCTTCGCCAAGATAGGTAAGGCCGCTATGATTCTCAAACCCCACTACGGTGGAGCCATCCGGCCTGCGAATGCTGACATTGCCGATAAACCGCTTGGAGCCCGCCACAGTATAGGCATCAATCAAGCTGAGCCCTGGCAGCTTATCGCCATCGTGCGGTTTGTAATAATGTCCCATCAGCTGGTAGCCGCCGCAAATGCCCAGCATCACTACACCGCTGGCCGCGGATTCTACGATGCCTTTTTGCTTGACGCCCTGCAAATCCGCACAGATTTTAACCTGTTGCGTATCCTGGCCGCCACCTATAAAGAGAATATCCACCTCATCCGGGTCAACCGGGTCGCCCGGCCCCAGTCCTTTTACGGTCATTTCAATGCCACGCCAGGCAGCGCGCTGATATAAGGCCAGAATGTTGCCGCGATCGCCGTAAATATTAAGATGATCCGGATATAAATGACCAAGGGTCAGCTTCATGCAATGCTCCACCATCTAAAGGAATGACTGCCTGTATGATGCCATGGGTTGTAAAGTTATTTTACAGTAAGATAGAGTTCGCTGAACTTTTAATGCGATGAATCGATACAAATGAGTGATGATTGTTGGAAGGACAGCATTTTGAACCGGCAAGCGCGTTTATTCCAAGGGCATAGGAAACAAGCAGGCTTTACACTGGCGGAATTGCTGATTGCGCTGGCACTGTTGGGTATTATTGCGGCCTTCACCATTCCCAAGCTGCTATCGACTATGTCCACCAAAGAGACGTCTTCCAAGGTAACGGAAGCCATTACAACGCTGGAACAGGCCTTTTATAACAAAAAGATGCAGGATCATAATACGTATAGCGCTGGGATTGTTTACGGGCCCGGCTCTACGCTTTATACCAATATCGAAGGTTCCTTAAACGTGCTGGATAAAGGTCCTGGTAGCGCGGCGACACTGTTGGGCGCTTCGCATCCATGTGTCGATCCGAACCAGGCCAACGCTGCCAATGGCTGGATTCAGTTCCAGGACGGGATTGTGGTAACCGGGCTGAATAGCGGCGCGGACTTTGACTCGCTGCCTTACAACCACCCTACACACAATCAAAGCCAGAATTACGTCATCTGCATTGATACGAATGGCAAGGACAATCCCAACCAGGCTGGTTTGGATGTTTTCGTGGGCAACTTTAACCTGCATGGCGCATTCACCGGTGTCCCGACTGTCCAGACCGAAAGAACCTTTCATTGGGGCACTGCCACGAATGATGTTTACGCAATTGGTGGCGCATCTGGCACCACGCTGGGCGTGAGCAATCCGAGAATCGGCAGCGCCTCGGTTCAGGATTCCGCAGTGGCCGGGCTCATGATTGCCAAGTGAACCCGGCTATTCGAAGTTGATAAAGGTTTGATCCACAAGCCGTTGGGCAGGTTGGTAGCCGCTCATCGTCTGAAGCATCTTTAAGGATTCCTCAAGCGCCAGGCTGGACGCATGGTTGAGTTCCACAATGCGGCGGTATTCCTCGTGAATGGAGCAAATCATTTCGCTGGTCGTCATACAAATCCCCTCTGAGTCCCCTTACCTAAAATTGAATTCCCCTTACATGCATAAAACCCAGCGGTTCGGCTCCGATGTTAAATGCTTAAGAAATAATAAAGCTTTTGTTTAATCAGGTGTATCTATCATTTCCTTGGCACGGCTGAAAATGGCATCCAACATCGGCTCCGTAAGCTTGCCGGTAAAGGTGTTCTGCTGACTGGGGTGATAAGAGCCAATCAGGACAACCTGCTCGGCCAGTTGGGTCTCAACACCATGGCCAAACTTAGGACGGGCCTGCTTCGGCTTCAATGCATCGAAATGCGTTTCATGCCATGCTGAATGAACCTGATCAAAGGCCAGCTTTCCCAGGGCGACAATGACTTTGAGCCGCTGCATACAGGTCAGCTCTCGCTTAAGGAAAGGGCGGCATGCTGCAATCTCTAGCGGGGTGGGTTTATTTTCCGGTGGGGCGCAATGGGCTATCGCCGTAATGTAAGCGTCATTCAACTGCAAGCCATCATCTGCATGGATGGATTGGGGCTGGTTAGCAAAGCCCGCCCGATACAACGCCCGATATAACCATTCCCCGCTGCGATCCCCGGTAAACATTCGCCCGGTTCTATTTGCTCCGTGGGCTGCCGGTGCCAATCCTACAACCAAGAGCCTTGCCTCAGGGTCACCAAAGCTGGGGACAGGTTTTCCCCAGTAAGTTTCACTCTGGAAGCGCTTGACCTTCTCCTGCGCCACTTGCCGGCACCAGCCTAACAACCGGTCGCACTGGGTGCAGGCTACCAGGTCGGCATTTACAAACGTCAGGTTATCTTCGGTCATCCGCTGCTCTTAAGGTGCTATAACATCAGCATCATACCGTAGCCAATGGCGCAAGTGTATCCAGCAGACTAAAACTGGCGCTTCCGTAAACTACGGATGGCATCCAGGTTTGAGGCAATTGTGTTTCTCTTCTCTAGGATTTTTGGCGTTTTTTCGACCCCTAAAAGCCTTGTCAGTCGAATCATTCGGTTCTGGGACATCGTCCCGCTTCTGCGGTTGCGTGTCTCCCTGCGCGTCATGGATTGAGCCTCCTCAGACCGTTTCTTTTATCTCATCGATATCAACAACATAGAAATGCTATTTAAATTAAAACAAAAAGCTTCTATCGATTGCCCAAACCAAATGCATTTTATGAATTTTTAACACCCAAACTAAAACCGCCTGATACAAACAACCAGGCGGTTTAAAAGTTTAAAGCGAAAGAAGCTTATTGAAAGTCGGCATCCATTGCGGCATCATCATCCGCAACAACGTTAACCGGCAAGGTGGCTTGCACTCGAGGCGAAAAACGAATTTCCAGCTCATATTCACCCAGGCGGTTGATGGGGTGGTTCAGGCGAAGGGCCTTGCGATCAATTTCCATCCCGGTTTTCTGGGCAATCAGCTTGGAGAGTTCTTTTGTGGTAACCGCACCGAAGAGTTTGCCATGTTCACCTGCCCTGGCAGCCAGCGTTAGCGTGCCAACAGCCATAACCTTTTCTGCACGGGCCTGGTCTTCCTGATGTTTCTTCTCGGCCTTCAGGCGAATCCGCTCACTGCGTATCTCAAGATCTTTCAGGGCGCCAGCGGTCGCTTCTACAGCAAACCCTTTCGGGAAGAGAAAGTTACGGGCATAGCCATCGGAAACATTACAAACTTCACCGCTTTCGCCGAGGCTATCAATATCTTTCACCAGAATAACTTGCATTTTAAAGACATTCCTTTCTTCGTATATCCAGAGAGATGCGCTTCATAATCTCGTACTATAGCACAAACCCATCCCCACATGAAAAGCCCCTGTAAAACGGCCCATCACCGTATGATTAGAAGCATTGACGTAATCAGTGTCATAATGGGTTTAAGCAATCGACGACAAGCACTTGCATGATTGCTTGGACACCAACCCCAACTTTATTCACAGCCCTATTTATGGTTAGGTTAAGGTATCGTTACCATTCCGGATATTGAGGAGACGACATGAACAAACATCTTACCTTGGCAATTACCAGCGGTTTCGCCAGCCTGCTTCTATTCTTCGGGTGCAGTGGCCAGCCTATGCAGGGGGAAAAAGTCGCCTCCGTTAATAACGACGTGATTACCGAAAAGGAGTTTGAGGAAGATTATAACCGCATGCTCAAGGTCATGAACCTTGATCCGTCTACCATGGAAGACGAGAAGTATAAGCCCATGCAGGATATGTTTAAGAAGTTGACCCTGCAAAACCTCATCTTCAACAGCCTGGTGGCTCAGGAAGCCGAGAAGCGGGATCTCAAGGTAACAGATGCCGAAGTGGACAAGGCCTATGATACGCATGTCCAGCAGATGGGTGGCGAAAAAGCCATTGAAGACCAGTTGAAGAAATTGGGAATGACGGTCGCGGACTTCAAGGAAGAGCTTCGCAACCAGTTGTTGAAAGATAAGGTTGTGACAGCCGTGGGCGGCGACAAGGTGAAGGTTTCCGAGTCCGACATCCAGGCTTACTACAAGGCCAATGCCAAGCAGTTTGATGAGCCGGAAAAAGTCCGTGCCCGTCATATTTTGGTAAAGGCAGACCCGGAAGCGGCAAAGGAACAGGCTGCCAAACTATCCGGTGATGCCAAGCCCGCCGACGTGGAAGCCCAGGTTCAGAAGACGCTGGCCGACAAGCGTAAGCGCGCCGAGAATCTCTATGCCCAGGTCAAGGCACAGCCGGACAAGTTCGAGGAGATTGCCCGCAAAAATTCCGATGACGAAGGCAGCGCCCAAAGCGGCGGCGACCTGGGATACTTCTCTCGGGAAGTGATGGTTCCCACTTTCTCGCAGGCCGCGTTTGCCACCAAGCCGGGCCAAATCCACGAAGGGCTGGTGCAGAGCCCCTTCGGATTCCATATTATCCAGGTTGTGGATCGCAAGGCGGCTGACAGTAAGACGTATGAAGAAGCCAAGAGCCAGATTGCCAGCATTTTGGAGAGCCAACGCAAAAACCAGGTGATGGAAAGCTGGCTTGAAGAGCAGAAGAAAAAAGCCAAGATTGAAATCGAACCGGAGTATAATTTCGAGAGCGTGGCCGGCAGCCCGCAGCCGCAATCGGCAGCGCCAACCGCCAAAGGAAAAGAATAACCTCTCATGCAGGAAACGGTAATGGTAAGTCGGAAGGTTCTCTCACCGGATGCGCTGGTGGACACCATTGATACGTTGAAGCAGGACGGCAAGGTTGTCGTCACCACGAATGGCTGCTTTGACGTGCTGCATGTGGGCCATCTGCGCTACCTTCAAGCCGCACGAGAACATGGTGACGCCCTGGTAGTTTTGCTCAACACCGATCAATCCGTTAAGCGTCTTAAAGGCCCAAACAGGCCCATTGTGCCTGAGGATGAAAGGGCTGAAATGCTGGCCGGCCTGGCTTGTGTGGATTACGTAGCCTTTTTTGACGAGGAAACCCCGGTTGAATTGCTGCAACGCATCCGGCCGAATGTGCATGTAAAAGGCGGCGACTACAACGAGGAAACCCTGCCAGAAGCCCAGCTACTCAAGGATATTGGCGCTCGCATGGCTTTTGTGCCGATGGTGCAAGGCCGCAGCACGACCAGCCTTATCAAGCGCATCCAGGAATCGCAATAGAGCCGTATTATGCAACCCATCGACGCCTTGACGCTAAAGCACCTGGCTGCAGAGCTGGATCTTAAGCTGGCCGATGGCAAGATCAACAAGATTCAGCAGGCTAACCATAACGAAGTTCTGCTCCACCTGTGGGTCGGCGGCGAGGCCAGCCGGCAGAAGCTCTACATTAATGTGCATCCGCAGTATGCCTTTTGCGTGCTGGTGAAGGATACCCCATTCCTGACTTTCCCGGAAAAAGCCCCGAACTTCTGCATGGTGCTTCGCAAGCACCTTACCTCCGCCCGCATCAAGCAGGTCAAAACGCTTCCGGATGAGCGGGTGCTGAACATTCACATGGAAAACTACAACGAACTCGGCCAGCAGGTTCAGCTGGTGCTTTCGCTGGAATTGATGGGTAAACACAGCAACATCATCCTGTACGACGAGGAACTGCAGACCATTATTGGCTGTGCGCACGGGGTATCGGAGCAGATGAGCAGCCAGCGGGAAATCAGCGTGGGCTACCCCTATGCGCCACCGCCTAAACCGAAGCAACCGCCGCTTTCCCAGGCCTTTCAGTTGGAAGTGTCCGCGGTGATGCGGCAGGCGCTCCAGCAAGGGCTTTCGCCAGTGGATGCCTTGACATGTCATTTCTCAGGAATGGGCAAAGCCATCCTTGGAGATATCCTGGAGAACGAACCTACCCCGGAGCGTTGCTACAATATCCTGATGGAGCTGATGCAGGGAATACACCTGTATCCCGCTATCCGGGCCGACCTGGGGCGTTTCTCCCTGTATCCCGGTTACGAAGGCCGGGCGGACTGGGAGGCTTGTGGCACAGTAAACCGGATGATCCAGCAATTTTTTGTGGGGCACCTTGCATTAGACAAGCTCAAGAACATCAAGCACCAACTGATGCAAGTGCTGAAAAACCAGGAAAAGAAATTCCAGAAGCGGATGAAGGAACTGGAGAAGACCGACGAGGAGGCCTTACAGCGCCTTCGCAAGTTTGGCGACCTGCTGACCATTGCTGTCAGCGAGAACCGGAAACCGCAAGGCCATATCATCGAATTGGAAGATTATGAAACGATGCAGCCCGTAAAGGTGGAGTTGGACATAAACCTGTCCCTTAGCGAGAACGCCCAGCTATACTACCGCCGCTACAAAAAAGGGCAAGCACGCGCCCGCATGGCCGAGGAGCAGTCCCAACAACTCAACAGCCAACTGGCGTTTATCCAGGAGCTAGCCTCTGCCATCGAGATGGCCACCAGCCCCGATGAGCTGGCTTCAATCCGGGAGGATCTGGAAGCCCAGGGATGGATGCAACCGCTCGAAACCCGAAAGAAGGGTAAACAGCAAAAGCCGTCACAGCCGTTGAGCGTCATATCCTCAGACGGGATGACTATCCTGATCGGGCGCAACGGCCTCCAGAATGACCAGTTAGTTGGAAAACTGGCGCATCCCGAGGATGTGTGGCTCCATGCCCATCTCATTCCCGGTTCCCACGTGCTGGTAAAGACGGACAAGCGTGAGATGCCCGACCAGACCCTGCTGGAAGCTGCCTTGCTCGCGGCCTGGTTCAGCAAGGCCCGGCATAGCGTGAATGTTCCCATTGTTTATACCAAGGCGCGCTATGTCCGTAAGATACCCAACAGCTATCCCGGCCATGTCAACTATGTTTCCGAGAAGTCGGTTAACGTGACGCCCGGCGCCGATGAGATCGAGCGCCTGCTTCAGCCGAAGCAGCATCCGGCCACGGCATAAGTTCGCTACCCGTCTCACCCGATTTCCGGGTACAATATTGCCGGAACCATAAGGGGATGAACCGCAATGATTTCAACAAAACACAAGCTTTTCTGGATGTTTTCGCCACTGGTGCTGGCCTTTGGCCTTTTAGGGCTTGGTATCAACGATATGAAGCACCCGGTTACCAACAAGGATAGCTGCCATTACGTGGGTCGTGGCGGCTCCATTAAGGCATTTAAGGCACAAGCCAGGACATTGATTACCAGCAGCGGCAAGGAGATTGATGATATCGGCCTGCAATGCAAGGATTTGGGCAAAGTGCTGATTAACCAGAACCTGATGTTGCCGGTAAAGCCGGGCCATCCCATTTCTTTAACTCGCAAGCAGTACCAGTACCTGCCTGACAGGTACTATATCCAGGTGCCGGTTATCAATCCCGATGAGGCGGAAGTTTCGGCCGGTAAAGCGCCATCCTCCACCCCATCCATGCCGTTATCTCACTCCCGGTAGGGCCAGACAATTTTAAACACCCGCTTGTGCGGGTGAGAGAAAAAGAAAAAGGAGATTCAGTTTTTCCCGAACCTCCTCCTCGCTTTGGAACTAGCTTGACCTAAGTTCCCCTCTTGATAAAAATGTCCAACCTGGTGTGTAACCCCCAGCTCCCTTCGTCAGTATCCCAGCTCTGATTGCTTTTTAGAAGTTGGGCTGCTGACGACCTGTAATTAGATTAGCAAATTATAAAGATTAAGTAAAACAAATGTTCAATCAATGTTAAGGAAATTTAATAAAGAGGGCCCAAAGGCGCTTGTGGTCTGCTTTATTGGAAGCGTTTGAATACCAATTTTTGAGATAAAGATGCCGTTTTATTAAACGCTTCTCAAGCAGCATTAAACCCTGAGAAAATGGCTTGAAATGAGGAGAAGCCCAGCCGGAGGGGCTGGGCTTCTGGACTCTGTAAGCTCCGGAGGGAAACGGAGCAATGAGTATTCGACTGCTGCTTCCTAGTAGTCGTCCATACCACCGGGCATCCCGGCAGGCATAGCGGACTTCTTCTCGGGCAGATCAACCACGAGGGCCTCGGTGGTGAGGAGCAGACCGGCAACGCTGGCGGCATTTTGCAGCGCGCTGCGGGTTACTTTCGCCGGGTCTACGATGCCTTTTTCGAACAGGTTGACGAACTCGTCGTTGTAAGCGTCGTAACCCATATCCGGGCCGAGTTCCTTGACTTTCTCAACGATAACTTCGCCACGGGCACCTGCGTTGTCAGCGATTTGACGGCAGGGAGCCTCGAGGGAGCGATACAGGATTTCAGCACCAACGCGCTCTTCAGCTTCCAGGGATTGAGAGAACTCTCTGAGGCTCTTCTGGATTTTGAGCAGCGTGGTTCCACCACCTGGGACGATCCCTTCTTCGATCGCGGCGCGGGTTGCGTTGAGGGCGTCTTCCAGGCGCAACTTGCGGTCTTTGAGTTCGGTTTCTGTGGCCGCACCCACTTCGATAACGGCAACACCGCCGGAGAGCTTCGCCAGACGCTCCTGGAGTTTCTCTCTATCGTATTCGCTGTCGCTGTCTTCGATTTGGCGCTTGATTTGCTTCACGCGAGCTTCAACGCTTTCCTTGGTGGTGTCATCAACCACGATGGTGGTGTTTTCCTTGGTTACGGTTACGCGGCGGGCTTTCCCAAAGAAGTTCTGGCGCGCTACGTCTTCCAGCTTCACGCCGAGATCTTCGGTAAAGAGCTGGCCACCGGTCATAATGGCGATATCTTCCATCATGGCTTTGCGGCGATCGCCGAAGCCAGGGGCTTTAACGGCAACAGCGCGGATGACTTTGCGCATGTTGTTGACAACCAGGGTTGCAAGCGCTTCGCCTTCAACGTCCTCGGCAATCAGCAACAAGCCGCGGCCTTCTCTGGCAACGTGTTCGAGGATGGGCACGAGGTCGGAGACGAGGTTGATTTTCTTGTTAACGCACAGAATGAAGGCGTCCTCGAGGACGGTTTCCATTCTCTCGCTGTCGGTAACGAAGTAGGGGCTGATGTAGCCTTTATCAAACTGCATTCCTTCAACCACTTTAAGGTTGGTGCCGATGGACTTGGATTCTTCGATGGTGATGACACCGTCTTTGCCCACTTTTTCCATCGCTTCGGAGAGCAACTCGCCAACTTTGCGGTCGTTGCCTGCGGAGAGGCTGGCAACCTGGGCAATCGCTTCCTTGGTTTCAACCGGGCGAGCTTGCTTTTTGATTTCAGCCACAACGAACTCGACGCTCTTGTCGATACCACGCTTAATCCCCATGGGGTTGGCGCCGGCAACCACGTTTTTCAAGCCTTCGTGAACGATGGCCTGGGCCAGAACGGCGGCAGTGGTGGTTCCATCACCGGCTACGTCGTTGGTTTTGGAGGCGACTTCGCGGATGAGCTGCGCACCGGCGTTTTGCTCGTGATTATCCAATTCGATTTCCTTGGCGATGGTGACGCCATCGTTAACGATTTGCGGCGCGCCGAATTTCTTCTCGAGAACAACGTTGCGACCTTTGGGGCCCAAGGTAGTCTTCACGGTATCGGCAACTATATCTATGCCTTCTTCTAATGCCCGGCGGGCTTCTTCTTCAAACAGAATACGCTTTGCCATAATCTAATGTCCTTTCTTCTTCCACAGTAATGCAATTACAACGATGAAACCTGGGAGGATTACTCGAGGATGCCGAGAATATCCCGCTCAGACAGGATTTTGTATTCCTTGTCTTCCATTTTCAGGTCGGTTCCGCCGTATTTTTGGAAGAGAACTCTGTCCCCTACCTTAACGCTCATTTCTTCCCGTTTGCCGGTATTCTCGTTGAACCGACCCGGGCCGACTGCAACAATAATACCTTGCTGGGGTTTTTCACGTGCGGTATCGGGGATGTAAATACCACCGGCGGTTTGCTCGGCTGCGGAATTATCAATCTCAATAACCACCTTGTCGTGAAGGGGCTTGATGTTTTGCTTGGTAGCAGTTGCAGGCATATGATTCTCCTATGTCTAAACTGATAACGAACTACATTGCGTTTTCACCAAATTATATAAATAACGTCAGCAGCAAAGTAAAGGGCATTAATGAAAGTTTAATGATTGCCAAAAACGCTGATTCTGTGGCTATTTTGGCTGCTAGGCGATGACCTCCCCGCCAGGGATTTTATTACCTGTAACATATATAGCCGCATGCAAGCGTCAATACGCTATGGATATCATCCTAGCAGAGGCTAAAAGGCGTACTTAAGACTATTCGATTCTCAGGTGGCGGCGGTGACTCAAGTTCGTGATTCAAGCCTGGTAGATATTTAATACAAGTTTAAGATATTTTACCTTTTGGCTTGTTTTAATCCATTTAAGATTCATTTTATTGATCTTTAGGAGGCATGGCTATGGGTTTTAATGTGGAACAGACTTGTTTATATTTTGCACAAACAGCAGCTGCTCTTGATACGGGGCTGTTTGAAAAGAGAGTGACCCTCTCCCAAGAAGATGACCCTTTGTGGCCTAATTTTTTAGGCGTAGAGGAGTGGGTTGATAATTTTAAAATTAATTTGTTTGAAAAGACTATCAACAAAACAAAGCAGGAAATAGGGGGTATATGGGACTTTGTTGGTTGCAGTAACGTATTATCGCCGGACTTAAAGCCAAAGCCAGGAACGGGCACTTTAATTGAAGAGTTCACAACACTTCCCGAAGAGTAAGGCTCAACTGCTTGATATTGCACTTAAAACTAGGAATTGCTCTCTGTCTGAACGCTATAATCGCTCTACTTTTTATCGTTGGCCTGGCGAAAGGAATTAAAGGCGTTGCGTTGGTTCATCGGCATCAGGTGCGTAGGATAGGGAGCCGATGACGTCTTTGCAACGGGGGTTCTCTTTTGTGGTTGGGCTGGCATAACCTTATTGGATAGCGCGTCCTTGGCCTTATCTCCGGCGAATACCCCCACGGCAATCGCAAAGCCGTTGATGATATTGGCGCCCATAACCTTGAAAACATAGTCGCTTAAACCCGCCCCATCAGGGAAAATGACTTTTGCCAGCATAATGTAGGCATACCAGGCCAGGATCATCAAGGCGACCCCGTTTGTGCCGCGATGGTCCACGTCTTCGTCGTACTGCGTCAAAAACCCGGCAATGGCGCCGCCCAGAAGAAATAAAAACCCCATCCAGTAAAGGTTAATGGCATGCAGGAACAAAAAGCCAAGGCCGCCCAGCACAGCAACCGGCATTGCGCCCGCAATAACCGGCAAAAGATGTTTTCGTATCAGATCCGATGGGTTCATCATAATACCGTATCGGTCAAAGGCGATTTCTCTTGATCCTAAGCGCACCCATCGTCATTTCGTATCCCTTGGTTAAGGGAGTTCTTAAGATCCGTTAGCCACGCCGCCCAACCCGCTCCTTCAGGCTATCGCCAAGGAGGTTGAGCGCCAGCATGGTGATAAACAGAAACATCGCCGGCAGAATCACCAGGTGAGGCGCAATCCGGATCATCTGCCAGCCGTCGTTAATCATGGTGCCCCAGCTGCTAAAGGGGGGCGCAACGCCCAGGCCAACAAAACTTAGGGTGGATTCGGTGAGGATGGCGCGGGGCACCGTAATGGTGGCCGTCAAGATAATCAACGCCATCAGATTGGGAATAAAATGCGCCAGG
>CALAJO010000060.1 GCA_937922745.1 uncultured cyanobacterium
TGTCGAACGGACGTTTGCCTGGATGGGAAAATTTAGAAAATTGGAAATCCGCTATGAACGATATGCCAAGTTCTATGAAGCCTTTTGGCAACTCGCTTCTGCCGTTCTGATTCTGAAGAGAATTACCGGATGAGTTCTAGCAACAAATATCAGTAACTTTTGGGAAAGATGGCATATCTCTCTTTCACGGTGGATAAGGGATTATTTATATATTCCATTAGGTGGCTCTCATGGCAGTCTACTGAAGACGGCTTGTACTTTAATTGCTGTGATGCTTATAGCCGGTGCTTGGCACGGCGCAGGTTGGACGTATATTATCTGGGGCGGCTTCCATGGAATTCTTCTCGCCATCTATCATACTTTTAAAAAGATTAGAGCTAATTTTTTTAAATTGAGCGTCTTAAACAATCCCTTCTATCATTTCGGAAGCATTCTATTAACGTTTTCTCTGGTTGTTGTAGGTTGGGTCTTTTTCCGTGCTCCTGACCTACAAACTGCATGGATAATGTTACAGAAAATGGGTCAATTTCCACAGCTCTTTTCTAATTTAGCAAATGCTTTTCACGAACCAATCATTCTTGCACAGATGTTGTTTCTTTTAGCATGTTGCTTTACTGGTCCTTGGATAATGGATCTTGCAGCCTCATTATATCGGCCACTTCCATATTGGTATAAAGTACCTATTGCTTGTGCAATTTTTCTTTTAAGTGTGGTAATGCTACAAACTGCTGCTCAGCCTTTTATCTATTTTCAGTTTTAAAGAATGATTATTTATTGCAATGTAGCCTTACATCTTATCTGGGGCGGAAACGCCTAAGAGATCCAGGGCTTGGCCGAAGACACGCTTGAGGGCGTAAATAATGACGAGGCGCATCATGGTGGTTTGGGGATCGGCCACTAAAATGCGGCAGACATTGTAAAACCGGTGAAAGTCCGCGGCGAGATCCTGCGTATAGCGGGCAATAATGTGCGGCGAGCGTAAACGGGCCGCCTCTTCCACGCGATCCTCAAAGCCGTCCATTTTCAGGATCAACTCCCGCAACGCTGCCTTGGCCGGGTCGTTTTCCAGCGACGCAAACAGCGTCGCCATGGCGTCGGGCGTCAAGCTGCCGAGAAAGCTGTCCCACTGCGCTTCGGTCAATAACGGCGGAAGTTCCTTTTTGTCCACCGTATCAAACCGGGGCTGAAAGGCGTTGCGAACGATGCTGGCACAACGGGCATGCGCATACTGCACGTAAAACACCGGGTTTTCGTCGGAAG
Source organism: uncultured cyanobacterium (assembly GCA_937922745.1). Taxonomy (GTDB): domain Bacteria; phylum Cyanobacteriota; class Vampirovibrionia; order Vampirovibrionales; family JAGQHJ01; genus CALAJO01. The sequence continues at coordinate 1,261 of CALAJO010000060.1, forward strand.
CGGACGCCGCCAGATCCACGTTAAAGTCCAGCGTGGTGTCCTGGCTCTTGGATACCATCCAGAAGCGCAGGGCATCAACGCCCACTTCATCCACCAGTTCCTGCAGGGTCAGCATCTTTTTACGCTTGCCCATCCGTGTGCGTTCCCCTTCAATCAGCAGGTTCACCAACTGGCCCAGCACAATCTCCAACTGGTCCGGGTTATGGCCCAGCGCCGCCATGGCCGCCTTCATCCGCGGGATATACCCATGGTGATCCGCGCCCCAGATGTTGATAAGCAGGTTGTAAAAGCCGTCGTTCCGGGCATATTTGTCTTCGTGGTAAGCGATATCGGCTGTGAGGTAAGTGTAACTCCCGTCGGATTTCACCAACACCCGATCCTGATCGTCACCAAACTGCGTGGAGGCAAACCAGAGCGCGCCGTCTTTTTCGTAAGTCACGCCCCTGGCCTTCAGTTTTTCAATCACGTCCACCACGCGGCCCGCCGCATGCAGCGATTTCTCCGAGTACCACACATCAAACGTCAAGCGGCAAGTCTCCATCAGCTGACGCTGTTGGGCCAGCATGGACTCCTTTGCATAATCGCTGATGGCTTCAATGGCTTCTTTTGGGGCGACATGCGCCGGGTTATCCCACTGAAACAAGGCCTCCCGATGGGTCTGGATAAATTCCTGAGCCATTTCAATCACGTAGTCTCCGGGATAAAACGGAAAAGGCTTTCCCTCCTCTGGCGTCGGGAACTTCGCCCCGGTTCCGAGGATTTCCAAAGCCCGGTACCAGATGGAATTGGCAATATTAAACATCTGGCTGCCGGCATCGTTGATATAAAACTCGTGCGTCACCTGCGCATCGCAATGGCGGAAAATCCGGCCTAGGGAGTCTCCAAGCGCGACCCAGCGACCATGACCGATATGGAGCGGCCCCGTGGGATTGGCCGACACAAACTCCAGCAAACAGCGAATATCTTTCATGGACTCGTTCCGGCCGGGCTTGTCCTGCATGGCAATGCGAGTTAAGGCGTCAATCAGTTGCGGCTCGCCGACGCTAAAATTAAGGAACCCACCGATGATATTCGGCGTCCAACCGGCTTGGGCAAACCCTTCGGCGACAATGGCGGCAATTTGCGGCGGGGCCATCCGCGCAACCTTGGCCAATGGCGAAACATTCACCGCATAATCCCCATGATCGGCCTGGCGCGGGCGTTCGATATTCAACCGGGGCACATTGCCGTTGGCGCCCTCCAGATTCAACTTACCGGATTGGGATTTTAAAGAGGCTTGCAGGGTTTGAAGAATTTGGTCTTTGATCATGGGCCCATTCGCTATTGATTGCCGATATACCCCGCTATTATGCGTTCTCCCGGTTTGCATTGCAACCTGCATTTAAGATGCGCCTAAACACGTGGCGGATTCTCTGTAAAGACTGCCTGCATCGGGTATGGCCTTGCAGCGCAGGCATTCTAAAATGACATCACATCTGTGAGAAAGGTAAGAGGTAACGTTCGATGGCTTCTACAGAAACCCAGCAAAAACAGCAATTTCCACCCCAGCACCAGGAGCAACGCCCTGGCATCGAAGCGGATATGACACCGCGCCCACAGGCAGACGACAGCAAATACCGCGGCAGCGGCAAACTCTTGAACAAAATAGCCATCATCACGGGCGGCGATAGTGGGATTGGCCGCGCCGTGGCGGTGGCTTACGCCAAGGAAGGGGCCGATAGTGTCATCGTGTACCTCAATGAGCATCAGGATGCGGAAGAAACCAAAAGGCTGGTGGAAGAACTTGGCCGGAAATGCCACTTGATTAGCGGCGACTTGGGGGATGAAACCTTTTGCCAACGGGTGATTGACGAAACCGTCAAGCGCTTCGGCAAGCTGGACATCCTGATTAACAACGCCGCCGAACAGCATCCCCAGCAATCGCTGGAAGACATTACGGCCGAGCAGCTTGAGCGGACATTCCGAACCAATGTGTTCGCCTTCTTTTACCTCACCAAGGCGGCTTTACCGCACCTTAAGCCGGGCAGCTGCATCATCAACTCCACCTCGGTTACGGCTTACAAAGGCAGCCCCATGCTGCTGGATTATTCCTCGACCAAAGGGGCCATTGTGGCCTTTACCCGCTCGCTCTCGCAAGCCTTGGTTGAAAAGGGAGTGCGTGTCAATGGCGTTGCGCCCGGCCCCATCTGGACACCGCTGATTCCCTCGACCTTCTCGGAAGAGGAGGTGGCCGAGTTTGGCGCCAATGTGCCGATGAAACGGGCCGGCCAGCCGGAGGAAGTGGCCCCGAGCTATGTCTTCCTCGCATCGGATGACGCCTCCTACATGGACGGCCAGATACTGCATCCCAACGGCGGCACCATCGTCAATGGATAATGGATTTCTCCGTTTTTAAAATTGGCCGCAACAGGATACGCAATTTCCGGAATTGACGCACTTTATTCTGGGGTAAAGTGAGCATTCGGGATATTTGGATGATGATGACCATTGCTTCAGTCGGCCGGTATGGGATTCGGCAACCCATGCCACCTAAAAGCCAAGCCCTTCGATTCGGCACGGAAGATCCGGCGGTGATGAAATGGCTGTTGAGCCGTATTCTCTCGGAGGTGAATACCGCTAAAGACTCATTTTTTAAATTGGAATACGATTGGAAGACACAATCGCAAACGCTCTTTATCCCGGAGAATCATACTTCTCGTGCTTATGCTTTAACCTTTACTCCCCCATCAGATCTCACTAAAACTGCAAACTGGAGCATTAAGGAAACCTTTCGCGGTGCGGGGTTTGGAAAAAATATGAAGGAATTGGCGCAGGTTAGCGGGCCACCATCAAATAACCCATTCCAGGAAATTGAGGCCGCCATGCTTAAAGCCATCTTGCGCAACATCATAGAGGGTAAAGTGGATTGGAAAGCCATTAATGACGACAACTATAAAGGCCGTATCGGGCAATCCGAAATCAATATGAGCAACTCATATTCTCCAGAAAAATCCTGTGGGCTCTCGATTACCGGAATAAACAACCAGAATACGTTACATTTTCCATTTGGAGAAAATACCCTCCAATTCGACCTCTTATTCATCGGCATGCTGAAGTTGATTGACAGTGAACTTCGCTTAAAGAACCGCTATAATCCCTCTCAGCCTGATACGCATGCCCGCCTGGTACAAGAGGCCAAAGCACTCCTGCTGGACACCTAATCAGACGGAGTAGCAAAAGGCTTAGGGCTTTTGGAAGACGATGACGTACTCGTGCTTGAAGAGGTAGAAGCCCCCAACCAGGGCACGGTAGCGCCACAGGTTGGTCATGCGGCCCTTGCCCCGCTCGTTGCCGGTCATATTCTTCACAATGATGGATTTGGTCTTGAAGCCGGCGCGGTTCATCCGCTCCATACAATAAAAGCCCAGTGGGATCAGTTCGCCGTTGGTGTATTTATCGCCAATGACCAGGGCGGCAAAGCGGCCTTTTTGCAAGGTGTCGAACGCCAGCTCGGCCACTTGCTGAAACCCGTCCAGGAAGGCCTCGGTGGATTCGGCGTTGGATAAATCGTTTTCCAGCGTGGAAAAGCGGATAATATCGGCGTAAGGCGGATGGAGGAAAGCAAACTGGCTCTGCTCCTGCCCGAATTCCTTCAGGGCATCGCGTACTTTCTTACCGGTCCAAATTTTGTCACTGCTGTCCCCGTTGATGATGCGGGTGCTTTGGGCAGCGCCCAGCTCATCCAGCTTGCCTTGCACATAATCGGCCATGCGGGGCTGGATTTCGATCCCTACACAGTTGCGGCCCATCTGGTGCGCTTCAATAGCGGAGGTGCCGGAACCCAGGAAGAAATCGACCATCGTATCGCCTGCCTTGGTGTAGCGGTGCAGCATCTGGGTCAAAATCTGCGGGACACAGTTGCCATGGTAATCCAGGCGGTGCCCGGAAGAACGCTCCCGTGACGGGATGACCCAAAGGCTGTCTGTCAGGATATGGTCGTATTCTCTCCAGTTGGCGAGATCCAGATCGTTGTAGGACGCCTGTTTAGAAGTATGACGTGGCCGGGGAGCGGCCGCGGTTTGCGGTTTCACTTTGTTTCTCATACTCGTATCATACGAGTGGTTCCAAAATGCGGGCTCCATTGTTTAGTGTATTTCGCATTTTTCAGATCAAAAAATTGTTTAAAAAAAGTTGGGCTCGCTATCGCCACTTGCTGCTTTTGGCGGCTTTTTACAGCTCCCGTGTTTTTAGACGAAGGATTAATTACTGAACAGGAAGCGAACGCAAATGAATCGACAGGACAGGGATCCGCTTTCTGAAGGATCCACCGGCGGAAATCCTTATATAGGATATAAAGATAGAATTCGGACTGATCAGTCTG
>CALAJO010000061.1 GCA_937922745.1 uncultured cyanobacterium
AAGAGACCGATTGAGGTGGCATTGAACCCGGCTTTAATCTCGGACGCCCACTACAGGCTGATGGTCAATTGCATCGACAGCCTGGAAATCGTGATGCTGGATCCGGACGGGTTGATACTGACCTGGAATCCCGGGGCGGAACGGTTAAAGGGGTATGCGTCCAGGGAAGTGCTTGGCAAGCCGTATTCCATTTTCTTTTCGCAACCCGATCAGGCCGCCGGTATCCCCGGGATGCTGCTAAAACAGGCGCTCAAGCAGGGCCGCGTGGAAAACGAAGGCTACCGGATCCGGAAAAACGGACAAGCGTTATGGGTTAACACCATTATTACCCCTATGTTTGATGAGCGCGGAACGTTGTTGGGGTTTACCAAGGTTACCCGCGATTTCTCCAAGCGGCGGGATGCGGAAGAAACTTTGAAACAAACGCTCAAGGAGCTGGCGGATATCAAGTACGCCCTGGATGAATCCGCCATTGTGGCTATTACCGATGCCCAGGGCGTCATTACCTACGTCAACGACACGTTTTGCAAGATTTCCCAGTACACGCGCGAGGAGCTGATGGGCAAGACCCACCGTATTATCAATTCCGGGCATCACCCATCTGCCTTTTTCGCGGAAATGTGGCACACCATTACCCAGGGCAAGGTGTGGCGCGGCGAAGTGAAAAACCGCGCCAAAAACGGCCAGTTCTACTGGGTGGATACTACCATCGTGCCGTTTCTGGATGCTGCGGGCAAGCCGTACCAATACATTGCGATAAGGCACGAAATTACCGCCCGCAAGCGGGTTGAAGAGGAAATCCGCTTGATTAACGAGGAAATGGAAGAGCGCATCCACCTGCGTACGGCGGAACTGGAAGAAGCCAACCTCAAGCTGTCTGAAACCTTGCAACAGCTCCAGGAAAGCGACAAGCTGCGAAGCACCTTCATTTCCGCTCTGACCCACGATTTGCGCACGCCCCTGGTGGCGCAGGAGCGCGCGCTGGAACTGTTTATCAGCAACAAGCACAAGCTGCCGGAGAAGCTGGCGACACTGGCCGAACGGCTGCTTTCCAGCAATGCCGGGCTGCTGACGATGGTAAACCAGCTTTTGGAAACCTACCAGTACGAGGCCGGCAAAATCCAGCTCCTTTGGGAGTCGGTCAACCTGCAGGCATTGGCTTCCAATTGTTTTGAGGAACTGTCGACCCTGGCGGACGCCAAGCAGATTGCGTTGCGTAACCTTATCGACGATCCCGGGCTCGTGGTGCCTGCCGATTCCCACCAGCTCAAGCGGGTTTTAATCAACCTGCTGGGCAATGCCCTGGAGAATATCCCTAACGGAAGCGAAATCCGTATCTCCGCCGAATCGGCACCCGATTTCGTGAAATTATGCGTGGAAGACAACGGGCCCGGCATTCCCCAAGCCACGCTGCCCCATCTCTTCGAGCGGTATTACATTGGCGACCATACCCGCAAAAAAATCGGCACCGGGTTGGGCCTGTATATTTGCCGTATGATTATGGAGCAGCATCGCGGCACGATTGCGGTGGAAAGCCGGCCCGGTGAGGGGACGCGTTTCATCCTGCATCTTGTTCGGCAGCCGTTGGAGGAATTGGCTTGATGATTACCGAAAAAACGATAAAAGTCCTGATAGCGGAAGACCATGAGCTGGCGCGCTACGGCCTGAGCATGGCCATAGACGAGAAACCGGCCTTTACCGTTGCGGGTGAGGCGGAGAATGGCGCACAAGCGCTGGAGATGGCATTGGACGTGAAGCCGGACATTATCCTTATGGATATCGGGATGCCGGTGATGGACGGCATTACGGCGACCCTGGAAATCAAGCGGCAATTGCCGGAGGCGAAGATTTTGATGCTGACCTCCCGCAAGGAGGAGGAGGAAATTTATGCCTCCCTGGCTGCCGGGGCCGATGCCTATTGCATGAAGGACATCAAGATCGACCGGCTGTGCCAGGTAATGGAAATGGTGATGGACGGGGCCATCTGGCTGGATCCGGCGATTGCCCGCGTGGTGATGCAAGCCGTACCCGGCGCCAAAATGCCCGAACCAGGCAAACCAATCCAGGCCCGGAAGAAATATAATACTGAATTGACCGATCGCGAGCAGGAAGTGTTGAAGCTGATTGTGGATGGCAAAAGCAACAAGGAGATTGCCCAGATCCTGGATGTGACAACGCATACTGCCAAGGCCCATGTTTGTAATATCATCCAAAAGCTGGCCGTGGACGATAGGACGCAAGTGGCCGTAAAGGCATTGAAAGAAGGGCTGGTTGAGCAGTCCGGTTAAAGGATTCCCTTGTCCAAATAGGGAAGTCAGGAAGGAGTAAGCCGTGAAAGTTGCTGTTTTTGGCGCAAAGTCATACGATCGTGAGTTTTTTGACAAGTGGAACCGAACGCCACAGCATGAGCTGGTTTATTTTGAATCGCACTTAACCCTATCCACGGCATCCCTGGCAGTGGATTACCCGGTGGTGTGCGTTTTCGTCAACGATATCCTGGACGCCCCGGTTCTGCGCAAGCTGGCCTCGCAAGGCACCAAGCTGATTGCCCTGCGCTGCGCCGGGTATAACAATGTGGATCTGAAAGCGGCCGAGGAACTGGGCTTAACCGTGGTTCGGGTTCCGGCCTACTCTCCGCACGCCGTGGCGGAGCATACCGTGGGGCTGATGCTCACCCTCTCGCGGAAATACCACAGGGCCTACAACCGTGTGCGAGAAGGCAACTTCTCCCTGGAAGGGCTGCTGGGGTTCGATTTCCATTGCAAAACCGTCGGGGTGGTGGGCACCGGCAAAATCGGCGCCATTGTCGCCAAGATCCTGAATAACGGTTTTGAATGCAACGTGTTGGCGTATGACAAGCACCCTAACGCCGAATTGAAGGAACTGGGAATCCGCTATGTGGACTTGAACACGCTGTACGCCCAGTCCGACGTTATTACGTTGCATTGCCCCTTAACCCCGGAAACGGCCCACCTCATCAACGCCACCGCCGTGGAGAAGATGAAGAAGGGCGTTATGCTGATTAATACCAGCCGGGGTGGCATTGTAGACACCCAGGCCGTGATCGAGGGATTAAAATCCGGCCATATCGGTTCGGTTGGGCTGGATGTGTATGAAGAGGAAGGCGACCTGTTTTTCGAGGATCTGTCTTCCCACGTGATTCAGGATGATACGTTTACCCGGCTCCTTACCTTCCCGAATGTGATAATAACCGGCCATCAAGCCTTTTTTACCCAGGAAGCCCTGGATAGTATCGCCGAGACCACGCTGAGCAATATTACCTCGTTTGAACAGCACCGTACATGTGATGATAAGGTGGTTGTGACGGCATAAACGTCTTAGCGCACATTTCAAAGCCTCCGAGTCTGAAGATTCGGGGGCTTTTGATTTTACTTAACAAAAAATTTATAAATCATCAAATTTTTAAAATATTTGTTTTTATGCATATACGTAATATTCTCTCTCTTTTTCTTTGTTAGGAATAAATAAGTATGAGTTAGGAGTTTTTCGTAATGAGTGATTTAAGTATTCTCTCTTCCCTATTAACGGGCTCAACTGCAAAAACGCAACAGACCCAGCAAACCGCTAAGACAAATCAAGCAGAACCTAATTTTCTGGACTTGATCCTGGGCGGCAATAACAAGACTTCAAACCAGGATCCGTTTGCCGGCCTTTTAGGCGGCTTGCTTGGCGGCGGTCAGGTCCACGGCGGATATGGTTCCGGCGGCGGTGATGATAACACATTAATGCTGCTTTTTATGTTGTTGCAACTCTTCTGTTCGGAAGAGCCCGCACCAACACCAGCACCGCCTGATTATACCCCGGCACCTCCCACACCGCCGGCACCTCCTACACCACCGGCACCTCCTACACCACCGGCGCCACCCGCACCGCCCGATTACACCCCGGCACCTCCCACGCCTCCGGCACCACCTACACCGCCGGCGCCACCCACCCCACCAGCACCACCTGAGCCGGCACCTTGCCCTCCCTGTCCGCCTTGCCCACCGCAGCCACCGGCGCCGCCTGCACCGCAGCCCCCGGCACCTCCTGCGCCGCAGCCCCCGGCACCACCTGCACCGCAACCGCCTGCACCGCCTGCACCGGTTCCGCCTCCGCCTCCGCCTGTAGCGCCCCCGTACCAGGCTCCCCCGATTGTGGTTGCCGCTAACGAGGAAGTTCGCATTTGGGGTGACCCGCACGTCATTGGCCTCGGCGGATCCGATGGTGACAAGTACGACTTTGCACCGGCGCACAAAAATCTGCCTGGCCCCTATAGCATCCTTAATGATAAAAATATCAACATCAACGGCGAGATGGTCAGCACCGGCAATCCCGACCAGGTTTGCGTAATGAAAGAGGCCGGCTTAACCCTTGGTGACAAGAAGCTGCAAATCAGCAACGAGGGTATCAACCTGAATGGCCAGGCACTTAACCTGGGCGTCGGCCAGGCTTCCGACCTGGGTAACGGTAATTCCATTAAACGCATCAAGGATAAGATGCTCGAAATCCAGACGCCTGAGTATACCGTAACGGTAGAACAGATGGGCGGTTACCTGGATATGAACGTCAAGTCCAAGGCCCAGGGCGTATTGGCCGATGGCGTTGCGCCAACCGGTGTTCTCGGCGAACTCTTCGATCGCGACAAAACACCGCAGC
>CALAJO010000062.1 GCA_937922745.1 uncultured cyanobacterium
AATAGACAAGTGATTAAGCTCAACTATAGCAACCCGGGGCGTTGTTATTTTGACGGTGGTTGTTGATAATCAGGATATATCGATTAGCATCAGCAAGAATGAGAGACGATGAGAGTATACCCTGGCCAGCCGTATCCCCTGGGGGCAACCTGGGACGGCAGAGGCGTCAATTTTGCCCTGTTTTCCGAAAATGCCACCAAAGTTGAACTCTGTTTGTATGAAAACGAGTATGCCACCCGAGAGTCGCACCGCATTGCCCTGCCCGAATACACCGACCTGGTATGGCACGGCTATTTCCCGGACTTAAGACCGGGGCAGGTTTACGGATTCAGGGTGCATGGCCCTTACGACCCAATGAACGGGCTGCGCTTTAACCCCAAAAAAGTGCTGGTCGACCCGTACGCCAAGGCCATTGTTCGGCCGTTGCGCTGGCACGATGCCATGTTCGGTTATCGCATCGGTTCCCCCAAGGAGGACTTGAGCCGGGATAACCGCGTTAACGATGCCTATGCCCCCCTTTGCGCCGTGATTGACCCGGCCTTTACCTGGGGAGATGATCGTCCGCCACGGACACCCTGGCATAAAACAGTGATATACGAAACGCACGTTAAAGGGCTCACCATGCGGCATCCGGATGTGCCGGAAGAACTGCGCGGCACCTATGCCGGCTTGGCCTCGGAACCGATTATTCGATATCTGAAGGAACTTGGCGTGACGGCCATTGAGCTGATGCCCGTGCATCACTGCCTGGACGATCGTTTCCTGATTGAGAAAGGGCTTTCCAATTACTGGGGGTATAACACCCTATCCTTCTTCGCGCCGGATTTGCGGTTCTCGTCCTTTAAGGGTCGCCTGGATCCCGTGCGGGAGTTTAAGATGATGGTTCGCGCCCTCCACGATGCCGGGCTCGAGGTCATCCTGGATGTGGTTTACAACCACACCGCCGAAGGCAACCAGATGGGGCCGACGCTGAGTTTCCGCGGCATCGATAACCCCTCGTACTATCGCCTGCACGAAGGCCGCTATTACAAGGACTTTACCGGCTGCGGCAATACGCTCAACATGCTGCACCCCAAGGTGTTGCAACTGGTAATGGACAGCCTGCGTTACTGGATACAGGAAATGCACGTCGATGGCTTCCGCTTCGATCTGGCCAGCGCGCTGGCCCGTGAGCTGAACGAGGTTAACAAATTGGGCGCCTTCTTCGATATCATCCACCAGGATCCGGTTATTTCCCAGGTCAAGCTCATTGCAGAGCCATGGGATCTGGGAGAGGGCGGCTACCAGGTGGGCAACTTCCCGGTGATGTGGACGGAATGGAACGGCAAATACCGGGACACCATGCGCTCCTTCTGGAAAGGGGATGGCGGGCTGTTAAGCCAATTCGCCACCCGCTTTGCCGGCAGCAGCGACCTGTACGAGAACGATGGCCGAAAGCCGCATGCCAGCATCAACTTTATTACCGCCCACGACGGGTTTACGATGATGGACCTGGTGAGCTACAACGAGAAGCATAACGAGGCCAACGGCGAAGAGAACCGGGACGGGGAAAGCCACAACCACTCCTGGAACTGCGGGGCGGAAGGGCCAACCAACGATCCGGACATCAAAAAGTTGCGGGAGCAGCAGCGCCGCAACCTGATGGCCACCCTGCTTCTGTCCCTGGGCGTGCCCATGATCTCCGGAGGGGATGAAATCGGGCGAACCCAGCATGGCAACAACAACACTTACGGCCAGGATAACGAGCTGAACTGGTATGACTGGAACCTGACCGAAGAAAACCGTAACTTCCTGAAGTTTGTGAAACAAATGATTGCCCTGCGCCAAAGCGAGCCGGTGCTTCAGCGACGCAAGTTCTTTAAAGGCGATATCAGCAGGAACATCCATGTTAAGGATGTGCAGTGGTACCAGCCTGCCGGCATCGAGATGGAAGAGCCGGATTGGAACGACGGTCTTGCCCGTTCCATCGGGATTCTGCTGGATGGTACGGCCATGGATGAGCTGGACGAAAAAGGCCGCAAGGTCATCGGCGATACGCTGCTGATCCTGGTCAACGCCAGCCATGTGGAAGTGCCGTTTACCCTGCTGGCCTATCTGCCCGGCGGGCGCTGGGAATTGCTGGTGGATACCGCTGAAAGCGCAGAGAAGGAATTTTGGAAGGGCCAGGATGTTTATCCCTTAATCCCACGCAGTACGGTCGTCTTTAAACTCATGGCCTCCGCGGAGGATCCGCTCTTTTGCCCGCTGCCTGCGGATTAGGCCAGCGCCTACTAAAAATGGACAAACGAAGCCAATTTGATTGAACCCTGGCCCTTGGTTGGCATATGAAACCCAATATGCTTATTTCCCCGCTAAAGCAAACCACCCGACTTTAAGCCGGGCGGTTTGAAGCTTTACAAGAAACAGGTTTGTTGTGGGGATTAGCGTTGGGCAACGCTGGTGGGGTAAATCCTAACCAGGACTTCGTCCTGGCCAACCATACCCAGGCGGTCACGCGCCATTTCCTCAATTCCCAGGGGAGAACTATACAGGGAAATCTTGTCCTGATAGATGGATTTTTGGGTTTTGGCCTGCTGATGGGCCTGCTCCACGAAACTGAGCTGTTTAACCAATCCTTCCAGCTTCGCGGTGCTGGCCATGCCGCAACGGATGGCCTGGACGGCGCAAAAAACCACCGCAAACAAAACCAGCCCATATCCTATTTTCTGGATGGGGCTGACGGCAGGTTTTTGCTTTTTAAATGTGCGAATAGAGGTAACTGGTGCCACCTGCACCACTTCGAGCCGGTTTAGCGGCTCCTGTTTTACGGTTGCGACTCGTGCAAATCTCTCCACAGTTGTACCCAACTCTCTCTTTTACTTGCTTCAACACTCCAAGACTACTTGTTTGATACTAGCACACGATGTTAATTTTCGTAAGCCCCTAATTTTTCGGACTTATTTTCGATACCCCTGGGGATGGCCTCCGGTATATTCAGCCGATCCCCGTCCACTTCATTGGGATCGGCAGACGCTTCCCGCATATGCACTTTAATCTGCGTGGATTCCGTGGGGCCAAACAGGTTTAAAATCCAATCCACCGCAACCCGGATCTTCTTGGTCCAGCGGGGCAGTTTGGACAGGTAAAACAGGCGCCACAAAACCCATGCCGCAAAGCCCTTGAGTTTATAGCCGGAAACGATCGCAACCGCGGAACGTTCTCCCAGCACAACCATTTCCCCTTTCTGCTTAAATTGAAAGATTTCTAACGGCTTGCCCTGCAAAGCATTTACGATATTCTTCGCCACAAAGCGCCCTTGCTGAACCGAAACTTGCGCTGTTGGCGGATAAAACCCGGACGCGTCCGGCAAGGGCGTGAGGACGTTATCCCCAATCGCCCAGACGTTCTGATAGCCTTTCAGCCGAAGTTCGGGCGTCCCCAGCGGGCGTCCCTTAATGTCCTTGTTGCATTGCAGGTTCATCAGCAGGGGTGGAATCACCACGCCGGTGGCCCACACCACGGTATGCGTGCGAATGGTTTCCCCATTGCTCAAGGCCATGCAATCCGAAAAAACCTGCTGGGTCTTCGTGTCCGTTAACACCTCAACCCCCATGGCCAGCAATTCCTTGTGTGCATAGGCGGATAAGTCTTCCGGCAGGGTGCCGAGAATCCGGCCTTGCGCCTCAACGATAACCACACGGATATCCTCCGGCATAATGGTGGGGTAAAGCGGCTCCAGGCGCTCCGTCATGGACTGGATGGCCGCGGCAATCTCCACGCCGGAGTACCCGCCGCCAATCACGCTAAAGGTCAGCATCGCGCGTTTGGCCTCCGGGTTGGCCGTCGTATCCGCCCGCTCGAACATCTCGAGGATATGGTTGCGGATGAGCAGGGCGTCGCCAATCTCCTTGAAGTTAAACGCGTATTTGTCCACTCCGGGCACCAGCATCACATTGGTAGTACTGCCCATGGCCAGCACCAAATGATCGTAGCGCAACGTATCCCGCTCGTGCGGCAGCCCGTTGTATAAAACATCCACCTGTTGGGCTTCCAGGTCAATCTGGATGACTTCGCCGCGATGGAATTCGGTTTTCCAGCACAGCTCCCGGATGGGTGTGACAATATGCCGCGGGTCCACCGTGCCTATGGCCACCTCGGACAGCATGGGGGTAAACAGGATATAGTTCTCCCGGTTGATCAGGAGAATTTCAACGCGCTCGTCATCTTCCAGCAGCTTTTCCAGCGCCAGCACGGTGTTCAATCCGGCAAAGCCACCACCCAGGATGAGAATCCGCGTTTTTCGGGGTTCCCGTTCCGTTTGCACCATATGGCTGAAACCCTTACCCTAAGTTATTTCATGTCGCTGCCACTATAACAGAAAACCAGGGGGCTTCACATTAGACATGCGGTGTGGGATAGGATGAAGAAACCGCTAAAGTGGAAGGAGAAACCATTACAATGTTTATTGCCGCCTGGGAGTTTGTTTGCAAACCCCAACATCAATCCCGGTTTTTGCAGGCTTATGGCGCAGATGGGGATTGGGTTCGGCTTTTCCGCCAACACCCCGGCTTTCTCCGAACGGAATGCATGCAGGATGCAGAAAACCCCTATCGGTACATCGTGCTGGATTACTGGGCCACGCCAGCCGCTTATGATGACTTTCGGAAAACCTTCCGGCAAGCATACCTGGAATTGGACGCACGATGCGAGACGCTCACGGAAGTGGAAACCTGCATCGGCCGCTTTTGCTCCGCTAATCAGCGGGATTAGCGGAATATACCAGGTTTTCCACAGGATTGGGTTCGTTTCGCCAACCCTTCTAAAAAACACCAAAATGGGTTCGTTCGTCCATTTTTCCAGAGCGCTTCTTCCTCTGCGCCCTTTGCGATATGATGCGCACAGGCACAAGATAGAAGGATAGGGATGCTATGGAATTTCGCCGATTGGGACAAACGGATTTGGAGGTCAGCCTCATCTGCCTGGGCACTATGACCTGGGGGCAGCAGAACACCGAGGCCGAAGCCCATCAACAACTGGATATGGCCTGGGATATGGGCGTCAACTTCCTAGACGCGGCGGAGATGTACCCGGTACCTCCCAGGGCCAATACCTCCGGGCTGACGGAAACCTATATCGGCACATGGCTGGCTTCCCGCAAAAACCGCGACAAGGTGATTGTCGCCACCAAGGTGGTTGGCCCGGCAGAGCATATGCCCTGGATTCGGGGCGGCAAGGCCCGGCTGGATCGCCAGAATATCCGGGCGGCGATTGAAGGCAGCCTGAAGCGGTTACAAACGGACTACGTTGATCTCTACCAGCTCCATTGGCCCGATCGGGACGTCAACAACTTTGGGCAACTGGAATACGTCCATAACTTCCAGGAGCAACCTGTCCCGCTGGAGGAAACCCTGGACGCCCTGGAGGAATTGGTAAGGGAAGGCAAAGTCCGCCATATTGGGGTTTCCAACGAAACGCCCTGGGGCGTGATGCGCTTTCTGGAACTGGCGAAACAGCAAGGAAGGCCCCGGATTGTCAGCATCCAAAACCCCTATAGCCTGCTAAACCGCAGCTTCGAAATCGGCCTTTCCGAAATTGCGATCCGGGAGCAGTGCGGCCTGCTGGCCTACTCTCCACTGGGGATGGGCACCTTGTCCGGCAAGTACCTTGATGGCGCACGGCCCAAGGGCGCTCGCCTTACGGAGTTTAAGGAATTCATCCGCTACATTACGCCGCAAGCCGCGCCCGCAATTGAACGCTATGTGCAGCTTGCACGAGATCACGGGTTGAGCCCGGCGCAGATGGCCCTGGCTTACGTCAACACACGGCCGTTTATGACCAGCAACATCATTGGCGCCACCACGCCGGATCAGCTTAAGGAGAATATCGAAAGCCTCAATGTCAAGCTTTCCAAGGATGTTTTGGCAGGTATCGAAGCCATCCACCGGGACCACCCGAATCCCAGCCCGTAATGCCCCATGCCGAACGCTGAGATTGCCGCAAATCAAAAGGATGTTCGCCTTGCCATTGGCTTATTGGCCGCAACATTAGCCTATAACCTCCTGGAAGGCGTCATCGCTATCTGGGCAGGCATCCGGGCCGGAAGCGCTGCTCTCGTGGGGTTTGGGTTTGATAGCAGTATCGAAGTGGCGGCATCGACGGTTGTGTTGTGGCACTTTCTCAAGTCGCTGGCTGGCGCTTCCCAGTGCGAACTGGAGGCTCGCGAGCAGGCTGTCCATCGTTTTGTCGGGTTCACGTTTCTGGCCCTTGCGCTCTACATCCTGTATAAGGCCGGTACGGATCTCTGGTTCAGGAACCCGCCGGAAGAGAGTGTGATTGGAATCATCCTGGCGGCGCTCTCACTGGTGGTTATGCCTGTGCTGGCCACCCAAAAGCATAAGGTTGCCAAGCGCCTCCAGAGCGATGCGCTGGCTTTGGAAGCCAAGGAAACCATGTGCTGCTTTTACCTGTCCCTGATTCTCCTCATCGGGCTTTCGGCCAATGCGCTGTTTGGCTTCTGGTGGGCCGACCCGGCAGGCGCGCTCCTGATGCTTCCCTGGCTAATCCGGGAGGGGATTGAGGGGGTTAAAGGTGAACCCTGCTGTGGGGATTAAACTCCACCCTTTAAATGACTGGCAAAGCGAACGTTTTGCAAAGCGAAAACTTTTTTGGAACAAAACGGCTTCAAATCCTTCTTGTTAAACTATAGCAATCGATATTGGGAAGATGGGGCAAGCAGCCTTGGCACACTGCCACAGTGGCTGGTTTAGCCTGCTAAAAAAGCCTCTATCGGCTGTTTCTCTCCCAAAATATCCTCCCTCCCCTTTTTTCAAACATTCAATATAATAGGAACACATTCAAGCATGCTCACCTTTAAAAAGTCCTAGCATCAATGAGAGTAAGGAGACGTTATTCAATGCGGATACGGAATTTGTTCGGGATGAAACAGCGGGTTTTATCGGCGGCACTGGCAAGCACGCTGGCCTTGGCTGCCATTGCGCCGGCAGGGTTTGCACAGGATAACAGCACAATGTTGCTGAGAACCTTGCCGATTGAAATTTCGGCCTACCCGGAGGCGGCCGACCTGGATATGAAGTTGCAGGGCGCGGACAGCACCTATCAAGCCATTACCACAACGGCTCCCATGCTGGTTCGGATGGAAGCCATCCGCCGGGCCTACCACAACTTCGGGCAAAACATGGCGGAGCGGGACAAACTGCTGAAAGTCCTGAAAGACCGCTATATGCAGGAACCCAACAATGCCGAGAAGTTTTTTGACTACGGGTACGCCCAACTGGTGATGGAAGGAAACAAGAACGGCCTATTCTTCCTGAGAAAAGCCAATGATAAGATACAATCCCCTTACACCAACCTGGCTTACGGCATGGCCCAGATCGATATCGACCGCCTGATTGAGAACGCGCCGGTGGAAGAGCTGACCACCCGGAAGATGGATGTGGTTTACAAGCTGAAGGATGCCTTGACCTTAAACCGCACGGATCGCCTGCCCGGCATCTGGCCCACTTATGTGCGCATCCTGGAAGGGATTAAGGATTACCCGGCTTACACCAGCTTTATTAACGAAGACACCAGCATGATCTATGTGCCGTACGGCACCACCTCGCTGAGCCGGGATTCCGGCGGCAACCAGTTTATGGCATACGATTCCACGACGTCCGCCATCGGCGCCGATGAGCCGAATCTCTCCAGCGCCCCAAGCGGCCCGTCTCCGGATATCGAACAGACCTGCACCTTGAGTAATGAGAACATCAACTGGGGTCACCTGGCGTTTGCCAAGTCGGTCGATCTGGATAACAACGGCACGACGGAAACCCTGAACTTTTTCTCTCCCAATGGCAAAGACCCTTACAAGGTAAGGGTGATGAATGCCAACAAGCAGGTAATCGGTGAATTTGTATCCCACAAGGGGCCTTACATTACCGAAGACCTGGAAGGGGACGGTCAGTTCGAGCTGGTGGTTCGGCAGTTCGATAAAGACCCGTATCACCCGCTGTATGTCTATCGGTGGAATGGAAAGTGCTATGCGAAGGATAAGACCGTCGCATCCTACTTTAACTAAGCTGTTTTTTTCCTATACTTCTAGCGCCCGCCCGTCAGAGGCGGGTTTTTCTTTGCCAAACGGCGAGACATCGGCATTTATGGTCAACCGGCCAATGGCTGCTGAAGTCGCCTTGCGATAAAATAGTCATACTGTTGGCATGTTCATATTGATGTTTTTGATTGGAGGATTGTTGATGCAGCAATATCGCCTGTTAAGCGCCCTGTTGGCATTCAGCCTGTTTGTTGCCCCGGTTGCCAGCGCTGCCCCGATTAACGAAAATACCGACCCGGCCAACGGCCCGGTGTTGATGGCCGGTCCTTTTAGTTGGGCCCGGAACCGTTCCGTGGATGCGAAGATTCGCACCAGCGTTAAAATGGCCATCTGGAACGATCCCGTGCTGGATAACGCCAAGATTAATATTGATGTGCGCAACGGTAACGTAACCCTTAACGGTGCGGTGCCTACCCAGGCGCAAGCGGATCGCGCCGCCCAGATTGCTCGCTCCGCAGCAGACGTGAAGGGCGTGACCAACAAACTGGTGGTGATTGGGACGCAAACCGAGCCGTACACCTTAACCGACAAAGCGGTTGAAAAGGTGGACAATGTCCAGACATCGGCCCGCATCCGCGCAAACATCCTGAAGGAAGGCTTATCGGAAGGGGCTGAAATCAAGGTCAGAACCGTGAACGATATCGTCATACTGGAAGGCCACGTCAGCTCCTGGGATCAGTACAACCGCGCCTCGCAGGTAGCATGGCGCACCCCCGGCATCCAGAAAGTGATTAACCGGCTCAAGGTTCGGTAATAACCTATTTTTTCCATACAAAGCCATCCTGTTCGCAGGGTGGCTTTCGTTTTTGCAATGTGGATGCGACGACTTTGAAGGATTACGTTTGACGATAAACTCAACAGCCAAGCGACACGGTAAACAGGTGCATGCTTTTTTCCCCTGATTGCTTTTGTTATGATGGGGTTAAAACTGTCCCGTATGGGGTAAATAGTATTGAAGGAAGGGTTTCTTAAGGATGGACGACATGAATAAGAATTGGCATTTTGATACCCAATGCATCCATGCGGGCTATCAACCGGATCCGGAAACGCAATCGCGCCAGGTTCCGCTTTACATGACCTCATCGTTTACCTTTGCCAACACGGATGAAGCCGCGGCCGTATTTAACGCAGAGCAGGAAGGGTATGTGTATACCCGCGTCAACAACCCCACCAACGAAGTGTTTGAAAAGCGCATGGCCGTTTTGGAAGGCGCTGAGGCCGGACTGGTCACCTCAACGGGCTTATCCGCCGTGTTGCTGGTCTTAATATCCCTGGCCCAGGCCGGCGATGAAGTGGTGTTGTCACCCCGGTTGTATGGCGGTGCTTACCGCCAGTTCTGGTATCACGCCCCGCGCATGGGCATCAAACCCGTCTGGGTGGATTTGGATGACCCGGATGGCTGGGAAAAGGCCGTGACCCCGAAAACCCGTTTTATCTACCTGGAAACGCCCGGCAACCCGACCATTAACATTATTGATATTGCCCACGTCGCCCAGGTTGCCAAAAAGCATGGCATCCCGCTGGTGGTGGATAATACCTTCTGCACGCCGTACCTGCAACGGCCGATTGAATTGGGCGCGGATATCATCATCCACTCCACCACCAAGTATATTGCCGGCAACAGCACGGCCATGGGCGGGATTGTGCTGGGTAAAAAGGATTACATTGATCAGGTGCGGATTGAGGATTACCGTAACACCGGGCCCACCGCCAGCCCGTTCAACTCCTGGTTGCTGCTGCTCAGCTTGGAAACCCTGCCGCTGCGGATGGACAAACATTGCAGCAACGCACGCGCCATTGCAGATTACCTGGAACAACACCCGCTGGTGGACAAGGTAATTTATCCGGGGCTTGCCAGCCATCCCCAGCACGAGCTGGCGCGTAAGCAGATGCGCGATTTCGGCGCGATGATTGCCTTTGAGGTAAAGGGCGGCATGCCTGCCGGCAAAGCTTTTATCGACAGCCTTCAACTCTGCTCCCAGGTGGCGAACCTCGGCGATGCCCGAACCCTTGCGATCCACCCGGCATCCACAACCCATCAGCCGTTAACCCCGGAGCAGCAACTGGAAGCCGGTATTTCGCCTGGCTTGGTTCGCTTTTCCGTTGGGATTGAGAACCCCGCCGACATCATCGCCGATATCGACCAGGCGCTTCAGGCCACCGTGCAGGCAGGCAGCAGCTTTGTAAAGCAGTAGCGCCTTATTAGTGATTATCCCTTTACAGCAAGGATGGTTGCGCAAGGGGACGTTCCCTCCCCTTGCATCCCCTCCCCTCAATTTCTTTGGGTTCGCTTGCGGCTTACAGCCGCTGCGCTCACCCGTTAGGCTAATCAGCTCAATTACTTGCAGTGGTGGGATACTTACCATTTTTTATATCTGTTCGTCAGCCGGGTTGATTGCAGCCCGGCTAAAACCTGTAGCAATTTTGTGGTTTGACCCGGTTTATTCTCTTATTCACTCTTGGGGTATATGGAGATGCACCTTTACTTACAAAGTGCGCATTATCAGTCATACAACCAATCCCGGGCGTTGATTTCAATTGAAGAACCTGCTTTTCAACTGCCTCATCACGATCAATTACAGCTTTCCAATGCGGGCAAAGCCACCCGGTTTGGCAAACTATCGGAAAGCGCCGACATCGCGAAAATTTTTTCGTCGCAGTATAAAACACCCACGGACGTGGTGCTTGCCATTTTGGATCATTATCACGCCTCAGGCACAGATAGCGTCTATTTTACCTTACCTGGCAATGGAGACTACTTGATTGGCCTGCCTCGTCACGGCGACTTGTTGCGCGAACTCCGGAAAATAGGGATGGAGCGCCCCAGGATACTAAAACTGCTGAGCCGGATTGGTGTTTTAAAACACACCCCCATTGAAGAAGCTTATCAAAACAAGCGACGCCTTGAGATTGTGAAGGACTATGTGGGCGATAGCCTGTTTGTGGCGGAAAATCCACATCCAGGCTTTGCGCTAGGGCAAAGTATTGCCCGGTTGAAAGACATACGCATCCACCCCAGAATTAAGGGCTTATGCCTTGATGTACCTGAAAAAACCGATACGGCAACTTATGCCGCATACAAGGAAAAAATACAGCTTCTTGCCCACCTGCCTAAGGAGTCCTATACCGATTTGGCACGTTTAATTGCCCAAATGGCAAGTAATGATCCACCGCTCTACTTTGACCCGGGAGCCGATAGCCTGATACTCAATCCGTCTACAAAGAGGATTCATATTATCGACCCCGCATCTCCCCGGGATGTGAGCGAGTTTTATTGTAATGGCAACAATACTGCGGGCTTAGTGGCCGCCCTGGTAGATAGCAGCTGGCTGAACTGGCAGAGAGACCAAAAATTAACCACCACGCCTATTGCCGCAACGGATCCAGAGCTTCAGGCACTGCGAAGACAAATTTTGAAAAAAACATTGATTGCGGCTTATGAGGCCGGGCTTTCCTACGAGATTAACCCCTTCCCTGAAGCGGCGGAGCATCATTATAGCCACGATATCCGAAACGCCTTTTGGACGGCAGGGCTGAATGTAGACGATTGTCAGCCGGTGCTGAATGCGTTTGCCCTGGATCCGGAAGGTTTCCGGGAAGTGCTGGATGAGGTTTGGGAAAAAGAGCAAAGCAGTTAGGCAATTTTTTTCTGTGGCCTGGTTTTTTCAACCTGTAATCTTCTCCCAATAGGTCACAAATAAGGAGTTTCTTTTACGTGAACATTTCGTTTCGTCCAGCCATCAGCAACCAAATCCTTACCCGCAGAAATCAAGGCACACCAGCCAATGCCCTTACTACAACTCGTTTTGCAGGGGAGCAAGCGAAATCATAGGCTCAAAAGCTTGCTGACACAGCCTTAGAAAGAGCTTTGCCTAATGCCTCTGGAATGTCTGGAGATGCTACCCAAAAAGCAATTTTACATGGATTGGGCATTGAGATCGAAATGCCTACAACTGCTGCTGACTTGGCAGATATTTTAGCTGCACGCTCTGAATTTAAAGAAATTTCTGTTGCCAAAGAAGAACTCAGTAGCCTGCCAGCTGGGAAAATCATTGTATTTGGCAAAGATCCAAAATGGACATTTGGTATGGGGCATAGTTTGATTACTCTTGGAGATAACAGAGCTGTATCAGATTATCTAGAATATAATACCCCAACTCATCTTGCAGAAAATGACGTACCTTACCGGGTATTTGAACCCGTTGAGGTCAATACTAACGCTTAGTAACTTTTTATCACTTCATTAATGTTAGAGACACCTTCTGTTAGAATGAGGGTGTCTCTCGCTGAACAAGGATAAAGGAACCCGGTTTATGACGGAAACGATGCAACAAGCCCCCTCTGTGTTGGAGAACATGCCGGAATACGTGCGCAATATGCTACCGTATCGGCCTGGCAAGCCGCTGGAAGAGCTGAAAGAGGAGTATGGCTTCGAGAAGGTCATCAAACTGGCATCCAACGAAAACCCGTTTGGCTGTTCGCCCAAGGCCATTGAGGCTGCGACAAAGACGCTGGCCGACAACTTCCGCTACCCGGATCCCGTGAGCCGCCGCCTCCGTCGGAAGATTGCCGAGACTCTGGGCCTCCAAAGCAACCAGTTGGTGGTTGCAGCCGGCAGTGAGAGCCTCTTGGCCGCAACCATCCGCGCGGTGATGAAGCCGGGCGAAAAGGCGTTGACGGCTTTCGGCGCATTCATGGGCTTTGAGATCCACCTGGCGGGCCACGGAGGAAAACTTGAAAAAATCCCTTCGCCCGATTACCGGTTTGACATTGATGCGCTGATTGCGGCATGCACCCCGGATGTGCGGATTCTTTACCTGCCCAACCCCAATAACCCCACAGGATCTTATTTTACCCACCAGGAACTGCAGACCTTGCTGGCCAAAGTTCCTAAAAGCACGCTGGTATTACTCGATGAAGCCTACATCGAGTTTGCGCAGGTTCTGCCGGATTACCCCAAGGCGCTGACGCTGATGCAGGATAACCTGCTGATCCTCCGCACCTTCTCCAAGGCGTATGGCTTGGCCGGTTTCCGTATCGGGTATGGCATCGGCCACCCCATGCTGATTGAACAACTTACAAAGATTAAAATGACCTTCGAGCCCACCCTATCCGCCCAAGCCGCGGCAGAGGCGGCATGGGACGACACCGGCTTCCTGATGAAGGGCGTGGAAAACAACCAGTCAGAAATGAAGCGGTACTACCAAGTCCTGCATGAATTGGGGCTGAAGTATGTGCCTTCTGCCGGGAACTTTGTATTCATCGAGTGCCAGGACGCCGAGACCGTTAACAACCTGAATGAGGCCCTGCTTCGCAAAGGGATTGCCATCCGGCCATTGGCTTCGTTTGGTTTCCCCAACTGCATCCGCATCACCATTGGCCTGCCGGAGGAAAATGACGCCACGTTCCAGGCCCTCCGGGAAATCGTTCCCACACTATGATGCGCGCGCATCTTGCGCTGCTGGTTGTCACGCTGATCTATGGCCTGTTTTACGTCGCCATTAAAATCCTGGTCAACGACATTACCCCTTGGGAAACCTTTATCCTTCGCCTGCTCATCGCCACGCCGCTGTTCTTTGTGCTGGAGAAGCTGTTTTACAATACTCGGTTCGCCTCGTTCAAGGAGCTGCTACAGGTGGGCGGGCTGGGGTTATTGGGCGTCACCCTGGTTCAGCTAACCATTGTGTTCGGGCTAAAGTACACGTCGGTGTTTCATACCGGCTTTATTGTGGGCATGGCGCCGTTAATGACACTTCTGATTTCCGTTGGGTTAAAACAGGAGCGGCTGAACCTGCCAAAGCTCGCCGGCATTCTCATTGCGTTTGCCGGGCTGGTGCTGCTTCTTTCATTACGCACGTCTGCCGATCATTTGCCTAAAACCTTTCTGCTAGGGGATGCCCTGGTCTTTCTCAATATCCTGATGTGGTCGTTCTACCTGATACTGAGCAGGCCCCTGCTTCACAAGTACCCTGCCTTCACCGTCACCAGCTACGGCTTTGTCCTGTCGGGCCTTGTAACGTTGCCATTCATGCTGTTAACCTTAAAGCGAGCGCCATGGGCCGCGTTATCCCAGGAAGGATGGCTTTGGATGGGCTTCGTGGTGATTTTTTGCACCATCGTCACGTACTTCCTCAATTATTATGCGTTGGCCAGGCTGGTTGCCTCTACCGTGGCGGTGTATGTGTTTCTGCAACCCATTTGCACGGCCTTGTTCGCCCATTTCGTGCTTAAAGAGCCGATTACGTCCGCCATGATCGGCGTGGGGCTGATTATCCTGATGGGCGTTGCGATTGCGACAGAAAGCTATCGGCCGGTGACGCGTTACTTGTTAAAGCGAAGCGCTTAGGCTTCCAGCAAATCCTTCTCGGATTCCAGCAACAGCAGGGAATCTTCCGGGGTTTCCTTTTTCAAGGCGCCGCCGGGAATTAACGGCAGACGAAACCCGATTGTGGTTCCCTTGCCAACCGTGCTGCGGGCAAAAACAGAACCCTGATGGTGATCTTCAACCGCAACCTTGACCAAGTGCAGCCCCAAACCGGTGCCTTTGACGGTATGCACTTTATTCTCCACCCGGTAGAAACGATCCCAGATGCGGGCCAGGCACTCTTCCGGAATCCCGATGCCGGTATCCTCAACGGAAATCTCGACTTCTTCGCCATGGTTGACCAACTCGGCCCGAACCTTGATTCGGCCGCCCTCGTTGGTGTATTTAATGGCGTTGCTCAACAGGTTACGCAGCACACGCTCGATGCTGTCGCTGTTCATATACACCTTGGGCAGGTTGGACTCGATAGCCGAGGTCATTGTGAGCTGCTTTTGCTCAGCCAGCATCTTAACGGATTGAACGGACAAGTTGATCAGCGGGGTAATATCCTGGTAGTCCATTTCCATCTTGTATTCCGGCGCTTCCAGGCGGGAGAAGTCCAGGATATCGTTGACCATCTTCTTCAGGCGATCGGTTTCGAAGTGGATTGTTTCCATAAACTCCTTGTAGGTTTCTTCATCCAGCTCATCGCCATGGTTAAAAATAGTGTCCACGTAGCTTTTAATGGTCGTTACCGGCGTGCGCAACTCGTGGGACACGTTGGAGATGAACTGCGTCTTCATCCGGTCGATTTCCATCTCGCGGGTAATATCACGCATAATCATCACGTAACCCAGGGAATTGCCGTCCGTATCCTTAATCGGGGAGATGATGACGCGCAAAGTCTTCTTGCCAATCTCGACGGAGCGGATGTAGGTTTCCATATCCCGCTCATCCAGGAACTTGTGGAATCCGTCGATGACGGGCTCAAAACAGCGATCCCCGTCATCGTTGGCATAATCGGTAATTTTCTTGCCCAGCATCACTTCACGGTTCTGCACGTCCAGCATCTCGCAGGCGGATTCGTTAATAATGACGATCTCGCCGTCGTTATCCGCAACCAGGACACCGTCCGTAATACTCAGCAGGATGGCTTCCAGCTTATTGCGCTCGAACGTCAGCGTATCGATATTCTGATCCTCGTAAACCCGCAACCGGGCAGACATATCGTTAAAGGATTCGGCCAGGTGCTTCATTTCGCCCCAAAGTTCCTGGGACGGAATACGATACCCGAAGTCCCCCGTCGAAAGGCGCTTAACCCCGCGTACCAGTGTCCGGAGATGTTTGCTGAGAATCCACGTGATGCCCACTACCGCAATGGAGGAAATAATCCACGCGCTGATGAAGGCAAAAATCACGGTTATCTGGGTCGCGCCGCTCAGGGCTTCCTTGCTTTTCCCGGTCATGCCCACATGTACCGTCCCGATAATGGGTTCGGTCGGTTCGTTTTGCAGGTGCAGTTTCGTTACCTGATGCAGAATCTTGGTGCCTTGCATCCGGGAGCGGGCTTCGCTGCGAAACAGGGTTTTGCCCGTATTGTCCTGAAACTCGATATACGCAATATCCGGATGCGACGCGATCAGCTGATCCACAAAGTGGTGAATGTCTTCATCCGGCTTGGCGTTTTGAATTTCGGAATGCCCGGCGACAGAGATTGCCTTGGTTAAAGAATCCACCGTTTTCTCATACGTGCTGTCCAGCGTGCCGACAAAGTGGCGATAGATAAAGATGCAGACCAAGGCCAGCGTAACCGTGCTAAGCAACAAGCCAAAGATGAGAATCCGGTTTTCAGACGTGAAAAAGTGCGGCTTGGAGGAAATAAAATATCGATTGGTGGGGGATTGCTGATTCAGCATCGTTTAAGCGAGCAGTTCCATTCATTTTCTACACCCATTTTAACCATAAATTGCCTAAATGGGTGAAAGTTTCATCAAACTCAATCAAGCAACTTACCTTGTAGTAGTTTTTGGGTGTATTCCTTGGCCTCTTGCAGGTCAATGTCCACGCCCCCTTCCTCAACCAAATCATCCTGATTCGCTGGCGGCGCAACCTGAACGGCAACAGGTACTCTCTCCACTTGGGGTTGTGGCTGCGTCGGGGCTGCCTGCTCCGCGGAAGGCATTATTGCGGTATTGACCGGTTGTGCCATCACCGGGGTTTGCGCCGGCTGATTCGGAACCAGTTCCAATGCAGGCGGGCTTGGCGGAGACATCGTTACGGCAGGCGCCGGATTCTCTTTTGGGCGGGCGGCGTTTACCTCCTGCCGGTTCACCTTCATCGGACGACCCATCACAGCCGCAATCGCCTGCTCCAAATGGCCCTGCTTGGCAGGTGTTAACATATCCCACATGGTTTTAGTCGCTTCAATCGTAATCATGGCGGCATCAATCCCAATCAGCCGGAATTGCTGGCTAATCATCTGCCGGGTGGGCATACTGGGGATGGCTTGAAGAATCTGACGCCAGGTATCTTCCAGACCCAGACCACCCAACGGCGTGGATGCAACAGGGCTCGCCTCAACAACAGAAGGTTGGATTGGTTGTTCCGGCGGTGCGCTCACGGGTTGCGGCATGCTTACGGGGGCTTGTTGTGGCGGATGCGTTACAGCCACAGGTTGAGGCTCCAGAGAGGGTGCCACCGGTTTCGGCTGGGGTTGGGGAGGCGCCGCCATGACCGGTTGCGGCGCAGTCGCCTTGGGTTGGGGCCGGGCCGCTGCTTGGGCTGGCTGCGCTTGCGGGATTGGCGCGCCACCACCCTGCAGGCGCTCTTCCAGGGCTTGGACACGGGCGGCCAAATCGCGCACCAGATGAATTTCGTGGCGGTAGGTCATATCCAGCAGCCCAACTTCAAACCAGAGCATCGGCTGCTGGCTGTGGCGCAATTGATTTTCCATCGTGGACAGACGCGCCAGCATCTGTGGGATTTCTTCCGGCTCCAGCTTTTGGGCCTGGACACACAACTTCTGATACAGCTCCGGCGGAATTTCCAGCTGTTCGGCTGGAGCCGCGGGGCCGCAAGTTTTAGCAATAAGAAGGTTACGGAAATGGGTTGCCAGCTCGCGAATCATCTGGGCAGGCTCAACACCTCGCTCCTGCAAATGGTGAATCTGTTGCAGGATCTGCTGCGGCTGCTTATCAATAATCCCTTGGGCCATCTCCAGCAGCAGGTCTTCTTCCAGCAAACCGATAAAGGAACTGACATCCTGCGGACCAATTTGATGCCCTTCGTCGGAGCGTCCCAGCACTGAAACCTGATCCAGCAAGCCAAGGGCGTCCCGCAACCCACCTCTCACATGGCGCGCAATCAAGGCAATGGCTTCCGCAGAGATGTTGATACTCTCCAGGCCGGCCACCTGTGCCAACCGGGCTTCTATCTGCTGGCGCGTAATGCGGTTGAAGTCAAAGCGCTGGCACCGGCTGATAATGGTGGGCAGAACCTTGTGCGGTTCGGTTGTGGCGAAAATGAAGACGACATTCGGCGGCGGCTCTTCCAGTGTCTTCAGCAGGGCGTTAAACGCCGCAGGGCTGAGCATATGGACTTCATCAATGATATAGATTTTAAACTTGCCTTGGATCGGCGAAAAATGGACTTTATCCGTCAAGTCACGAATATTGTCCACGCCGTTGTTGCTGGCCGCGTCAATCTCGGTCACATCCAGCGCCGTGCCCTGGGTAATGGCCGCACAGCTTTCGCAAGTCTGGCAGGGCGTGGCCGTTGGGCCTTGGGAACAATTGAGGGACTTTGCAAAGATACGGGCGCTGGAAGTCTTACCGGTTCCTCTGGGACCGCAAAACAGGTACGCATGGGCAATTTTATGCTGGGTCAGCGCGTTTTGAACCGCCGTGGAAACTACTTCCTGGCCCACCAGGTCGCTGAACTGTTGCGGGCGGTATTTACGATATAGCGGGATGTACGTTTCAATCACAGCCGGTTCAACCCCGTTCCTTCTCAAGACACTCATAGAGTGTATCACTTCCAAGCCAAAATCAGTAGCTTGTTCAAGATAAGCGCACGGCAATAAAAAACCCGCTTCCGAGGAGGGAGGCGGGCAATTTTAAGCGAAGAGATAAAGGATTTAGAAGAGAGGAGATGACTTGTATAAATATAAAAACAATATTAAGGTTCCCTTGTGATAGCTTGTAACAAAACGTAAATCCACGATTCTCTAAGTCGGCTCAACGTGTTATTCATTAATCAAACATGAGTTGAAATTCTATGAATATTAGAGTTGTCGGCAATCTACAACGAAAGACAGGGATGGCACAGCAACTGGGATTACAAAGCCACCCAGAAAAGGCATATTATTCTAGTGATACATGCCGATTTTCATCTTATAACCTACCTGAGGATGCGGGTTATCTTTTTTTCAAGCATCAGATGGCCAAATGCTTAGGCCTACCTACCAAACCATTACCACAGCCTGAAGTATTGCTTAGAACACAGCTGAAGCAAGGCCATCAAAAAGTCTATGAACACTATGGATGCGATATCAACAAGGACACTATTGGCAAGCTCATTCGTACCATTGCCAAACGCTTATGTATCCCTCAAGAACATCTTCATAAAGCCATACTGGCAGAACAGATTGAAAGTTTTAAGATGAGCGGCGAGGACCCGGCAGAATTAATACACTTAAGAGAGCTAATCAATCTATTAGAAGCGCCTGGCGTCAGCGAAAGTTCTACTTTTGAAGACATTTACCCCGTCCTAAGGCAGCAATGTGCCATTTCTACAGGCTTAACCAATCAGGCTTCTGCTGGCCGTATACTATACGAATTATTTTGTATTTCAGCCAAAAATATTGCTGCAAATGAAAAACTTTTCCCGGTACTTCAAGAAGAATGGGAAATCCTGGCAGAACGTTGCCTGCTAGATGCAGATATAGTCACCGTAGGTGAAATGATTCCAGCTCTGTATCGATTCGACTCAGTTAGGGCTGCAGGATTACTTGAACAAGCTTTGCAGAGAGGCCAATTGCAAGTTGGCGACTCAATTCACGATCGACGGCTCCAGGACTATATTCGTAAGCGCTTGTCACTTCACTATCTTGGAAATGAAGGAGCGAATGCTTTTGAATTGCTACAGGCCTTGATTGAAGATGATAGGATTGATCCTTGAAAAAAATAAAAATCCTCGCGCCCAAGTAGACCGGGGGATACTTTTTCCACAATTTAGTCCCATTTTTCAAGATTCCTGCAAATTGCCCTAGCTCTGGCAGTTTGCTTGACTACTGGCTGACGCAAACGCTTTCGATTGATTTTCATCCGCATTACACAAGCCAACTGTAATCCTCTAGACGCTTGTTCGGGAAAGCTGGCCACTTGGGTACAGCCTAAAGCTTGATAAACAGGACAACAGCCTTGCAACATTATCTTAGCCTCTATTTTGCGTGTGTTTTCCTTTAAATAAAGGCTCTCGCTTTATTTGGCAACTTCAGCAACTTTCTGTCAAACTCTGGTGGATATCTCCACCTCTTCAAAGGAACTTGCCAGGAGCCTCTCACCCTTGTGCTACGGCTATTTCAAGCGTAATGCGAGATCACATCAAATTTATTCTTAAATATTCCCATACAGGATGGAGCAGATGATGACGGCGGCGATGGCGGCAGCCATATCGGCGATGATGCCGGTAGCCAAAGCATGACGGATGCGTTGAATCTGGACGGCTCCAAAATATACGGCAATCACGTAAAACGTCGTTTCGGAGGAGCCGTAAAGCGTGCTGACAAGATAGCCGGTATAGCTGTCCGGGCCGATGGCGGGGTTTTCCAGGTAGGAGGCCAGTAGGCCGAACGCCCCGGATCCGGAGAGAGATCGCATAATGGCCATGGTCAACCCTTCTACGGGCAGGCCAATGGTGGCCGTAAACTGCCCCAGCGGTGCAAGTAGCAGATTCATCGCGCCACTTTCCCGGAACATGGCGATGGACACAAGGATGGCAACCAGGTAGGGAATAATGCGCACGGCAATATCAAAGCCTTCTCTCGCACCCACGATGAAGACCTCGTAAATGGGGACGCGCCGGGCTGCGCCATAAGCCACCATGCTCACGATGAGGCCGGGGATGATCCAGGGGGAAATGGCCTTGCCGTAAAGAATCATCAACGGAATCATCGCGAAAATGCCCACGATGGCCAGAAGCGACATCCACAGCGGGTAGGCCTTGACGGCCACTTCTTCGTCGGCGACATGGGTTGCCTCGATGGCCGGGGCGGCTTTTTCCTCGCTAGGAACGCTGGAAGGGGGCTGGTTGGGCCAGAAGCGCTGCAAGAGCTTGGCGGTGATAATCGCGACGATCAAGGAAATCAGGGTTGCAAAAATCGTGGTGGAAACAATGCCTGCCGGATTATGGGAGCCGATTTGCGCCCTGAGCGCCACCACACTAGTGGGCAACAGGGTCAGTCCGGCGGTATTCACGGCTAGAAAAAGCACCATCGCGTTGGTGGCCGTCCCCTTGGTGGGGTTCAGCTTGTTGAGTTCTTCCATCGCCTTGATGCCGAAAGGAGTGGCGGCATTTCCCAGTCCCAAAAAATTGGCAGACATGTTCATAATCATCGCGCCCATGGCGGGGTGTTCCGCCGGCACATCGGGAAACAGGCGAATCATCACCGGCTTCATCAGGCGCGCAATTACTTTCAGCAGGCCACCTGCCTCCACAATCTTCATCAGCCCCAAAAACAAGGCCATAATCCCCACCAGACCAATTGCCAGCTCAACGGAGGTTTTTGAGGCTTCCACCACGGCATTGGTCATGGCGTCCATCGGTAGCACGGCATCCGGCGCATCCGGGATAAACGTAACCTGTCGATAAGCCGCCACCAGAAAAGCGATAACAATCAGCAGCAAAAAGATAATGTTCATAACAGTGAGAACCCAAGCGAAAGGCAGATAATTCCATCTTAACATGCCACGCGGATCACGGGGCTTGCAAGCGGCAACCTGCTGTTGAGAGTGGCCCGGTTGGGTAAGTTTCTTTTAGCAAGCGCCGGTTTAAAATAAAGCCTGGCGATGGGCTGCCTGTTTGCTTTGCGTAGCGGCCCAGGTTGATGATACAAGCAAGTGAGAGCAATGATGAAGCCCGGTCGCCCCCCCACCGATTTTGACTGGATGAGGCCCTAGCCTTGGCAGCCCGAAAATTTCACATTCCCTACCGGGCCTACCGCTATACAGGTTATTTGCTGGCCGCCATCCTGGTTTTGACCGTCTTCTTCTTCCTGTTTCTGGAGCGGGTGATTCCGTACGCCATTGATATGGCGGCCATCAAGTACACCATCGAACAAAGCATCCAGGAAGGCACCGGCATTCGGGCGGACATCCGGGAGCTTTCCGTTAAGATTACGATGTTGGACGGTGTCCAGGTTTTGTTTGACAACAATGTCTTGTACGATCCCACAGGTTTGGAAATTGCGGATGCTGGACAAGTGGTGGTCAACGTGAGGCTGCTCCCACTTTTAAGCAGAAGAACCTCGGTTTCCAAGATTACCTTTACCAATATCGCGGTAGTAATGGACGAAAAGGGCTTTCAGTACCAGGTCAAGAAGCCGGAGACGGCAGAGAAAACCGTTCTGCTGGAAGATACCACCATCGAGTTGAATAACTACCGTATTATGGTCGATCGCTTTTTCGACGGGAAAAACAAGTATCTGCTCCACGGGGATTACTTGTCGCTGGGGCATTTTAACTCCAAAAAGCCGCTTACGCTGGAGGGACAAGGCACCGGGTTTTTCGGGCATAAAGCGGCGGATGAGCGTATCGGTCGTTTCAAGCTGGCCATTCGCGCCAACCAGCGCATTGTGCGGGGCAGCCGCTTTAACTGGAAGGATGTGTACCTGTTTCAACTGGCGATTAATAACGTGGAGCTGCCTACGTTAGGGCACATTGTTAGTGCTTACGGTTTGCCGGTAAACGCCTCCGGCAAAGTCGGCCAGTTGCAACTTACGTATAACGGCGAGGATTACCCCAGCACGCTGACATTGATAGGCAATACTGCCGCCGATACCAAAATTGAACTCCCTCCCTACCGGTTTGAGTTTGACCCCGGCAAGCTGACTTTTACCACCAAGCTGGACATGAACCCGGAATCAAAGTGGGCCACGCTGAGTGACCTGGTGCTGACGCTGGCAAACCCGGACTTTCAAGGCATCATTAAAGGCGATTTGCATTTGAAGATGCCGTTTGAGCAAAGCCGGATGAACCTGGCGATCCGGACGTCGCCGCTGTCGCTGACCGGTCTGGATGTCCTGCCGGTGCTGAGCCCGGCGCAACGCCAACTGCTGGGCGGCATTGACGGGACGTTCGCTTCGGATATGCAAGTTTCCGGCTCGCCACAAAAACCGGACGTCAAAGGGCTGGTGCGTCTCAACAACCTGGCTGTGAAAGCGGAGAACGGCGATTTCCTCATCCGCAACCTGGATGGCCGGCTTCGGATGCTGTCCACCAACCGGATGGTGCTGGAACAGCTTCGCGGCATAGTGGCGGACAGCCCCCTTAATGCCAAGGGATTGCTCGACCTGGAAACGAAGCGGCTTGAAGGTCAACTCTCCGCCCCCAGAATCAACCTTCATAAGCTTCAGCAGATAGCCCGCATTTTTAATCCGCATAATGCAGCCCTTGGCGCCTTTGTCCTCTCCGGCAGAAGCGGGGTAGATCTTCAGGCCCGGGGAACATTGGATGATCCACAGCTCCATGGGCAGTTTCAATTAGGGCCCGCGCATCTGGTGGATGCGCGCAACGGCCAGGTTCTGCTTCAGCAGGTAACAGGCAAGTTTAACCTCACGGGAGACCGCATTGTCATTCCCGGCCTGGCGGGTTACGTGGGCCAAAACCCCATACAGGTAGCCGGATGGTTGCGCCAGGATCGAACCAACTCCGACTTGCGTGTCCGTGCGCCGAGATTGGACTTGGCAAGTGCGCAGGCCACCGCCCAAATGCTAACTGCACTGGCAGGCCAGCCTCCGGAGATATTAAGGCAGATCACGCTGGTGGGTTCTGCCGTAGTGGATATGCGGTTGATGGGCAACCTGAGCGCCCCCCGGATACAAGGGGAAGCACGACTTAACGGCGCAAACGTGACCTATCACCCGATGAACGCGACATTTCGCAGCCTCACCGGCCATATCGGGATGACGCCGGATGTTATCCGCGTCAATAGCGTTCGCGGGCATTTCCGACAAATTCCTTTCACGCTGGGCGGCACGGTTAACCCAGACTTCAAGCATTACCAGCTTCGGCTGAACACGCCGGAACTGGCGATTGCAACCTTTCAAAGCCTCATTGCCGAATTTGCGCCGGAAGTAAACAACCAACTCCGCCAGGCCGGAATCCAGTCCGGGATGGTGCGCCTTGCGCTACAGCTCTCCCCCTCCTTTAACCGAGGTGTGGGCGGCATTGTCCACCTGCGGAACCTGGTCGCGAACCCGGCTATGCTGGGTCAGCCGGTTTACATCGCCCAGCTTCGATACGATATCGGCCAGGAGCGCCTGGAAATTCCACGGGGATTAACCACCGTGGGACGGCTGAAGCTGCAAACCTGGGGATACGTGGCCGGAAGTAACTATAACTTGAACCTGATTGCCGACCGTTTGCCGGTGTCTTATTTCCGCGAGGAGCGGGCTTTCCTCCAGCGCTTTGTCCCCACACTGCCCACGGTGTATAACACAGCCGGGGCGGTCAACATTGTGGCCAATGTGCAACCCCAACGTTATAAAGCCCAGATTGACTTTCTGAACGCCGGGGCGTCCATGAAGGAATTGAAGTTTCCGGTCTACAACGTTAACGGCCGCCTTGCCCTTACCACGGGCAATACCTTCCAGGCACAAACGAATAACCTGCGCTTTCGCTATGCCAACAGCCTCGCGGAAGTCCACGTTACCATGTCCAGTCCCCGGCACATCCGGGCCACTGTCAACGGTGAAGCGTCGCCTCTCTTATTGAATGACTTGGTGAACGGCAACCGAAGCCCGGTCTTCACCGCTTCCACCCTACCGTTTGATGCCGCGCTTTCCGGCATCATCGGCCAGCTTAGCGGCAGAGGACAGGGAAACAACCTCTCGTTGACGGCTCGGCTGAATCCCGGCGGGTTATTCTCCAACCAACCAGTGGTGCATCCAGTTGCGCTGGAGCCTGTCCCCCACCAGGAACCGGTGATCACCGCCGCCCTGCGCCTGGTGAACGACACCCTGGACATCGACCACATTCTCGCCCACGTTAGCGAAAACAACGGCGCAGTGCTAACCGGCCAAGTGCAGCACGTTTTTATGCCTGAGCTGGCGAAGACGGCGCTGTCCTTTGCCACCTCGCCAGTGCTGGATCTCGATGAAACCGCCAGGGCATTCCACGTTGCTGAGGATGACACGCTGGCCGGGCAGCTAAAAGGCCACGTCAACTGGTTCTCCGAACCCGGCCGGAACCATGCCGAAGGACATTTGGCGTTTGAAGGCGTTAAATCGGCCTTTCTACAAATTAACAACCTGGATGGGGTCGTCAAACTGTTCGGCACGCAGCTTAACCTGGCAATTGACAATCTCCAGATTCCCGGCCTGGATACGGGTCTGACCGCCATGATCCCGGATATCCGAATTCAGCCGATGCCGGTGGAAACGTTTGATATGCAGGGGACGCTGCTGAATATCGACCAGGTGTCCCATTGGGCGGAGGAGGTGCTGAACAACCGCGTCGCCGAACTGATGGCACAATTGCCCTTTGCCCCGGCATCAGCAGGGCCTTCAAACGAAGCTGCCGGACGGCTGCCATTCGAGATTATGGGCGGCACGGCGGCTATGGGTGAAGTCGTCCTCAATAACATCCGCCTGGACGAGGTGCAAGCCATGGTTCGGATGACGGCAGACCGTACCTTTGGCCTGAATAACCTGAATGCGAAAATTGCCGATGGTGAGGTGGACGGCGTATTTGCCATGGCTCCGCTTTGGAATAACCGCATGCTGGCCCAGCTCCGCCTGGATGACATCGAGGCCAGCGCACTGGTGAAGATGATGACAGACTCTCCCAGCCAGATTTTCGGCAAGATGGACGGGTTTATCGATTTAACGACGGAAGGGGACACCCCGCAGGAGATGCTGGCGAATGCCACCGGCGGCGGAGAGTTATATATTGAAAAAGGACGGTTGCCCCAAGTTGCCCGGCTGGAAACGATGCTGCTGGCTGTTTCCGAAATTACCGGGAACCTCACTTCTGGGGATTTTTCCGGGTTCAGCCTGAGAAACCTCAACTGGGGAAGCCTAGCCCGCCTGGCAACCCGTTACCGTACGGACTATTTCGCGACCATGGCCGGCTCGTTTACTTTAAACCAAGGGCTCTTGCATACGGATGACCTGCTGGTGGACGGGCAGAACCTCGACTTCCAGGTAAAGGGCGATTTACGCTTGACGGATAATCATGCGAACCTGACTGTTCGAGGGCAATTCGATCGGGAGTTGGGAAGCGGGCTTGGCACTATCAGCAATTCCCTTTTTGGTCGCTCCTTCAGGATGAGCGGCCCCTTGCGGAGCCTGCTCGAGTTTACCGGCGTCGGCAAGCGTCTCAACAAAGGTGATGCCTTGGCAGCCATCGGCAGCCTGACCGGGGCCTACGAAGTTTATAACCTGTTTCGCGGCGGGTTCGATTTTAAGCCGAAGAATATCGTCCGCCTTTCCAGCACCTTGTCCTCCATTCGTTTCCTGCGCTTTATTCCGGGCTTTAACAACCTCATCGGCCGTATTCCGGGTATTGGCTTTGTCCCCGGCATTAACCTGCCCATGAGAAATGATTGGCTTGTGTTTGAAGTAGATATCATTGGGCCGCTCAACAGCGGCAAATCCATCAAAAACCTCCGCTGGGTCCGAGATTCCAAAGACTGGCAATCTCCGTAACGGCAAACCTCCATCTGTCCTTTCTCCTGCTGCACAGTTGCCCTGCAAGGAAAATCCATGGCGGGGGAAGTGTCGGCATCGGGGTACCAAGATGCTCCACTTCAGCGAAAATTACAAAACACGACAGATTGCCAGAAAGACAGCCCTGTGCTATTTTGTAACCTGTTATGGTTTTTAGTTCCGGTTATGAGACTGTTTGGGGTGAACACCATGCGGATGTTAGCTTATAGCTTGCTGATTTTGCTTTTTGTTGCCGTATTGCCGGCAACCGGCCGGGCCGCCGGGCAAACAGAGCTGACCTGGTATGGGCACGCAGCATTTAAGGTGGTGACACCGAAAGGACACGTTTTATTGATCGACCCCTTGTTCATCAACCAGATGAACCCGGATGGGCAGAAGGACCTAGATTCGCTGACAAAGGCCGATCTCATCCTGATCAGCCACGGGCATTTTGATCACGTGGGCAATGCAAATGAGATTGCGCGTAAAACGGGCGCCCGGCTGGTTGCAACCTACGATTTGGCCAACGCCATGGCCACCTATGGCGGCTATCCGAAAGACCAGATGGGGTACGATACTTTTGGCAATTTTGGCGGCACACTCCGCTTTTTTGATGGGGAAGTGACGATTGCCTTTATTCCGGCGGTTCATAGCTCCTCCGTCAATCCCAAAGACTTGAAGGTGGGCTCCCAAGCCGATCAGCCTGAATTTGGCGGAAATCCATCGGGCTTCCTGGTTATGATAGAGGATGGCCCTGCCATTTACCACACCGGGGACACGGATCTCTTCAGCGATATGACCTTGATACCGCATTTCCGCCAAGTCGATGTGATGCTGGCCTGCATCGGCGACCATTTTACGATGGGGCCTGGTCGCGCGGCAGAAGCGGTTGCGCTGGTTCAGCCCAACATGGTTGTCCCCATGCATTATGGGATTCCCGACGTGTTAAGCGGCACGGTTGAGGATTTTGAGCGCGCTCTCCATCAGAAGCAGTTGGGCCGGAGGTTATTGCCGATGTCCGTGAAGAAGCCACTGGTGTTTAACGGCGCAGCGCCCATCTTGTCGAAATAAAGACCGCGATATCCAAAGCGATGCTGCCTACCTTTCAGCTTGAACATTACCTTGGCCTGCACGAACACAAAGCCACTATTTCCCTGTGTTCATCCGGCCTGGAGAGCATGGGGCTAGAGGAACTGCTTGCGCTTGCCGATGCGAAGGGCTTAGCGCTGTGGGAACAGTTGAGATTGGGTTATAGCCAGCCCCAAGGACTACCGGCATTGAGACATGAGATCAGCCGCCAGTATGCTTGTCTATCCCCCGAACAGGTTGCGGTCTTCTCCGGCGCAGCAGAAGGGATATTATGCACCCTAAGCGGCATGCTCGATCGGGCTGACCATACGGTTGTCATCCGGCCCTGTTATCAGTCCCTGGAATCCATCCCCGCGAGCCGGTGCCAGGTTTCCGCGGTTGAGCTGGACGAGACAAACCGATGGCAGTTGGATGCGGAGCGGGTGGTTGCGGCGATCAGGCCAAATACCAAGATCATCGTCTTTAACTTTCCTAACAACCCCACCGGTGCGTTGCCGAATTGGGACACAATGGACGCGCTCATCCAGATTGCTCGACAGAGGGGCATTTATCTCTTCTCCGATGAGGTGTATCGCCTAATGGAGATTGACCCTGCAACCCGGCTGCCTGCCATTGCGGATTGCTACGAGCGCGGCATCAGCGTGTCCAGCATGTCCAAACCGTATGGCTTACCCGGGCTGAGAATCGGCTGGGTTGCTACGCAAGCCCCGGAGGTCTTGCAGGCCACATCCGGCATCAAGCACTATGCCAGCATTTGCCCTAACTCTGCCAGCGAGGTGCTGGCCTTTATGGCATTACGCGCCAAGGAGCAAATTCTCCAGCGAAACCAAGCCATAATGACGGCGAATTTATCGGTAATGGATTCCTTTTTTAAGGCTCAAGCCCTTTTTGAATGGACCGCTCCCCTCGGCGGGTGTATCGGCTTCCCCAAGCTGTTAACCGGGGAGGCGATTGACCGCTTTGCCTTGCGGCTGCTGGAGGAGGAGCAGGTGTTGATTCTACCGGGAACGCTCTATGGGAACCCGAATAACCGCTTCCGCATCAGCTTTGGGCAGAAGACCATGAAAGAGGGCTTAACCCGCTTTGAACATTTTATCCGCAAGCGCCAGCCTGCCCTTTAATCTCTGAATAAAGCGGTATTAGCGGGTGTGTTTGAAAGCCGCCAATATGGAGTCGCCGCCCTGGGCCAGGAGTTGCTGCGCCAGATTTTGCCCGGCCTCCTCTGCGGCATCCGCAGGAAAGGCAATGGCATCCGTGATCAACGGCTGCCCGGAGGGATCAGCCACCAGGCCATGCATCCGGTACTGCTCCTCACCGGTATGGAAGGCATAAGCAGCCATGGGAACCTGGCAGCCCCCTTCCAATGTGCGGAGGAAAGCGCGCTCGGCACGGGTGGCCACTTGCACCTCATGCTGGATAAAGGGTTGAAAGACGGCTTCCAGCTCCTCTTGGCGAATCTCGACTCCCAAGGTGCCCTGGCAGCAAGCCGGGATCATGTCCTCCGCAGGGAAGAGGTGGGTAATCCGGTGGGACAGATCCAGGCGGTGCAGCCCGGCAGAGGCCAGGATAATGGCATCGAACGGGCCTTCCTCCAGCTTGCGGAGACGAGTTTGCACGTTGCCGCGGACGGTTTCAACGATGATATCCGGGCGAAGGTGCTTTAGAACCGCGCCACGCCGAAGCGATGATGTCCCGATGATGGCGCCCGGCGGAAGCGCCTGGAATGGAAGGCCCTGCTTGCTGACGAAGGCATCCAGGGGACTCTCCCTTTCTCCAAAGGGCAAAAGCACCAAGCCTTCCGGCTGCACAGAGGGCATATCCTTCAGGCTATGCACGGCAAAGTCGATTTCACCGTCGAGGAGCGCCACTTCCAGCTCCTTCACAAAGAGCCCCTTATCCCCGATTTTGGAGAGCGCCGTATCCAGGCGAATATCCCCCTGGGTTTTATAGGTCTTCAACGAGATCTCCAGCTTAGGATAACGGGTTTCAAGCGCCTTGATGACCATGGCCGTCTGGGCAAGAGCCAGTGCGCTGTCGCGGCTGCCTGCTACCAAACGGGTTTTCATAAACGCCTTACTTTCTTTTCAGCGGCAGGGAAACAATCTTGCGCATCCGCTGACGGGGATGGAGTTCCTGTAGCGGCGAGTCCATCGGGGCG
Organism: uncultured cyanobacterium; assembly: GCA_937922745.1. Lineage (GTDB taxonomy): Bacteria > Cyanobacteriota > Vampirovibrionia > Vampirovibrionales > JAGQHJ01 > CALAJO01. The sequence goes on from CALAJO010000062.1 coordinate 29,567, forward strand.
CACGGATCGGCCGGGATGTTGAACAGGTGCGCCAGGATTTCCGCCTGGGCGTAGATGGCGTCCATCTGCGGCGTAGAGCGAAGGCGAACCATCGGCTCATGCAGAATCTTGTTGACCAGGGCCCTGGAGATTTCATCAATCATGTTGCAGTTGTTTTTGACGTGCGGGCATTGGGACTCCAGGCCGGCAATCTCGTTCTGGCGAATCTCCTCGACCCAGGAGCGGAGCTGGGTGATAATGGGCGTCGCAGAGCGGCCCACGTACCATTGGTGATACTTCTGATACTCGCGCTCAATAATCTGGTGGGCATGGTGGATGAGCTTCATCCGGTTTTCGCCCGTGTAGCCGGAGTAACCGG
>CALAJO010000063.1 GCA_937922745.1 uncultured cyanobacterium
AGAATCCCGGCGGTGGTGAGAATCCCGGCGGTGGTGAGAATCCCGGCGGTGGTGAGAATCCCGGCGGTGGTGAGAACAATAACAACGGAGGCAAGCCTCCTGTGAACCCGCCAGTCAATAACACCGGTAACAACCCCGATACCAACACGCCCGATGGTGACGGCAACACTGTCGTCATTGATAATGGTGGCCTGTTCCAGCCATACCGCCCAATACCCATTGACGGTTTCGCGGGCAACCAGGGCTTAAGTGGCTCCTTGATTGGTTATGAGCAACCCACCATGTACCTGGCCAAGGAATATGACGATGTGACTGTCAGCATCCTGGCGATGGCAGTGGCCATCTACAACGAAGCCATTGCAATGGGCCAGAGTCAGGAAGCAGCCTTCAACAAAGCCATCAATTTCCTCGCCCAGGCGGGTATTAATGCGGAAATTGCCGTCGAGTTGATCCATAAAATCGAGCAGGGCTTAATCAAGGCCGATCAAATTGTCCTCACCTTCTTAGGACATCTGGCCAAGGTACCTGAAAGCGAAAATCTGGTATCCAATTAGTAAGCATCCTCAACTGATTTAAACCCTCCACTTTAAAAAATGGAGGGTTTAATTTTGTTTAAATTTATACTCACTGTAAAAGCGTATCGATATAAAGCTGCGAAGGAAGCTGATCTGCCAAAGCGTGGAGGTTTTTAACCAGCCTGGATTTATCCGGGCTGTTTGGCAGGGCTTTTAACGTAAACTCAATTGCTTTTTCAATCTCACCTACACGGCTATAACAGATGCTCAGGTAATCATTCGGCACCCAGGAATAATCCGCATCACTGATAAACCCGCAACTGGGTTTTGGAAGGCTTAAAGCAGCGTGGAAAAAAGGAATGGCTTGCTGCCACATCTGTTGGTTATAAAAGTGAATTCCTGCCTTGTTAAACGCTTCAGCCCGGCTGCTATCAATTGCTACAGCATTAAGATAAGAAAACAAAGCCCTTTCGCCCTGATTAGTCGCCGCAAAGCAATCGCCCAAGTAAATGAGGGCCATGTATTTTTCCCAATCCAGGTCGGAGATTTCGAGATACTCCTGGTAAATAGTGATAGCTTCATCATAACGTTGATGGTCACGAAGTTCATTGCCGTAGTAAAACAGGTTTCTTGGTTGTTTATCGCCATTTAAAACCGCTTGTTCCAAAATGCTGATATTACGATCTTTTTTTTCAACTATTTTTTCAGCCAATGGACGATGCTCAACGGCGGCATCAGTAATGGTAATGGCGCGCCCATAAGGCACAGCAATACATTCGTGTATTGGGTATTCCCACTTTAACCCGCTTTTTCGTCGAATGAGCCGTTCTCGCAACACACTGTAAGTACACTTCCCTTCAGCGGTAAATGAAAGCTGGTACGGCATAAATACCGCATCAATCGAATCATCCAGATCCAGTTGCTTGAGTTCGTTAATGCGCTTTTGGCTCTGGGACGAAAGCACATCATCTGCATCCAGCCATAATATCCAATCCTTGGAGCAATGCTGAAAAGCAAAATTCCGAGCCGCTGCAAAATTATTAATCCATTCGAAGTGATAAACTTTAGCTCCCAGGGATTCTGCTATTGCCACGGTGTTATCGGTAGACCCCGTATCAACGACAATGAGTTCCTCGCAGCAGGCTCTGGCACATTTTAAAACCCGCTCGATAGTAGCGGCTTCATTCTTTACGATCATCGCCAGCGAGAGTTGTTTCATTTCGGTTTGAGGTAGCTCAATATCTTTTAGTAATTCCATCATCGTTTTGGTAACACCTTTTCTTTAATGGCATTGATAAATAGAAGAAGCTTGCCTCCTCCTGAAAGAAGGAGGCAAGCTAGAGTGATTAGAGAAGAGAAGAGGATAAATTAAAGGGTATTGGGGTCGTAACCTTGGCTAATTAATTGGTTATAGCGATCCATACGCTCAGGACGGTTACTGGGTAAGCCTATCAACTCGGCGTAATCCATCGCACCGGAGTTATTATCATCCGCAGCGAGGTATACTACTGCTGTTTCTAAGGCATCAATCTGGCCGTCGCCATTCAGATCTTGATCGGCCACAATACCTTGGCCCATTGCAGTTGTGTCATTTCCATTAACCTGGAAAATACCCTCGTTATTAAAGAACTGGGTAATTTCCGCGGCGCTGATTTTGCCATTGCCATCGGCATCCAGTCTATCGCGATGACCGCGGCCAAAGCTAATCGCGTTGGTCTGGCGAGATGCGAGATCCGTACCACTGCTATACCTCACATTGTTTTGGTATGGGCTGGTGGATTTCTGGACATACTCGGCATTTGCAGACAACTGGTTCAATTTCGCAAGCTTGGCTGCAGTGCTAGCCGGCGCCTCACCAATATCCATCGTGCCGTTATTATTCGTATCGTTGGCCCGCATAAATGCTGCACCCTCCAGTACAGTCATAAAACCGTCACCATTTAAATCAAATGCGGCAATATCTAGGGGCCCTCTACCAATGGCGGCTTGTGCGGCATTAAGTTCTGCCTGGCTGACTTTGCCATCGCCGTTGGTATCCATTCTTTTAACATTATGGATTTGGAATTCGATTGCATACTGATCTTTTTCAGTATCACTCGAGCCTGGCTTGGCATAATTTAAATTAATTCGAGGATTGCCAACTGTCCATTGCTTCCAATTTGCTTCGTTTGCAGCCTTGGCATACCAAAAACGGTTATTGGCATCACTTATTCGAGGGTTTGCTGGAGGGATTGGGGGTTTTGGCTGCTCGGTTCCACCGGTCGGCCCTGTAGGTCCTGTTGGCCCAGCTGGCCCCGTAGGCCCGGCGGGTCCTGTCGGTCCTGCCGGCCCAGTTGGACCTGCTGGCCCTGTGGCTCCGGTCGAACCTGTAGTTCCTGTCGGTCCGGCGGGTCCTGTTGGTCCGGCAGGCCCAGTTGGCCCTGCTGGCCCGGTTGCACCTGTAGCGCCGGTTGCACCAGTTGCACCTGTGGCGCCAGTTGCCCCCGTCGCGCCAACCATAGGTGGTGGCTCGGAGAATTCCGCATCTGTGGACTCAGCCTTTAACTTGCCATCATTCGTTACATCCACAAATATAGTAGAGTTATCAAACAAAGCATTCTGAACCTCCTGGCCATCCGCGCCAATAAAGGATTTTATATGGAAGGCATTACCGTGCTTTAAAGCCGCCTCATTCGCAACTGCCCCCATCTTGCCGTCAAATTTGTCTCCACCCGCAAAATTCTCAGGTCTATATCCATCAACTTGTAATAATTGATCGGTCGTTAACCTGAAATTAAAATCGGTAGGAACACGGCCGGTTGACCAGAAAGAACCGACATCCGTTCCCAGGTACTCGGCTAATGATCCGACATCGTTGGTTTTAACACCGCCTGTCAATGTCTGATCCTGCTCCTTCCAACTCATTTTGCCATTTTGGCTGGCAGTGGTTAACTTACTGTCGTCCACTAAAACAAAAGTGTTGCCACCTATTTTGACGCCAAAATTAGCGACATCATTATTGTTTAATCCTAGTTTTTCCAGAATTTTATTTTGATTGCTATTATCAAACTGAATTATTGTTTTTCCATTTTGGCGGGCAATATTTTGCATTGCACGCAACTGCATCACATCGCCATATCTGACGTTGCTTAAAGACATTAACCATATCTCCTTCATTGTGTGAACGAAGAAAGTTAAAATAAATATTATGCGCAATAGCACCCTACACACGGGTTATGTGCATCAGGCTGATATTGTTCTTTTAATTCCAAATATCTATTTAAGCTGCCAGTCCAACAGCGGCACTAATCTCTCAAACGTTCACTTCGTCTAACTACATCATCCAACAAGCAGATTATCCAACGAATTACTAACACACAATCAACTTATCTTAGAATAATAAAAAAATCATTAAGGCATAAATTGTCAAAAATAAAATATCTTTTAATTATACTTAACATTTTTTAACAATTTAAGACCGAAAAATGTCAGGCTGCCCTCTACTCCTGCTAAGAAAGAACAGAAGGGACAAGTACGCTTTTCTGCCGATGTTGCACTATAATGTAGAACACCGGGTCCTAACGTGGAGTTCCATCCAATGCTTAATTTTACGTCTCACACCCTGCGGTATTATGCCTTTGCAGCCATAATTGGCTTGTTATTAACCTCCCCACCGGCAGATGCCATCTCACCCGCTGCATTGCAACATTACCAATCCGCAACGTTGATGGAACAGAACCGGGATTTTCGCGGGGCTGAAAAAGCATACCGCATGGCCCTTGCGCTGGATCCATATGATGGGATGAGTTACTTGCGACTCGCCTATATTGTGGAGCGTGATGGCAAAAAAGACGAAGCGCTCCAATATTACCAAAAAGCCCTGGATCTGATGCCAAAGGATTCGATGATCCATTTGTCCATGGCCCAGGTCTATGAAGCGAAAAACCAGCCGGAAAAGGCACTGGCGCATTATCAGCAACTCGTCCAGGCCAATCCGGATTATTCGTACGCTTATCTCTCCATGGCGCGTGCGGCCAAAGCCGCCAATAAAACAGAGGAAGCCATCACCAGCTATAATCAATTCCTGGCTCAATACCCTAAACATATCGATGCCCAGCGGGAACTCGCAGCGTTGCAGCTCTCTAAGCAACAGTATGCCGATGCCGCCAAAACTTATGGCAAACTGAAGGCTCAAAACAAAGACAATTTCAAGGACTACTTGGCATATGGCGTTGCCCTCAATAAGTCAAACCAGTCTGAAGCGGCCCTTTCAGAGTTTGCCAATGTCAAGGTTCCTTCTGTCACACTGTATCAGCAAAAAGCGATGGCGTACGAAAAGCTTAATCGTCCATCCGATGCCTACCTGGCTTACCAGCAGACGATTGATAGCGCCCCCGTCGAGAATTATCCGCTTTATCTTAAAATGGCGGACCTGGCGATTGCCATGAATGCGCCGCAAAATGCCATTGCATCCCTGGAAGCCTATCTGAGACACGACCCCAACAACGCCAAGGTTAGCAAAAGCTTGGCCGATCTCTACCTGGAACAAAAGCAATATGATAATGCCATTTTGCGCTATGAAAAAGCACTGACGCAGCTGACTCCAACTGAAAAGGCGTTTATCCAGGACGCCACGCGCAGCTTAGGATATGCGTACCAAATGCAGGGCAATCTTGACCAGGCTGCTGTCACATACGAGAAATCGCTGGCACAAGAGGAGAATCCTCAAACACGGACGAACCTGGCCTTGGTCTATCACCAGCAGCGGCATTATGATAAAGCCTTAGCGCTCTACCGCCAACTCCTTGCAACGGATCCTTCTTCTGAAACCATCCGCAAGGATATGGGCCAGGCGCTGATGGCACTGGGCGATGCCGCATACCGTGAGAAGAAATACCCGGAAGCCTTGAATTTGTACCAGGAAGCGCTCCTGCTGGGTAACACCCAGGAGATCCCTGCGATGGTGGGGCTTGCCAATACCCAGTTCGCGCTGAAAAACTATCCGGTTGCATATACCACTTATCAGCGCGTCCTGGAAAAGGAACCCAACAACGTAACAGCCCGACTCAACAAGGCCCAACTGGACCTGGAAAATAAAAACTTTATGGAAGCCCTGGAAAACCTGCGCTGGATTACGCAAAACCACCCCGATCATATCGAGGCTTACCGCTTGCTGGCTCAAACCCATGAATCGATGGGGGACTTTGGGCAAGCAGTTATTAATTACCAGAAAGCCACTGAAATTGACCCTAAAAACAGTGCCTTGCTGATGGGCTACGGCAATGCGCTTCGCCAGACGGGAAGCCTGGATAAAGCCCAACAAATTTATGAGACAGCCCGCAGCGTTTCCCCGGAAAACGCAATGATCCGGTATAACCTGGCGAGCCTGTATACGTTAAAGAACCAACTGGATGCCTCCGTTGCAGAGTATCGGGCCGCATTAGAACTCAACCCGAAATTTGTGGAGCCGTATTACGGCTTGGGAGTAACGTTGGAGAAACAGAAAAAGTTTTCCGAAGCGTTGGCCGTTTATCAGCAATATATTGACCAGGCACCGGCATCAGCGGCTTATATGCCCCAAGCCAAGGAGCGGGTGGAAGTGCTGAAAAAAGCCATAAAGCCTACACCCTCAGCGCCGGCTTCCGGTAAGACACCTAAATCATCTACCTCTACGGAACCTAAGAAGCCTTCACCAGCAACCACGACCAAGAAATCTTAAAAGCGCGTATGCTACACGTCGACATCTTTACACTCGGCATCTTCCAGGTGCATAGCTACCTGATGTATGACGATGTGACGCAAGAAGCGGTTCTTATCGATACCGGCAAGGATCCGGTTGAGATCCTGGACACCCTCCGGCGTAAAAACCTGGACTTAAAACTGTTACTCTACACCCACACGCATATCGACCATATAGAAGGCCATCAGCTTATCCGGGAAGCGTATCCCGATTTACCGGCCTGGGTTCATGCAGCGGATCAGTTCTGGATTGATGCGCTGCCGATGCAGGCCCAGATGTTCAGAATGCCGGTGCCAGAACCGCCCGTCATTACCGGTTATGTTGAACCGGGACACGTATTTTCATTAAGCCATTGCACCATCGAAGCCCGCTTTTGCCCTGGCCATACGCCAGGCGGCGTCAGCTACTATGTTCCGGAAGGGCCTTTTCTGTTTACCGGGGATACGTTATTTGCAGGCGCTATCGGTCGGACGGACTTTCCCAGAGGAGACTTCAATACGCTGATGCATTCCATCTCAACACAAATCCTTACCTTGCCGGATGAAACCATCGTCTACTCCGGCCATGGCCCGGTCACAACCATTGGTAACGAAAGAGCCGGCAATCCTTACTTGGCTCCAATTGTTTAGTAATACCGCCGATCGAGTGAAATATCAGGTGCAGGTGGCTTGTCATCAGGCCGAGTTGGCGGTCGATACTGAAGCTGCTCTTTTAAGGCTTCCCAGTCAATCTGGGTTGCCTGGGAAATTAACTGGTTGATCCTGCCTATAATGCCAACGACGCGTGCTCAAGTGGTTTGAACAAGTGTTCAGGGATTCGGCTTTTCTTATCGTTGTAGTCATCGATATCCTCGTAAATATCCAGCCAGGCTTGAACATCCGGCGCGGTCGTCGCCACAATATGCAGGCCTTCTGTTTTCATTTGCGCCTGGATTTCTTCAGGAAGCGCGTCAACACGGTGGAGCATCAACCCTTCACGATGTTGCGCCTGTTGAATCTTTAAAAAATAATCACCGTGACGTTGGTTAATGACAATGTGGGCAATAGGATCAGAGTTTATTCGAAGGCCTGTAATCAGACCGCTGAGTTCGTGAAGCGATTGGTCCTTCACGTCAGGTTTAAAACGCACCTGATAATGTGCGCCAAAGCGAACAGGATTCATCCTGATTTCCTTATGAATTGTTTCAGACTGCTAATACAAGAGGACAGAAGCGTACAACAGTAATGTTGCAGCAAGCGAATAGATAGGCTCCTTAAGTTCGATGGGTTTGATTAGTTATTCATATTCTATATAAAAAAGAATTCAAATCAATACGAGTTAAGTGACTTATCTTTCAAGAGGAGGTAAGCACTGTTTCTGCCGTCCTCACCCCGCCGGAATGAAAATAGGTTAGCTTCGTCGCAACGGGTACACGCCGGAGCCACTTCAATTTGGGTAATTCCCGCCTGTTGTAATTGATACTGGTTTATTGCTTTTAAATCCATCCTGGGGTTTTGGGGATAGGCCTCATCCCATTGAAGAAAACCCTGGTCAGCCATCGCCTCCACGGTCAAACCAATCGCATCCGCCAGGGCTTCAGCAACCGGCATTGAGACTTGAAAACAACACACGCTGATACACGGCCCGATGACGGCAATCATTCCTGATGGGCTGGCATTGGCTTTGTTTTGCAGCGTCAGCACCGCTTCCTGCGCAATGGCCTGGGCCGTTCCACGCCAACCCGCGTGGATAACCGCCCCAACATGCCGGTCGGGTTCGTAAAGCATAATGGGCACACAATCCGCAAACAGAAGCATGACGGGCTTTTCAGGCGTAATAAGAGCAATGGCGTCGGTCTTCAAAAACTGGCAATCGCCTGTTTGGCCTACCCTGTGGCCATGCACCTGCTCCGGGATCAGCCATTCACTTGCGTTGCTTGTGATAGAAGACAATAATTGCTTGCGGTTTTCCAACACCCGCGGCCTGGGATTCGCCGAGGTATCCGGCCCACCGTATGAAAAAGGCTTGCCCGTAAATCCATGAATCACATATTCGCTGTAGGGCGCTAGCAAGCAAGATTGATAAAATGGAGTATAAACACAATCCGGAGTGGGCATCGCCATGGTCAATCGCTCTTTCTGCTTAGGCTTACTTTCATATCTCATTGTCTCATCCGTTTTTACTCTCGCCAATGCCCAAAAAACACCGCCTGCCACGCCTACTGCTAAAACAGAAACAAAGGCAACAAATGCTGTTAATCCGGCTAACGCAAAATCAGCCAGCGCCCCTACTCCCAATACGTCAAAGCAGTCCGAGAAACCGGCCCCGACAATCGCAGCAAAGGAAGCCCCTGCACCCAAAGTCGCTCCTCCGGTTTTGCTGGAGTTAAAAACCGGTAAGGACATGTACCGCCCCTCGCAAGATATTATGGTAAAAGCGGAACTATGGGCCACCAAACCGGTGACGTTGTGCGTTTACCCGGATAAACCGGAAGCCAGCTTCGCCGTGGATGTATATCGGGCCGGATACGGCAAGTTAGAAGCGCCACCGGCTGTCGTGCAGCTTAACCGGCAGGATGAGGCCCAGATGCAACAGGTTAAGCTGGAAGCAGGCCAGGTTCATCGGATGCTGTTTAACGTGAAAAAGCTCGTCCCGATGCCGCCTGTATTTTGGAAAACCGGGGAATATCGCATGCAGGTTAAATACTTCCTCTGTGGTAAGGGCGACCAGGTAGAAATGACTGTTCCTTCACACGGGCCGGTTCATTTCCTGGTTCTAGAATAACTCACGAATAAGCCGGGACGAAATCGCCCCGGCTTTTTTGAAACACTGAAATATGGATTAAACCAGCAAGCTGGCCGCCTCCATGGCTTCCTTAACGGTTTGGCCCATCACGGCCGGGCTCTCGCAAACGCGAATGCCGGCACTTTGCAGGGCATCCATTTTTTCTTTCGCAGTACCTTTGCCACCAGAGATGATGGCACCTGCGTGGCCCATCCGTTTGCCAGGAGGCGCAGTTTGCCCGGCAATAAAGCAAACGACGGGCTTAGTCACATTATCCTTGATAAACTCGGCTGCTTCCTCTTCCGCAGAGCCGCCAATTTCACCAATCATACAGATGGCCTTGGTTTCCGGGTCAGCCTGGAAAGCGCGTAGGCAGTCGATGAAGTTAGTTCCGTTAATTGGGTCGCCGCCAATGCCCACGCAGGTGGATTGACCAATTCCAAGCTGAGAAAGCTGATGCACCACTTCGTAAGTTAACGTGCCGCTACGGGAAACCACGCCAACCGGGCCACGCTTATGGATATGCCCAGGCATAATGCCGATTTTACAACGCTCTGGCGTGATGATGCCGGGGCAGTTCGGCCCGATTAAACGGGTACGGCGGCCTTGCATAAAGGCTTTCACCTGCAACATATCGCGCACCGGGATACCTTCCGTGATACAGATTGCCAAATCCAGGTTGGCGTCAACTGCTTCCATAATGGCATCCGCAGCAAATGGTGGCGGCACAAAAATAACCGAGACCGTTGCGCCGGTTGCGCGCTTGGCTTCGGATACGGTGTTAAATACCGGCACCTGCCCTAAAGCGGTGGTGCCGCCCTTGCCTGGCGTAATGCCGCCAACAATTTTGGTGCCGTATTTCAAGCATTGCTCAGCGTGAAAGGAACCTTCGCGGCCGGTAATCCCTTGCACCAGGATTTTTGTATTTTCATCTACCCAAATTGCCATGTTCGATGTTCCTTTCCTTAACCTACACTGACGGGTTTAACGGCATCGGCCACTTTCTGGGCCGCTTCCTGCATGGTATCGGCCACCAGGAAGCGCAGCGTGGAGTTATGGAGGATTTCCTTGCCCCGTTCCACGTTGGTTCCTTCCATCCGAATAACAATAGGCAGCTTGACTTCCAGCTTGGAAGCCGCGGCGACAACGCCTTCAGCCAGCAAATCGCAACGTAAAATCCCACCAAAGATATTAATCAATACAGCCTTAACCTTAGGATCGGAAAGCAGGATGCGGAATGCATTTTCAATGGCTTCGGCGTTCGCGCCACCACCCACATCCAAAAAGTTCGCCGGGGCAGCGCCATGCAGCTTGATGATATCCATGGTAGCCATGGCCAGGCCGGCACCATTAACCATACAGGCCACATTGCCATCCAGCGTAATGTAGTTGAGGTTGTACTTGGAGGCTTCCACTTCCAGCGGCTCTTCTTCATCCAAATCGCGGTATTTAATCACATCCGTATGACGATAGAGAGCGTTATCGTCGAAGTTGACCTTGCCATCCAGGGCGATAATCCGCTCATCCTTGGTAATGACCAGCGGGTTAACCTCTACCAGAGAACAATCCTTCTCCCAGAAGAGACGGTACAAGCCGCTTAAAAGCTTAATGGCATCCTTCATGCAAGCTTCCGGAATGCCCAGGGCATAAGCGACCTTGCGCGCCTGGTAACCCTGCAAGCCCAGCAGCGGATCCACCCATTCCTTGATAATCTTTTCGGGTTGCTTCTCGGCCACTTCCTCAATGTCCATCCCACCGGCGGCGCTGGCCATAATCACCGGCTTTCCGACAGACCGATCCAGAATAATGCTGAGGTACAGCTCCCGATCAATTTCAGATCCTTCCTCGATGAGGACGGTTTTCACTTTCTTCCCTTCGGGGCCGGTTTGGTGCGTCACCAATTGCATCCCCAGGATGGCCTCGGCAGCGGTTTTAACCGCATCAACGGAGTCAACGACTTTAACACCACCGCCCTTACCACGACCACCGGCATGGATTTGCGCCTTCACTACATATTTTGGGCCAGGAAGGGTCTTAGCCGCAGCCACGGCGTCCTCTACCGTTACGGCCGACTGCCCGGCCGGGGTGGGAACGCCATACGCCCGGAATAGTTCTTTGGCTTGATACTCATGGATTTTCATCGGAAGCATGCCTCATCAACAGTAACAATAAGCTTTACGGGTTTTTCCGTTTTCGTGTGGATAGTTTACACCAAACACACACCGGCGTGGTATTCCAATCCGGATGACAGCCCTTCTGAAATCATTTATGATGCCAGCATCCATTTAAAGAGAGGAGTCAACCTATGGGATCCGTCGGCTTTCATGAGGCAGAAGAAAACCTGAGCCCGCAAACCAAAAATCTCCACCGCGCCATCGTATCGCTGATGGAAGAGTTGGAAGCCGTGGACTGGTACCAGCAACGCGTGGATGCAGCAACCGATGCCGAATTAAAACGCATTTTAATGCACAACCGCAACGAGGAGATTGAACACGCCTGCATGGTGCTGGAGTGGCTTCGTCGTCAGGATCCGGTTTTTGATGAACAGCTTCGTAAATACCTGTTTGAAGAAGGCGATATCGTGCATAAGGAAGAGAACGAAGGGTCGTTTTAAGCTCCGCCGGATAGCATGTTTCGGATGTTGGGCGCCAATGTCATCCGGCCATTGCGGATATAATCATCGCGGTGGGGCTGGGCCACGTTAAACAGCCGAATATCTCCCCAGTTAAGGCGACCGCGGACGGCCCATTCCAGACACTCATACAAGACGGCGAAAATCGGGTTATTCAGCAGATGGGACGGAATACGGCAATAATTGCCGATAGCCCCACCGAGATAATGGTACATTTGCTGCTTGGCATATAATTCTCGGCCTTGGCGATCGCTATTATGCAATCGCGCAGGCAATCCCGTATTCTTCGGGTCGCATCCCCAATGGATAATAGACTTGGTGTTGTCCGGCTTCCATCCGAAAAGCGACCATACATCTTTTTGAAACTGGCTATCGGATGGGGATAAGCGGGCCATCACCTCAATAATGTCGGCAAACTCCCACCAGTCAATTGTGCCATCGCCCTTTTTTAGATAGTGGTCGGCAATATAACGCTCATACAATCCTTGCCGACGCTCATCCTCCGCTTTGGACGAGGAAGGCCTATGACGGATATTATCCAGCAACATGCCGCCTTTACCGTAAGCCATCAACATGGCAAAGGGCTTAAGGAATATAAAGCTGACGATTGTTGCAGCACCTCCAGCCACCCACAGCAGAGGCTTTCCGACAGAACTCCTTTTTGGCTGTGGACGAGCCCCGGCAAAGGCCACCACGGGAGAACCCATCACCTTTTTGGCTCGGCAAGGTGCTTTGTAGCAATTTATCGGCAACAGTTTGGTTTGAAAAACGGCTGCTTGCATGGCTATAGAAAAACCAAACCTAGCCGTTTTTTGCAATCGATAATGATGCGTCCCGTTACTGTGTTCTTCGACATGTAACGAAATGCGTCGTCACTATGATGAAAGAATATCGTATTATGCTTGTGCAGGTGCTGCCGACTTGCTGAGAAGTAGCATCACCAGAGACGTCATAACCATACTGGCTGCGAATGGGCAGATGACAGAGGCCGTAATCATAGCACCGGTTGCAGCGCCCGTTTCCAAAGGTTTATTGGATGCAATGTCCTTAACGGTCTTCACCGCGTCCTTAACCCCTTGTAATGTGGTGTCCACCACGGTTTTATCATTAAAGGCCTTGTTAATCTTCGTAATTTTCTCAACTTTTTCAGTTGGGGTTTTATCTTCCGCAGCCGCAACCTCGGTCATCAGCATCGTGCCGACTACTTCGGAAACCGTATCGGTTTCCGCACCAGCAACCAGGGAGCGACCGACACTCACATTATCGGCAGTCTGGGTTTGAATGTTTACAGGTGATTCTGTTGCAACCTGGCGCTCCGGGGCCACCGTTGTTTTAGCGGGCTGAGCAGCTTTTGCCGTCACCCATGGGGATGTCGCTGAAATTGTTGTCATATTCCTAATTCCTGAGACGATAACACACATACTTGACTATTGAATATATAAAAACAATCATTATTATTTTTTTGTTAAGTTGACTCTGCTGATGCATCGAATAACGGTATTGGATGCTAGAAACGCCGCTTAACATTAATTTACAAAATCAGTCTTTCAGATGAGCAAGCCCAACATCAAAATCGCTATGATGAAGTCATACGAGGTTGGAAACGGCATTTTTGGTTGCCGTAACGAGGAGGTTTTTACCAATGGGCTTAGCCATCAAGCCAAACCATAGTTTTTGGGATATCAACAAGCTGACCGTTGAGGAAAAGGATTCCGTATCCTCCTCAATCACCCAAACCTGGACCGATCAGGCCATTAAATGCTACCTGACCCAGGCAGACTGCAACAGTTGCACCATCCCCAAGGGCAATTACTCCTTTACCTGCCAAATGTATAAAGTTGTGCCGGTACTGCTCGAAAACCTTGGCGCACCTGAACATAATCGCGTCGAAAAGCTGATGCCCTTTATTTACGACTAATTTTTTCCTTATTTCACCATAACTTTATCGAATGATCTTTTTCATTCGCTGTACCTACCGGAGCCCGCCCTCCGGTTTTTTTTGGCATTTGTAACGATAAGCGACCCTACTTCTCTCCTTGATTCTTTTAAGGGTGATGTATTATATTGTGAGGGGAAACGCTATCGAGTTTCTCGATTTCGCGGGTGTAACTCAGTTGGTAGAGTACTTGCCTTCCAAGCAAGCTGTCGCGCGTTCGAGCCGCGTCACCCGCTCCATTTTAACACCCTTTATGGCGATCGTAGCCTAGTGGTTAAGGCCCCTGATTGTGGTTCAGGTTATCGTGGGTTCGAATCCCATCGGTCGCCCCAGTTTTTAAAAGATGAAAAGCACTTAGAATCAAGGTTTGAGGCATTCAACCCTGAAAACGTACTGCTTAACAAAATTGAGAAATCACAAGTAAATAAGCCGGGTTCAACATTATCTTCAACAAAACTCCAACATGTTGGAGCTGGATTTCTGAGTGTGGCACAAGCTGCGCATGCGTTGGGCATCTCTACCATAAGCGTTACTCGGTGGTGTGAATCTGGTAAGCTACCGGCAATAGCAAAGCCTTATGGTCGGAAAGTTACTTATCAGATAAGCCCTCAAGCAATTGAATTTGTTTTAAGGCAACAAAAAGCATACACTCCTGCGGCATCCAAACCTAAACAGGTTGCAAAGCCTCATTCTGAATATGTGAATAGTTGGGTAAAGGCAATGTCAAAGGGCCTTATATCCGGCAAAGCTTTCAGCAAACGGACGATTGACGATTACTTACACTATATCAATCTGTACTTCTTAAGGCATTCCTGCATCTCGTTTAATGCATTAAAAGTGGAGTTAATGCGGATAAACCCGCAAAGCTTTTCAAAACGACATCACTATTATCATGCGGTGGTTTGCCTAACAAAGTTCCTGGTTCATGAACAGGTGCTTGAAGAAGAAACCTTAACCCAACTGAAAAGCCTTAAACCCAAAAGACATTTGCCGCCAAAACGTCGGACAATCTCCGAAGGGGAGCTTAAAGACATAGCTGCAAACTGCAATTCACCCATAAATAAGGCGCTTTTGATCTTACTGTCGGAAACCGGGTTGAGGGCTTCCGAATGTTGTAACCTGCTTTGGTCGGATGTTGACCTGCAATCTGGCATTCTAACCGTTCGATTAGGCAAGGGAAACAAAACCAGGCGCATCGGGTTATCCCCTAACGCTTGTGAAGCGCTTAAGGTCTATCAGTTCAGTCTAAAGGCAGTTAAACAATTTGTTTTCATCAATAAGAACGGTAAGCCGATTGATCGGCATAGCCTGTATAAGCGAATGGATCGGCTCGGTGAAAAAGTTGGGGTTGAAGTCAGCCCACATGCTTTAAGGCGTGCTTTTGTGACAATCAATGCTAACAAAGGCCGACCGCTTCAGATGATTCAAAAGGCATGCGGACATTCCAGCATTACAACCACAATGGGCTATTGCCTCACTGCTGAACATGAAGTAATTGAAGCGATGAAACAATGGACGTAATAGAAAAATCTGTTAAGGAAAGCTAGAAGGGAGAATATGATGCAATTAGATTATGTTGAACACACAAAAACCCTCGTTATCAGTCCGACATCATCCAGGGATGAGGCTCTTTTACAAAGCCTCTTGGATTCAGGGCAACCAATAAACGTTACAGTCCTGACATCGGACTTAAACGGCCATGGGGAATGGGAAGAAACAAACAGGCTGTTGACTGCCTCTTAAGTCGCCATGGCCTTAATCCGGTTATAGATATCTTGCCAAGCATCCATAAAGTCGGGCTCTGCTTGGCATTTTTCTATGATATAGGCTCGTAAGCTCTCATTTTCGAGTTTTGAAGCATCCGGCCATCCGTCAACAAAAAAGCCGTTACTCTCTAACCATCTTCGCTGGGTATACAAGTCTTTTAGCTCAAAGGGGATGGACTCATCAAAGGTCGGGTCTGTCCCTGGATTCCCGTCCCAATAGTATCTGCCTCCTCTCGTTGCATAGGCCGGTCTAGGCAAGCTGTTTTTCGACTTCTCCCATTCTGGGTAAACCCTTACGATGTCTTTAAAGTGATTCACTCTGTTTTTTCCCCACCATTCAGTCAAAGCCCACTGCATCACCTCTTTAATTTCCCCATAGCTTTTACCCTGGCGGATAAGACTGTCACAACTGCTGTAACTGGTAAGAAGCCAGTCTTTGGCAAAAGTTTTTTGTCCCTGCTGTTCAAGCATGTCTTTAAGTTCATGCACGATCAATTTACTTTCGTCGGAAAAGGATTTCTTTCCCTTATTCCCTTTACCCAACTTTTCCTTTCCGACTCTATTTTGTTGTTCGGGATCACGAGTATCGTTCGCTAGTCTGTTTTCAAATAAAGAATTTTGGAAAAAGTCGGATGCGTTAGCATCAAAATTGTCATCTCTTTTTCTTATCTCATCTAATCTTATCTTATCTATAAAAGTTTCTTGATATGATTGCGTTTCAGCCTGTTCTAAGACCCCTTGGAATGAGCATGGGAGATCCATGGGAGACTCATGGGAGGTGTTTAGAACAACTTTAGAAGGATCATGAGAGCTATCATAAAACTGAATCAAACCTGCATCTTTTAGTTGCTCCAGCAAGGCCATGTGATTGAACCGATTGCCAGTTTTCCCCAGGGCTGTCTTCATTGCTTGCCTTAAATAGTCCTCTCGAATAGTCCATGAGCAGGTTTCATAATCCAGCTTTGTCAATATCCACAAATAGCAATGAGTTGCCGTTTGGTTTTCACGTTGCAGCACTTGGATTTTGGGATCTTCATAAAAGTTGCAGTCCAGACTCACAAAGTGTCGGTGTTTATCTGTCTTGCGTTGCCACTTTTTGAACTTAGGCGCTTGAATTGTGATAGTTTTAGGTGTCCCCATGGCAATTACTCCGGCTTTATAGACCGGCCTGGGACAAAACCCAGGCCAGCCATGCTACAGTTTCAATAACAGTTTTTTGGGGCGGCTCGTAAAGCCGTCTTTTCTTTATGTGCCGCATGCGAGTTCCTCCACACCTCTAAACTTGCATATTGCTTCTAGTGCAGCGGCTTGAAAGGCTTTGCTTTTCTTGGGGTTAATAAACTCGGCCTTACGCTCCCATTTGCCTTCTCTTTTTCCAGCGGGCATTCCAATAAATATGCCGTTTGGGCCGTGACAAATGCCGCAGTCCCTTAAAACAAGGCCGATATCAACAATTTCTAAGTCGGCAAGGCCAACCTGTTTCCCGGCAAGATTCTGCCGGTATGCAATGCATCTGATCTTCATTAGTGGTTTTCCTTTCTCAAGTTCAATTCTGACAACGGTTTGATTAAGCCTGCTTTTTCCAACGTGTAAAGCCTGAGCCTGTAAAAATCTATGCCTTTAATGTTGACTTGTTGTCGGTGTAGCAAAGCCTTAAACACATGACACCATCCATAAACCTTGCCAACGGCTTTTCCCTGGGTAATATCAACCCCGACAAAAAGATAGATGTCCGCTTTGTTCCTGTTCTTGTTAGTCTTTGATAAAACAAACCGCTCCCCATAACCTTTTGGTGGTATCTTGCACGTTTTAATATCCACCTTGAGGCCGTCTGAAGTCAGTAAATCGCAACCCTGATCGCCTTTTTTCAATGAACCGTTGAGGTGTTCGAGAATCCATTGATCGCTGTAGCCAAGGCATTTAAACACGGTCGTTTCACCAAGCATGCCTATCAGTTCACTATGGGGGCTTAACGGGGTAGAGGTCGGATAGTTCTGTCGGCGTTGTAATGCAAGCCGTTGGCAAAACAACACTTCATTCTCTGAAAATCGGTACTCGGTTGGAGTTGCCTGGATTATTTGTTCTGTGATCATTTTCCTGTTGTCTCCTTTGCTGCTGAACATAAGAAAAAACCCCGGCAATAATTGCCAGGGTTGTGAAGGTTAAGGATAAAACTGTTTATATAAAAAGCTTTTTAATCTATCCTTAACCGTTAAACCAACCTGTCGGCAGTTAAGCGGTTCAGGATTAGCATATCTTTCAGAATAACTATAAGTCAGCCCTAAAGGGGCTGTTCGGTAACAGTTAATTGATTTGTGAAGGTGCAATTAGAATCCAATTTAATATGGTTTACGGACATGCTTATTAAACGTGACCCCATTCCACTTTTCTTGAATTTTCTATTGAGATTATCAACATGTTTCTTTATTTCGCCTGTACTACATTGAACAGCTTTGGCAATATCTTCTTTCTTGGCTAGCCCTTTTGAATAAACCAATTCTTTGACTATATCGTGCATATAACTATCAGGTTCAAAGAATGGTTTGTTATTAATATGCACCTGAAAACGTTTCCACTCTTTATCTTCTATCACTTCGATAACAATCAACGGTTGTGAAGATTCTGCAATTTTACTGTTAGTGGGCTCTGGAAGTTTTGCAAAGTCGATTGGAAAGTTTATCCCTATGACTAGGATATAGGCTGCAAGTTCTGGGCTAATTAAGTTTCTTAAAGGCTTATAAAATATAGGATCTAAAGATCCACTTGTTTGATGTAGGTTAATAGCTGTTTCATATTCCGTCTTCATCTCTTCAAACCATAAATCAAGATTAACCAAGGTGTGTTCTTTGTAAAGGCTGTAATTTAAACCTATTGGTCGGTGGCAATATCTTGAAAGAACTCTCATCAATAAGTCTTCTTGCCCTTCATATTCCACCTTTTCCTGAGAGAGCTTTTGAAAAAGACGATCTATAACCATTTTTTGCTGTTGCTTGCTGAGTTCTGACCTAAAATAAAGGCCTGCATCCTTTTCACCGAGAAAAATTTCAAACAGGGCTTGCTGGTAATCCTGTCTATCAGAAATTTCAGAAAAACTAAGTTGTGACTTCATCCTAAAACCTCCACAAATTGGCTGACTGTTGAACTGTTGTGGCCTTTAGTTACTGTCTTGTATAAAGAGGGTTAATTATGCTCTTTTTGAGCTTATCTCTGGGAGTATCCGAAGTTCGTTGAGCTTTTGTCGGACAATGCTTTCAGGAATGTTCTTAGAATGGTAATAAGGCTCTACGGCTTCCTTGGCAATGACATAATAGGCGGTTTTACCAGGTCGGCGGTAAGAAGCAAGTATCTCATCCCGACAATCCATCCAAACCTGTTGTTGGGACAAATAGGGCTCGATTGCCAGATCGCCAGTGTAAAAACCATAACGCTTTGCCATGGGGATCGCCTCTCTTGTTGCTCCGTCCTATGGATATCATAGCAATTGAAAACTGAGAATAGAACGAAACATAAACGTTCAATTATAAATGCCTGTCGTGTCCTGTGGGCGATTTTAAGATGAGTCGGGTATAAAGTTATGGCTTTCAACCAATCGCGTGCTACAGGGAGCCTCACCCATTTCAAAATATACACTTATCCTTATGTTGCTTTTCAGTCTGGCTTGTAGGAATGACATTGGATTTCATTCCAACTAAAGCAACGGTTCCATCCATCAATAATATGTGTAAAAGCGATTCAACCGACTGAAAGTTAAACCATGATAAGCAGAACATAAGCCGGGATTGAGAATTTTTAAAATATTTTTTGCGAGGCCGGTTTTTACAAGTAATGCAACCCAAGATCAGCAGATTTCGAAAATAGGGGGAGGTGCTTGATAATAGGCTTTTTGCTTATTGCCCGGCTTTAAAATATTTGATCAATATGGCCTGAATCTCTCCGCCTACTATTTCAGCCTGCGATTTAGAGAATGAAGAACAACGATCATCCTTGTAAATCGGATCATATTGGTGTAATGCGGCGTTGAAAGAATCGATCATGCTTTGGCGCTCGTCTATTGTGGCGTTCATCATTTCGGCCATTTTCAAAAATCCTTGCGGCAATTCAGATCCTTGGCGTGTGCAATAGACCGTGATCACTGTATGATGGCCGGTTAAAGTCATTAGGCGATCAAATATTGGGCGATAGGTCGGCGGCAAGTCTGGCCATGCTGCTGGGCTTGCGAATATCAGGGCTATTAGTCCGACTGTAATAAAAGTTTTAATCATTATTTTGGCTCATTTGATGGCATGAACATGCATCAAGTATATTACAGCCCTGGTTGATTGCAATTTTGCCAAGCTGTGTAAATTAAACGAAGTGGATTAACGGCAAAACGTTGTTATATTAAGGCTTACCGACTCATGTTAATGGTAAAATAGTATCATCACTTCAGCAGAAGTTCGTCATTATAGTGAAGGTAAAGGAAACGAGAAAATGTTAAAAGACTTGCCCCCGCAGGGTAGCCTAGTGGTTAAGGCCCCTGATTGTGGTTCAGGTTATCGTGGGTTCGAATCCCATCGGTCGCCCCAGTTTTTAAAAGATGAAAAGAAGCATTACAAGGGTTAAACCGGCATCCCTGATTATTGTCGACTGGCCTATTTCTTCTATCTAAATGAACTGCACGAATCTTCGTCACAAGTTCGTCGTTCAGCAGGACAATTTCTAACCGTAGCGGATGCGACAACAATGCTGGGCTTGTCTGCAACGAGAACTCCTAATGTCGTGGAATATGTGAGCCAAACCTCCGCATAGTCTTATACAATCCCGTTTAACTGTTATTTAAATTGTGCTTATCCGTTCAGCTTGTATCCTAAAGAAACATGTTTATCAGCAGAGGTGAAAACAGTCCAATGAAAGTTCAAGCTGTGTCTGTATATCCGTATTTGCCTTCCAAGGTAAATCAAAATACCCAACGATTCGGCCTGCTGAACCTCATCGGGGATCCCAATGCGCGGCTTTATTCAACTATCGCTGATACTTTTGAGAACACAAGGGATGGATTTGCTTCGAGAAATATACAACTAATCGTTAGTGGTATTAATGAAATAGGGCGTCTAGCCAAAATAATGGACGGCCAAATGGGTTTATGGGAACATTTACGCACAGACCCAAATTATATTACCGCTAGTGCAATGCTTCATCAAACGTTGGGCTTTATAGGCATCAAAGAAAAACGTATAGAGCATGAAACAGCAGCTTGGGCCATAAGAGATAAAATAGTTCAGCCCACAGACCCTATATTAAGACTTATCGATAATTTAAAAGAACGATGGAATGCTAGCCATCGATATAACCCATTAAAACGTGCTCCAAAGGAATTGCTGGACGCAGTCTCTCAGTTTTTAAACCTGCTTACCTGGATTATGGTTGATGATAACCATGTAGGTCGCCATTGGGTTGAGCAACTCCCTGTATACAAGACCAGGGGAGGAACTCAGCCTCTTCCGCCTTTAGAGAGAAGAGGATAGCACTTCAAGATGTTATAAGCCGTATCCCGCTGGGCAGCATCGCGCCCAATATTGTGGATGAGGTTGACCATGGTTTCCAGTTTCTGGGTTTCCGCTTGCACACCCGCTTGTGTCACCACGTTTTCTTCCATCAAGAGCCCGCCAATATCGTTTGCCCCAAAATATAATCCCGTCTGACAAACTTTAAGCCCCTGAGTAATCCAGGAAGATTGGATGTTGGGAATATTGTCCAAAACGATGCGCCCCAGGGCCAAAACCTTTAGATAATCCACGCCGGTTGCTTTTTTGGGGAGTTTTTCCAGCTTGGTGTTCATGGGCTGAAACGTCCACGGGATAAACGCGGTAAAACCACCTGTACGATCCTGCAAATCACGCACTTTGAACAGGTGGCTAATAATATGTTCCGGCCGGTCGACCATGCCAAACATCATGGTTGCCGTGGTTTTCAGGCCAATCTCGTGCGCAGCTTCCATCACATCCAACCAGCCAATCGCGTCCACTTTTTTGGGGCTAACTTTCATCCGAACCCAGTCATCCAGTACCTCCGCGCCACCACCCGGAATGGAAGACAAGCCGGCCTCAACCAGTTTTTCAAGAACGGTCTTCAATGGCCAGCCGGTTAGCTTCACCATAAAATCAATCTCCGTGGGAGAAAAGGCATGGATGGTCAAGTCCGGGTAATCGCGCCGAATATCGCGGATGAGATCGGTGTAATACTCAAAGGGCAAGTCCGGATTGACGCCGCCTTGCAGCAGGAGTTGGGTTCCGTTGTAGTCCACCAGCTCCTGGATTTTAGGCTTAATTTGCTGATAAGTGAGCGTATAGGCATCCTCATCCTCTTTGTGCCGGTAAAACGCACAGAACATGCAATCCACATTGCAGATGTTGGTGTAGTTCACATTGCGATCAATCACAAAGGTAACGGGGTCGGTAGGTTGATGATAGCGGGCCTTCACCGCTTCGGCCATCAAACCGAGTTCGAGTAAATCGCCATGAAGCAGTAAATTCAGCGCTTCATCCGGGGTGATTCGCTGGTGTGAAATGGGTAAAGAAAGAGTGGCCATGGGTTTGCAAACCTTCCTGTGCTACAATGCGGTGGCAATTTCAGAGGGATGGATGTGTTTTTTACTAAGAGACACATCCATGACACCAGTAGTTTACCGGAAATTTAACGCAAAACGCAACGCAGCCTCTTTATGATAAAAACCGCAACCTCCGCCCAGGAAACCTTGTTATACCAGCCTGTACAGCCTGGTGCTGATGCCGTGCGGGTAGGGCTGGCTTACCCTTATACTTACAGCGTTTCCATGTCGTCACTAGGGTATCTAAACCTTTTCCGGCAGTTGGATATCCGGCCGGATGTCGACGCGGTTCGCATTAACACGGACAATATGGCGACGATCTCCCTCAATCAAGTTGAGCTGATGGGATTTTCGTTTTCCTTCGAGCTGGACATCCTTGAAGTGATCCGCATGCTGGACTTTTATCAGATCCCTTTGTACGCCAAGGATCGGGACAATGCTATCCCGTTGATTTTTGCCGGTGGCCCGGTTGTGATGACGAACCCGGAGCCCTATGCCGATTTCTTCGATTTCTTTATCATTGGCGAAGGGGAGGAAGTGCTGGAGGACTTGATTAATGCTTACAAACGTCTCCGGCATGTGCAAAACCGGGATGACTTGCTGCTGGGCTTAGCCCAAAGCGTAGCCGGTATCTATGTGCCTTCGCTATACGAAGTGGAATATGCCTCTGGCGGAGAGATTACTGCAATAACGCCCAAGGTGGAAGGCATCCCATTTCCAGTTGAAAAGCGGTTTATCGCGGATATGGACACCGTTGTCTCATCCAGCCCGATTTTGACAAAGGATACTGTTTTTTCAAATACTTTCCTCGTTGAGGTGATGCGTGGCTGCGCGCATCGCTGCCGGTTTTGCCTGGCAAGCTACTCTATGTTACCCGCCAGAGGGCCTTCCCTCGATTATATCCGTGAGCGGATTGAACACGGGTTGCAGTATACGGATAAAATTGGCCTTTTGGGTGTTTTGATTGCCGATCACCCGGACTTTGATCAGCTCTGCGACTTCCTTAAAGCCAAAGAAGGAATTCAAGTGACGGCTGCATCGCTTCGGGCGGATACTTTGACGCCGCATATTGCAGAAACCTTTAAACATGGCAGCCAGCAAACTGTGACTATTGCTGTGGAAACCGGCTCTGAAAAGTTACGAAAGCGTATCAACAAGCACCTTAAAACCGATGCCATTTTGAATGCCGCCTCGGTTACGGCAGAAGTCGGCATTCCGGCTTTGAAAGTCTACTCCATGGTGGGCCTGCCGGATGAGGATCAGCAGGATTTACAAGATACGGTTGACTTGATGAAGCAAATCAAGCGCGAGAATCCGAGACTAAAACTGCATCTGGGTTGTAGCACCTTTGTGCCCAAGGCCGCAACACCGTTCCAGTGGATGGCCCGTGAATCAACCCGATCGCTGCAGGATAAGCATGAATTTCTCCGAAAATCGCTTGTTAAAACCTGTGACTTCCGCCCTACCAGCCCAAAGTGGGATTATGTGCAAGCCCTGTTCTCCCGTGGCGATCGGCGGCTTTCCCGCTTTATTGTGGCGTTTGCCCAGCAAGGGGCCAACCTGGGCGCCTTGAACCGCACACTGAAACTATTACGGAATCAACCCGGCACAGTTGATCTTCCTCCACTCGATTGGTATGCTCTACGTAGGCGGGAAGCACAGGAAATCCTGCCATGGGACAGCCTATTTCTGGGCGTTTCAAAAGAAATTCTCTATAGGGAATCCGGCCTCAACCAACCGGAAAGCAAAGTAATGAGTGGAGCCTTGTGATGAAAAGTCCGCATCAACGCCGTATTTCAAAACAAATCCGGGTAAAGGATGTTTTAATTGGCGGCAATGCCCCTATCGCCGTGCAATCGATGACCACATCCGATACACGGGACATCCCGGAAACGGTTCACCAGATTAAGCGGCTGGCAGATGCCGGCTGTGATATCGTGCGGCTGGCGGTGCCGGACAAGGAAGCGGCAGAAGCCCTGAAATCCATTGTCCTGCAGTCTCCCATCCCCGTGATTGCGGATATCCACTTTGATTACCGTTTGGCCCTCCAGGCGGCGGATAATGGCGTCCACGGCCTTCGTATCAACCCCGGCAACCTGCCGCGCAAGGAGTTCATCCGCAAAGTCGTGGACAAAGCCAAGGAGCGGGATCTGCCGATTCGCATCGGGGTAAATGCAGGCTCCCTGGAAAAGATTGTGAAAGAACAGTACCCGGATGACATCTGCTCTGCCCTGGTAGAAAGCGCGCTGCTGAACGTGCGCCTGCTGGAGGAGGAAGAATTCTTCAATATGAAGATTTCCGTCAAGGCCAGCGACCCGATGACGATGGTGGCCGCATATAAGCGCGTGGCAGAAGCAGTGCCCTATCCGCTGCACGTGGGGGTAACGGAAGCCGGAACCTTAAAGCGCGGCTTGATTAAATCCGCGGTCGGCATCGGCATTCTTCTGTATGAAGGCATTGGCGACACCATCCGCGTTTCCTTGACCGCCGACTCCGTTGAGGAAGTGACGGCTGGCCATGAAATCCTGAAATCCCTGGGCTTGCGGGCAGAAAGCGCCGACCTCGTAAGCTGCCCCAGCTGCGGCCGGGCGGAAGTGGATCTCCACGGGCTTGCCAACCAGGTTGAGGCGATGATTGCCCAGATCAAGCTCCCTGTTCGGGTTGCCGTAATGGGTTGCTTTGTAAACGGCCCTGGCGAAGCCTCCCATGCCGACTTGGGCATTGCCGGCGCACGTAATGAGTATTACATCTTCCGCGGGCTGGAAGTTGTCAACAAAGTTCCCCAGGATCAGGCCTTGGAGGCGTTACGCGTTGAACTGGACAAGTTCCTGGCGGAAAACGAGCCTATGCTGCGTGCGCGGATGATGTCCAACGCCACGCCAGAGGCGCTTCTGGTCTAACCTGAAAAATATCTCATTTTTCTATCGCTTTCGTGAGAAACAGAGGACACTGTATGTGACGGAATGTTAACCGTCAAATGCATTATGGTGCGCTCAAATTATCAATCCCATCCGTGATTTAAGCGATTGGACGCGCGAAAACCGAAATATCCTTTTTGCATTTTTCGTTTGTTTTCGGTACACATTTCTATTACGTGGAAGATGGGTCGCCCATCAAAATTTAGCAATACAGGAGAGTTTCGAAAAGAGTATGGAACAAGCACTATTGTGGTTTTCAGTCCTCGCTGCTCTCGTAGCCATTGCCTACGGGATTTTCACCCGTCAATGGATTTTGAGCCTAAGCCCCGGCACGGCACGCATGCAGGAAATTGCCGGCGCAATTGAGGAAGGTGCACGCGCCTACATGACGCGTCAGTACCGGACCATTACCATTACTGCCATTGGGATGGCTATTTTGCTCTTTGTTGCTTACAGCATAATGCAAAGCGCCACTTATGCCGCATATTTATCCGGCGGCTTCCTGCTAGGCGCTTTCCTTAGCGGGCTTGCAGGCTTTGTAGGCATGTTTGTTTCTGTTAAAGCCAATGTCAGAACAGCCCAAGCGGCTGAAGGCGGCATGAATAAAGCGCTGGATGTCGCCTTCAAAGGCGGCGCCGTTACCGGCCTTCTGGTTGTAGGGCTTGGCCTGTTAGGTGTTTCCTTGTTCTATTTCTTTGCCAATCGCGCGGATGTTTTCAGCTCGCTCGTGGGTTTGGCTTTCGGCTCCAGCTTGATTAGTGTATTTGCCCGTCTCGGTGGCGGTATTTACACCAAAGCCGCCGACGTGGGCGCTGACCTGGTAGGTAAGGTTGAAGCCGGTATCCCGGAAGATGACCCCCGTAACCCGGCTGTTATTGCCGATAACGTGGGCGATAACGTGGGTGACTGTGCCGGTATGGCGGCCGACCTGTTTGAAACATATGCCGTAACGATTATTGCTGGCATGTTGCTGGGCAAATTGCTTTTCGAAGGGAATGAAATGGCGGTCTTGTTGCCGCTGGTCCTTGGAGGCATTTCCATTATTGCCTCGGTCATTGGCACCTTCTTCGTTAAGATTTCCCCGAACAAAGGCCCGATGTCTGCCCTGTACAAAGCCTTGTTTGTGGCGATGGGCCTGGGTACCGTGCTGATTGTGGGCGCGATCTACGCCTTCTGGGGTGATGGTTTTGTGGCTGCTGATGGCAGCGAAATCACCGCAACGGATCTCGTCTGGTCTTCCATCGTTGGGATTTTAGTTACACTCGCTATCGTTAAAATCACCGATTACTATACATCTACCGACTATTCCCCGGTGAAAACCGTTGCAAAACAATCTGAAACCGGCCACGCGACCAACATTATCGCAGGCCTGGCCGTTAGCATGAAGTCCACGGCGCTTCCGGTTATCGTTATTTCCGCAGGGATTATCGCTTCTTATACCGTTGCCGGCCTGTACGGTGTTGCGCTTGCCGCCGTTGCGATGCTCTCCATGGCGGGGATTGTTGTTGCGTTGGATAGCTTCGGGCCCATTACGGATAACGCCGGCGGGATTGCCGAAATGTCCGAAATGGGTGAAAAAGTCCGCAATATTACCGATCCGCTGGATGCAGTGGGGAACACGACCAAAGCCATCACCAAAGGCTACGCCATTGGTTCCGCCGGTTTGGCCGCCATTGTCCTCTTTGCTTCCTACATTCAGGACTTGACCGCGATGGCGCAGGAAGTCCCGATGTCTAACCTGGCCCAATACCTGACCGCCAACCTCGGCAACATGCTGGGCCTCTTCTCACTGGGTGATCCATATGTCCTGGTGGGCTTGTTTGTTGGCGGAATGATCCCTTACGTTTTCGGGGCCCTGGCAATGGAAGCCGTCGGGATTGCCGGCGGCCAGGTGGTTGAAGAAGTTCGCCGCCAGTTCCGTGAGAAGCCTGGCATTATGCAAGGCACCGAAAAACCGGATTATGCGACCTGCGTTGACATCGTAACCCAAAGCGCCCTGAAGCAGATGATGTTACCGGCATTATTGCCTGTATTGGCGCCGATTGCCCTGTTGCTCCTGGGTAAAATTGCCCCGGCAACCGACTATGCTTCCGTTAAAATGGTAGGTGGTGTATTGGTAGGCAGTATCGTCACCGGGTTGTTCGTTGCCATCTCCATGACTTCCGGTGGTGGCGCCTGGGATAACGCAAAGAAGTACATCGAAGACGGCCATCATGGCGGCAAGGGTTCCTTTGCCCACCAGGCAGCCGTTACGGGTGACACCGTAGGCGATCCGTATAAGGATACGGCGGGCCCTGCGATTAACCCCGTGATTAAAATCCTCAACATTGTTGCATTGCTTCTGGTTCCCTTCCTGGTTTAAAGCAAGCAACGATTAAGCAAATTTTAAAAAGCCCATCCGTTCAGGATGGGCTTTTTAGTATTTCGTATCAAAAGCAAGAACCGGTTTATTGATACTCCTGTTTGGCAAAACATCCCTTGCAACTGCTGGCGCGTGCCCATTTACAGCAAAACTTTTCGAAGGACATATCCTGGATAACAATTCTCTGGAACTGCTGGGTGCTTGAAGCCAGTGTCGCCTTCACAACCTCCAGCACCTTACTGCCGTAACCCAAAAGCAGGTTTACCCGCTCAATGTGCTTGGTACTCACACCTACAGTGCCATCTTTTGTCCAATAAGTCGGGCGGTTTTTATGGGATTTATACTGCTCTTCTCGCTCGCCTTCATCATAAGGCACAGCCGGGGCCGCCAGAAACACATCCTCCGGGACAGCCCGGCTGTCTGTCAGGATGACCAGGCGCTGGTTCGAATATTTCTCGGGAATGACATGCCACGGCCGAACGGTTGGGTAGGCCCCCAAGAGCGATGCATTTTCGCGTAACTGCTGAAATACCTGCTGCTGAATAGGCTTCTCATTCTCCCTGCCTTTGTCCGATTTTCCAGTCCAACGCGGGAAGATAAAGACATTTGGAGGAGAAGAAGCAACAACCTTTGAAATCATTTCCATTCTCTCTTACTTGCGAATGATTCTCATTATCAACTATATCATTAAGGTTGTAAAGAACCGAGGAATATTCGGTTTTAGAGATCCCTCTCATGTTGAGTGTCAAAACACTTCCGCCCCTTATAGAATGAGAGATGTTGCAACAGAGGGGTTATTCATGCTTCAAGATGGCCAATTGCACATTGGGACTTCAGGATGGTCGTACCCGGAATGGAAAGGGGTTTTCTACCCGGCGACTGCGGGCCAAAACCGATTTCTTCCGTTGTATATGGAGCAGTTTAAGACCGTTGAAGTGAACAGCGCCTTCTATCGGTTGCCCAACAAAACACTGCTAAACCGCTGGAAGGAATTGGCCCCGGAAGGGTTTATCTATTCCTTCAAGGCCAACCGTGCCATTACCCATATCAATCGCCTGGTAAACGTGGAAGATGCCCTGGCTCAGTTTTTCCAGACCATTGCGCCGCTGGAGAAATGTATTGATGTGGTGCTATTTCAATTACCACCCAGCTTTAGCCTTTCCCTGGAAAGCCTGGCGCAATTTATTTCCCTTCTGCCGCCGAATTATCGTTACACGTTCGAGTTTCGCCATCCATCCTGGTTTACCGATGAAGTATACAGCCTACTTGGCGCGCATCAGTGCGCCTTCTGCATCTATGATCTGGGAGGAAAAAACTCGCCACGGCAATTAACCGCTGATTTTGCCTATATCCGCCTCCATGGCCCCGAAAAAATATATGAGGGCCGTTACGACCAACCCGCCTTAGAAAGCTGGAGAGACACCATCGTGCCATGGCTAAAGGATGGCAAGGATGTCTACTGCTATTTCGATAATTCCAAAAAAGGGGACGCCCCACGCGATGCCTTGGCTCTTCGGGAAATGATACAATCCGAGATGGGTAAGGCACCTGTAGCAATAGCACGAAACACAGGAGAGGCATAATGGCAAAAGCAACGTGGAACGGCGCTATTCTGGCTGAAAGCACTGATGGGGTGGTGGTCGAAGGCAATTATTACTTCCCGGCGGATGCCATTGATTGCCAATACTTCCAGCCCAGTGAGACCAAAACCCATTGCCCTTGGAAGGGAGAAGCCAGCTATTACAACCTGACCGTTAACGGCAAAACCAATGCCGACGCCGCCTGGTATTACCCCAACCCAAAAGAAGCCGCCAAAGAAATCACCAACCGCATTGCGTTTTGGAAAGGCGTTGAGGTGGTGGAGTAAACCCACGCCATCCATTGCAATCTTGTGCTTCGAACCTGTGTTTATGGTACGGTAAAAGCCCGTTAACGCACACAGTATGATGGAGTTTTGCAATGGAACAAACTTTTATTGCCTTAAAGCCGGACGCCGTCCAGCGTGGTTATATTGGCCAGATTATCGAGCGCTTTGAGCGCAAAGGGTTTAAACTCGCCGGGATGAAATTGATGCACGTTTCCCGCGAGTTGGCCGAGCGCCATTACCAGGAGCATAGCCAAAAGCCTTTCTTTGGTGGGCTGGTAAGCTTTATTACCAGCGGCCCCATTGTGGCCATGGTTTGGGAAGGCGATAATGTGGTGGAATCCGCCCGCAAGATGATGGGCGCCACCAACCCCAAGGATGCCTTGCCCGGCACCATTCGCGGTGATTTCTCGGTCGATCTGGGTCGTAACATCATCCACGGCTCCGATAGCGTGGAAAGCGCCAAGCGCGAGATTTCCATCTTCTTTTCCCCGGATGAAATCCTGACCGGATGGACACGTGAAGCCGACAAATGGGTTTACGAAGCCCTGGTGAAACAAACCGCTGCCGTCAGCTAAACAGCAAACTCTGAAATTACAAAAGCGCCTCACAAATGTGAGGCGCTTTTTGTCAGATATAGTATGTCTCCGTAGAGATGATGTAATCCTTGAAAATACGCTGCTCCAAGCCGCGCTGCTTGAGATTACGCGTTAAGTCCTCCATCTCATCAAATTGGGCGGGCTCAATCCCCAAAACAGGTTGTGACATCTGTGTTTGATAATGAAGCGTTCCCATAAAGGCCACCAGCGGTTGCTTCTCTACATTCAAAACAATCAATTCACTTATATTCAAATACTAAATCAAATTAAACGGGTTAAAATCGCCCAGTTTTCTACTCGTCTGCTAGTCGATGGGCTAATTCATTTTTAAATAAATGTTATTTTTGGCCATGGCTTATATAAACTGAAATCGGCTGATTCCGCGTCCAGATAGCTTTCTAGCAAGCTCTTAAGATAAAAAAGCACTGGACAGGTCTTTTTCTTAGCGGGTAAAATAACCACTAAGAGGAATTGCTCTTGACTTCAATTACAGCCGCAAGCGTGAAGAATGAATTAATGGGATGTAAGACAATCCGAGTTTTGCTGGTCGAAGACTCTGAGGACGACGCCTTTTTTATTACGCGCCATATCCAGAAAGCAGGGATTGAAGCACAGTTCCATCGTGTTGAAACAGCACAGCAATTTATTGATGCCATCCAGACCCAAACATGGGATCTGATCATCAGCGACTACCAGCTTCCTGATTTTAGCGGCCTTGAGGCCATTTATGCCTTGAAGCAGACTGAGCAGGACATTCCTTTCATCATGGTGTCCGGGGTAATTGATGAGGAAACGGCGGTGACCACCATGAAGGCCGGGGCTCACGATTTTATCCTAAAAGGCAACCTGGCCCGGCTGATACCGGCCATTAACCGGGAATTGCACGAAGCCGCCAACCGCAAGCGAATTGATGAGGCGGAAAAGGCCTTAAGGGCACAGGAAGCCCGCTTCAAACGGATTTATGACTCCAACATCATCGGGATTATTTTTTCCAACCTCGACGGTGCCATTACCGACGCCAACGACGCCTTTCTGCAAATGCTGGGCTATACCCGCCGGGAGTTGGAAAGCGGCCTGCTCAACTGGATGAAGATTACCCCGCCCAGTAGCGACCCGCTGGATACCCAGGCCGTCTTGGACCTGAAGACATCCGGCTCTGTGTCACCTTACGAAAAGCAGTATATCCACAAGGATGGCACGCTGGTTGATGTGGTAGTGGGGGTTGCCGTGCTGGATCAGGTATGTGGCGATTGCATCGCCTTTATTATGGATATCAGCCAGCGCAAGTACATTGAACAACTGTTAGAACATGCCAAATCCGAGGCCGAAACCGCCAACCAACGCAAGGATAAATTCCTCGCCAATATGTCCCACGAGCTGAGAACCCCGCTCAATGCGATTATTGGTTTTTCGGAAATGCTGAACCGGGGCATTGCAGGCTCGCTCAATAACAAGCAGCTACAGTACGTCAATAACATCCTGGTGAGCGGCCGACACCTATTGGATATGGTTAACGGCCTGCTGGACATTTCCAAAATCGAGGCCGGGAAACTCAACCTGATACCGGAGTGGATTGATATCAAGCCGTTTATGCTGGAAGTCAACGGGCTAATTGCCGAGTTGGCGGCCGAAAAAGACATCCAGCTTTCCTTTGAAATTGATCCGCAATTGACCCGGATGCATGTCGACCCATCGCGCTTGCGCCAGATTTTGTTAAACCTGTTGAGCAACGCCATAAAGTTCAACCGGGAATCCGGGAGCGTGACCGTCCGTCTTTATCGCTCGGCAGATAGCCAGTGGATCCATGGCGAGGTTGAAGATACCGGCATTGGGATTCCCGAACACCTCCAAGCCAACCTTTTCACCGAGTTTTATCAGGTTGACAGCTCCTTATCCCGTCGGCATGAGGGCACCGGGCTTGGCCTGGCGCTGACCAAACGGCTGATTGAGCTGCATGGCGGGCAGATTGAGTTTGAAAGCTACGAAGGTCAAGGGACTGTCTTCAGGTTTAAAGTACCCTTCGAAACCAGCCCGGTCGTTCCCATACCCACGGTTTAAGCCCTACTCAAAGCTCAAGCGCCTTCCCGGATGGCTATATGGTTATTCAGCAATTGATGCAGGTTTTCCAGCGTGTCGGCCTCATCCTTGGTTTTGTCTTCGCGCCATCGTAAAATTCGGGGGAAGCGTAACGCCAGACCCGCCTTATGTCGGGAAGATTGGGCAATTCCCTCAAAAGCCAGCTCAAATACATGGCAGGGTTCCACCACACGCACCGGGCCGTATTTATCCAGCGTATGCCGCCGGATCCAATTATCCAAACGTTGAATCTCTTTATCCGACAGGCCGGAATAGGCCTTGGCAATGGGCACCAACTGCCCTTCGTGGATAACGGCAAACGTATAATCGGTAAACAGGTTTGCTCGGCGGCCACTGCCTGCCTGCGCATAAATCAGCACAGCATCCACTGTATAAGGGTCGATTTTCCATTTCCACCAGGTCCCGCGTTTACGCCCTGCCTGGTAGGTAGAATCCAGGCGTTTGAGCATAAACCCTTCCACGTTGCGCTCCCGCGATTCCTCACGCAAGACTGTTGCCTGCTCCCAGCTTTGCACCTGCACCGCCGGGGAAACACGAAACGGCCCGCCCAATTGATGAACCAATTGCTCCATCTGCCGGCGTCTTTGCTCCAGCGGCTTCTCACGCCAATCCTCGTGGTTAAACTCCAGCAGGTCGTATGCGAGGAAAGCAACCGGGGCCTCTTCCAAAATCGATTTCGTCAGCTTCTTGCGGCCGATTCGGCGCTGTAATACAGCAAAGGGCAGCGGCTTTTCATTCTGGAAGGCTAGGATTTCCCCGTCCAATACCGTCCCGTCCGGCAGCAAGGCGGCGTGATCCGAGATTTCCGGAAAGCGATCCGTCACGAGGTCTTCTCCGCGAGACCAAAGATGGGTTTCCTGGCCGCGTCGAATCAGTTGCGAGCGGATGCCGTCCCATTTCCACTCCACCAACCAGTCGGCCGGATTGCCCAGCGTTTCTAGCGGCTGCTCCAAGGGCGAGGCCAGGAAAAACGGATATGGCCGCGAGATATCGGACACTTCCGCTTCCGGCGAAATTAACTGGATAAAAAAGGCTTCCGTAGGCTCCCAGTTCCCCATCAACCGATGGGCAATAACGGCGGTTGGTTGTTCGGCAATCTCCGCAATGGCCCGCACAACCAAATTCTGCGAAACACCGACACGAAGCGCACCGGTGAGCAACTTGTTGAGCGTAAACATTTCCCGCATATCCAGCATTTTCCACCAGCGGGTCACGGCATCGTATTGCTCGCGTTCCGTCATGTTTTGCAAAGGGAGGATGCGTTGCATCATCCACTCACTCAGCAAAATGGTTTCCGCCTCGTCCGTCGTCCGTCCGCCATCCAACAGCAAGGCAATGGTCTCAGCCGTATCGCCCACGGCCTCATACGCATCTTCGTAAAGCCATTTGGGCATACCGGTCATTTCCAGGGCCCATTCTCGCAGCATCCGGGATGAAATCAGCCTCTTCAGACGTCTGCCGGTGAGGAAATACAAGGCCCAGGCCGCATCCTGCGGCGGCACGGTCGCAAAATAGTTCACCATCGCAAGCACCTTGGCATTGGTGGAAGTGGTCATATCCAGCTTTTCGTAAAGGGTGGTGAAGGCTTTCATGCTATTCCTCCTGCTCCCCTTCGTACTGGGTTTTAAGCGCGCTGGCTTCCAATCCCCGCTCATTCAGGTAGCGAACCAGGGTATCGCTGTTGCCGTGCGTGGCATAAACCCGGTGTGCGCCTGTTTCTTCAATCGTCTGGAGCAGTTCGCTCCAATCCGCGTGATCGGACAAGACAAACCCGCGATCATATCCCCTACGGCGTTTGGCGCCACGCACCCTCATCCATCCGGAGGCAAAGCCGGTTTCGTAGGGATCAAACCGCCGGAGCCAGGGTGACTTAAACGCTGATGGCGGCGCCAGGATCAGTTCGCCTGCATAAGAATGGTTCTTATCCATTTCGGAAACCGGAATCGTCGGAAGCATGCGAATGCCTGCCGCCTCATAAGGCGGGATAAGTGAGGCAATGGCCCCATGCAGATACACCGGCCGATCGGTCAGTTTGGCCAGCTCCGCCAGGATACGCTGGGCTTTGCCCAACGCATAGCAGAACAACACGCACGCCTTCCCAGCCAGGCGATTGGTTTCCCACCACGCCAGGATATCTTGGGCCACCTTTTCACCGGGCTGCCACTTGTAGATGGGCAGGCCAAAGGTCGTTTCGGTAATTAGCGTATCGCAAGGAACCACTTCGAACGGATTACAGGACGGATCAAATGTGCGTTTATAATCGCCGGAAACGACCCAAACCCCGTCCTTCGACTCAATGCGCACCTGTGCCGACCCCAGGATATGGCCGGCCGGATGCAGTGAAACCCGAACCGGCCCAAACTCAATCGGCTCACCATACTCCAGTGCCTTTAACCGTTCCAGCTTGCCCAGCCGTTGCTGGATGATAGGCGAAGAAAGCCGCGTGCAGAAGTAGGCCTGGTGTCCCGAGTAAGCATGATCCCCGTGGGCATGGGTAATAACCGCGCGTTCGACCGGCCGCCATGGATCGACGTAGAAATCCCCAGCCGGGCAGTAAAGGCCTTTTTCATCCTGAATGATCAACGGGGTCATCACACATCGCTTAATTCATCTTATATTGATAGTGTCGCCTATAACCGCCCGATTGCACATCGGGCACATGTCTAGCCAAGCCAAAGCGGCTGGACAGACAACCTGTCCAGCCGCCTTGAGCGATCGTTTCTGCTACTGGCGCAGGTCAAACAGCAGGAATTCGGATTGGGAAGCCAGGCCCGTAATCTCCAGTTGGGGTTGCTGGGTAATGCTCACCGCATCCCCTGCCTTGAGAACCTGGTCATTAACCCGGATTTCCCCTCTGGCCAGTTGGAGCCAAATGGCCCGCTCCGCCCCAACGGTGTAGGAGACAGCCATGCCCGGATCCAGAATCGAGGCGTACAGGTTCACATCCTGATGGATGACGACGCTGCCGTCACGTCCATCCCTGGAGCCAATCAGCCTGAGCTTGCCCCGCTTCTCATCCGGATGGAACGGAATCTGTTCGTAGCTGGGCGCCAGCCCTTTGCGCTCCGGCAAAATCCAGATTTGAAGCAGGTGTACCTGCTGGCTGGGAGAATGGTTAAACTCGCTGTGGAAGACGCCCGTCCCGGCGGTCATCCGCTGAACATCGCCAGCCTGGATAACCGAGCCGTTACCCATGCTGTCCTTATGCGCCAGCTCCCCTTCCAGCACATACGTCACAATTTCCATATCCCGGTGGGGGTGCATGCCGAAACCTTCGCCGGGTTTGACCCAATCTTCGTTGATGACTCGGAGGTCGCTGAAGCCCATAAACTGGGGGTCGTAATAATCACCGAAGGAAAAGGAATGGTAGCTGTCCAGCCAGCCGATAACGGTGCGGCCGCGTGCTTGGCCCTGACGAACCTGTAACATGGTAATATCCTCCAATCCAGAGAAAATTGAATTTTTGAACGAACGAACCCATTTGGGTTGTATTGACAGTTTAGCGGATATGGCAAAAAATACGAGTACCCACTTTTTTGTAATGTACTTACCAAAAATAAACTAATGAGGCCTGTATTGTGGAACCCCATCAGAATTGCCCGGTGGAAGTAACCCTGAGAATTTTAGGCGGACGCTGGAAGGTTTTAATCCTGCGGGAGCTGTTTAAACGGACGGTGCGCTTTAACGAATTGCATCGCCTGCTGAACGGCGTAACCCAGAAAATGCTGACCCAGCAGCTTCGCGAACTGGAAGAGGATGGCATCATCGTGAGGACGGTGTATGCCCAGGTTCCGCCCCGGGTGGATTACGCGCTGACGGAGAAGGGGCGCTCCCTTAAGCCGGTGCTGGACGCCATGCATGCCTGGGGCGCTTCCCATCTGGAAGTCAGCCATCCCCATGATTTTTAAGGATGGCTGACCTTATAGAATAACCACATACGCTTTGAATCCCAAGAAAAGGCTCAGTGGACGGATAATATCCTTGTCCGGTAAACTAAAGGGATATAGGAGGGATATTGTATTCAGGAGAGAGGAGCAGGCCGCATGGCTGAACCGATTTTTATTATTAATGGCGCTCGCACGCCGATTGGCAGTTTTTTAGGGTCGCTATCCGGCGTCCCCGCGCCGGAGCTGGGCGCGGCCGTCATTCAGGCCGTGATGGAGCGCGGACACATCCAGCCGGATCAACTTCGGGAAGTTTTGATGGGCTGCGTTTTGACAGCCGGCATCGGGCAGGCCCCGGCGCGCCAGGCCCTGATTAAAGCAGGCCTCCCGACTTCTATTGGGGCAACGACGATTGGCAAGGTCTGCGGCTCCGGGATGAAGGCGATTATGCTGGGTCGCTCCGAAATCCTGGCGGGCGAAGCCGAGGTATTGATTGCCGGCGGGATGGAATCCATGAGCCTGACGCCCCATCTGCTGAAAGGGATGCGAACCGGGGCCAAGATGGGCCACCAGCAGATGCTGGATTCGATGATTGTGGATGGCCTGTGGGATCCCTACGGCGATTTCCATATGGGGAACGCAGCCGAACGGTGCGCCGAGAAGTACGACTTTAAGCGGGAAGCGCAGGACGCCTATGCGTCTCGGAGCTTCCAACGCGCCATCCAGGCCCAGGACAGCGGTTGTTTTGACGCGGAGATTGTCCCGGTTTGCGTACCGCAGCGCAAAGGCGACCCGATCCAGGTAACGCTGGACGAGGGGCCTAAAAAAGTAGATACCTCCAAGATGGCTTCCCTGAAGGCTGCGTTTGAGAAAACCGGCACAATTACCGCGGGAAACGCATCCACCATTAATGATGGCGCCGCTGCGGTTGCGCTAGCATCGGATGCGGCCGTGCAGAAATACGGCTATCGGCCCATGGCGCGCATTGTGGCCGCAGCAACCCACAGCCAGGACCCCGCCTGGTTTACCACCGCGCCCATCGGTGCGATTGAAAAAGCCCTGCAAAAAGCCGGGATGAAGCTGGATCAGATCGACCTGTTTGAGATTAACGAGGCTTTTGCCGTTGTGGCGATGGCGGCCATCACCGATCTGAAACTGCCGGAAGACAAGGTCAACATCTACGGCGGGGCCATTTCGCTGGGGCATCCTATTGGCGCTTCCGGGGCCCGCATCCTGGTGACGCTGATGCATGCGCTGAAACGGGAAAATAAGCAGTACGGGCTTGCCACGCTTTGTATCGGGGGCGGCGAAGCCACGGCGATGATTATTGAAAACCTGGCGTTCTCTGGCTGAAGCGGCTTCCCATATTAAGCATTGCGTTACGTCGCCGCCCCACATAAGATAGGGGCATAGTGTGATGGGAGCAGGCCAGGAGGGCAGCAACATGGCAACGACTTTAACGGCACAGCGGATTAAGACGGTTGGCGTCATCGGCGCGGGGCAGATGGGTAGCGGCATTGCGCAAGTGATGTCCCACTATGGCGAGTGCCAGGTGATTCTTCAGGACATTCAACAGCAGCAGTTGGATAAAGCCCAGGCCGGCATCGAAGGCAGCCTGAGCAAGTTCGTCAGCAAGGAGATTCTATCCGAAGCCGACAAGCAGAATACCTTGGGCCGCTTGCAATTCGCGACCGACATGGCTTCGTTGAAGGAAGCCGACATTGTGGTGGAAGCGGTGGTTGAAAACGAAGACCTGAAAAAGAACCTGTTCCGGCAACTGGATGAATTGCTGAAGCCGGAAGCGATCCTGGCCTCCAACACCTCCAGCATCTCCATTACACGTCTGGCGGCTGCAACGCGACGCCCCGGAAAAGTGATTGGGATGCATTTTATGAACCCGGTTCCGCTGATGAAGCTGGTGGAAATCATTCGCGGCGCGCAAACTTCAGATGAAACCTACGCCATCGTGAATGACCTTGGCAAACGGCTCCAGAAAACCACCGTCGTGAGCCTCGACTATCCGGGCTTTATCTCCAACCGCATCCTGATGCCGATGATTAATGAAGCCATTTTTGCGCTGTTTGAGGGTGTGGGCTCGGTGGAAGATATTGACACCGTCATGAAGCTGGGGATGAACCACCCGATGGGCCCCTTGCAACTTGCCGACTTCATCGGCCTGGATACCTGCCTGTCTATCCTAAACGTGCTTTACGACGGGTTTAAGGATCCCAAGTATCGTCCTTGCCCCTTGCTGGTGCAAAAGGTCAACGCCGGCTACCTGGGCAAAAAGGCCGGTAAAGGCTTTTACACCTACTAACCGATGATTCGCGCCACACTGGTTTTGATTGGCATCTTCCTGTTC
The DNA here is from genome assembly GCA_937922745.1 of uncultured cyanobacterium. Classification (GTDB taxonomy): domain Bacteria; phylum Cyanobacteriota; class Vampirovibrionia; order Vampirovibrionales; family JAGQHJ01; genus CALAJO01. The sequence continues at coordinate 38,004 of CALAJO010000063.1, forward strand.
GGGATCACCATCCTGTCCGTCACGGGGATTACCGTTCGCCGGAATGCAATGCCCGAGCCCGCCCAACCGAAGCTGACCGCATGCCGCGTTCTCACCATTTACGATGGGGATACCCTGGGCTGCGACTTGAACGGGGACGGCAAGATTAAGGGCCAGCGAGAGCATGTGAGAATGCTGGGGATTGACGCCCCGGAAATGCATTACTCCAGGAAGAACACAACCGGCCGGGACATGCCCTATGCCGCCGAAGCCACCCGCTTGCTGAAACAAACCACCCAGGGCAAGCTGGTTTACATGGAATATGACCGGCAACGCCTGGACAAATACAACCGCACACTGGCTTATGTATACCAGGACAAGGCGCGCCAGCGGATGCTAAACCGGGAGTTGGTTGAAAAGGGCTATGCCAAGGTCTTATTCCTCGGTAAAAACCGCCGCTACGAAACTGACTTTCAAACCCGCCAATCCATCGCCCAACGCCAAAACCTCGGCATCTGGAAATAGAAAGGAAGAAGGGTGCGTTTTAGATTTTAGCCCTTGCTGGGTGGTGCCCCCACCCCTAACCCTCCCCCGTTGCACGGGAGAGGGGGACAGATTGAGGTTTACAGCAAGGAAATAATAAGCTCTTTTTTGTCACGACCTCCAAAATGGCCGAACATCGCCGACAAATCAAAAAAGGGGGGAGGGGATGCGAGGGGAGGGAATGGCCCCTTGTGCAACCCGCCATTACAGCAAACACAACCCGCCCCACCACACTTTATATCCACCGACTGCTCCATTAGATAAATGTTGTATTTTACTTTTTGTATATGGTATCCTTAAGGCCTAAATTACATGTGTCCATATCGGATTAGGTTATTTTAAAGACGCCACCGGAAGGGAGGTCGAAGTCCTTGGCAGAAGTTGAAGTTTCACCTGGTGAAAGTATTGAAAGCGCGTTAAAGCGGTTCAAGAAAAAAATCCAAAAAGCCGGGATACTCTCTGAGATTAAACGGCGCGAACGCTACGAAAAGCCCAGCCAGCGTCGTAAACGCAAACGGGAAGCAGCCAGAAAACGCTCCCGCTAGGACAAGTTTCTAAGCGTGAAAGCCTCTCTTTTTTGTAAAGAGGGGCTTTTTCGTTTTCATCCTGCGCCTGGGCGAAAATAGCTGAAACGTTTTTTATTTCAACCAACATTGCCAATACATCTTGCTTGCCCGTTTTTTCAGGTTTATTAAAACCATTCTAGTTATAAAGATTTTTGAAACATGGCTAGCGGTCACACAAGCAAAATGCTAAAATAAAAATAAGATTGGAAGTGAAATGGTGGGAGTAGAATAAAACCTTGAGATCGGGTTTCGTCTAGCAGGTTTGCATTCATCGTTATTGAATTTTCGTTTGTTCAGTCATCGGGCTGGGCAACTTTGCTTTTTATCAACCGGGTAGGGCGTGATTGCTTGCACGCTGTTTGTTTCATGATTACCAAGGAGGATCTATGAAATACAAGGATAAATTTAACGCTTTCGAAAATGGCGGAGGCAAAATCAGCTCGCATAAAGTGCCTCGCTGGCGTGCAAGCAATCACGATGTGCAGGAATACCTCGATTTTCTGGATGACGATCTTCAAGTACCGGTTCAGCAGGTTAATCCCGCTTAAGGCTTAACCCCATTATACGGCCTGAGTGACCTGGATGGTGCTGTTACCGTCCAGGTACACTTCCAGGTCATCCCGCAGCAGGGATGGCCGATGCCAACCCTGGGCCTGCAACGATGCGGCAATTTGATCATTCACGTTTTCGATGAATAAGCCGTATGCGGGCCCACCCTGAAAGGCCGGATTGTCATCCCAGGTCAGCTCAAAATCGGCCAACTCCGTAAACAGTGGGCCGGGAGCTTTTTGTGTGGCCTTCGCCTGTTGAACGCGCGTGTGTCCCAGCGCCCGCATTTGCTCGGGGGTAAAAGCCCGCTTAAACAAACCGCCTTTTTGCACCTTCAATCGGCCCTGCTGGATAAACCCGGCAAGGGCTTCATAAAACGCGGCCAATGCCGCCGTCTTGCGCTGAATGGTGCAGGCCTGGCAGTACCAGTCCGCTTGGCCACTGTAACGCATGTTCGGGTTCAGGATTGAATCATCCGGAATGGCCTCGCCCTGGTGATATTCTTCCAGGTTATCGCGCCCCGTGCGAAACTGGATTTGCGTTTCACGTGCTTGGCCACAGTGATCGCAAGTGAGCGCGGCATACAAGGTGCGATACAGCGTCATGGTTAACCAATCGCGGGTTGCAGCGTCTTGCCCAGCGCTTCGTCCTTCAGGTGTTCAAACCCGGGGCGGCCCATCAAGGCGTAGGTGTATTGCTTGGCCAGCTCCACCCCAGGTTGATCGAACGGATCCACCTTGAGGAGACCGCCCATAATGGCCGTTTGCACTTCCAGCAGGTAAAGCAGTTGCGCAAAATGGTAGGCATCCAGCTTGGGCAGGGTAATCGTCATGTTCGGGCGCTGGTTTTTGCTCAGGCTGGCGCGGGTCGCATCCCCTTCGGCCTGGAGGAGGGTTTCAAAAGTCCGGTTGCCAAGGTAGCTCAAATCAGACACATCTGGATAGAGGTTGGGAATCGTCAGGTCCTCGTTGAATTTCTCAAGGCGCACAAAGGTGAACACCTTGTCGAACGGCCCTTCGTTAAACAGTTGCACTTGGGAGTGCTGATCCGTGACGCCAACCGCCTTCACCGGCGTGGGCCCCTCATGCACCACCCGCTGATCCAGGCTCATCTTCTTGCCCAGGGATTCCGCCCAGAGCTGCACGTACCAGTCCGCCACGTAGGCCAGCTTGGCGCTGTAAGGCATAAATACGGAAATCGGCTTTTGGTTCTGGTAACAAACGTATTGTACCAGCGCGCCCTGGGCCGCCATATTTTGATCCACATCCGGGTTGCTGACCTGCGGCACCAGATCCTGAATGCCTTGCAGCATCTCGGCGATGGGCAGGCCTAAAATCCCGGCGGGCAACAAGCCAACAGCGGAAAAAACCGAAAAACGCCCACCCACATCCTCGGGAACTTCAAAGGCTTTCAGCCCTTCCTTTTGCACAATGTCGCGCAAAATCCCCTTGGCCGGATCGGTGGTCATCACCAAGTGCTTGGAGAGGTTCTCTTTCCCAACAGCCTTTTCCAGTTCAGCTTTCAGCCACAGGTAACCGGCCATGGTTTCGGCGGTTGTGCCGCTCTTGGTAATCACATTCACTAGCGTGCGCTTTAAATCCAGGATGGACAGCAGGCCTTGCAGTTTGTCCGGATCGACGTTATCGATAAAGTAGTAGCGGGGACGGCCGTTCCGTTGTTCGCGGGAGCGCTCGTTCCAGTAGGAGGGCAGCAGGGCTTCAAACATCGCCATGCCTCCCAGGGAAGAGCCACCAATCCCGATGATGACCAGATGTTCCAAATCTTGCGGCAGGGTCTTAACATAGGCGTTAATGTCATCTACCAGCTTCTGGTTTTCTCCCAGCTTCAGCCAGCGGCGCCAGCCGTTTTTGGTTTCCGGTTGATGCCAGAGGGCTTCGACAATGTCTTTAATCGAATCCCGATGGTTCTGGATTGCAAATTCCAAATCCAGGCCGTGATGGCTGCCAATGGTTTGGGCTAATACATTCTTCGTATCCAAAGATATCATGCTGATGCCGCTCCGCTTGTTTAAACCGTTTTTACGTCAGGCATTATCCTATAGATGCGGCGGAAACAAAAGACTTTTTTGCTTTTAAAGCTGGGCTATCAGCGGCTTTATCAAATTCCTCAAAAGACGACAAATGCAGTAGGAAACAATTTAAAAGCAATGCAGTCTTAACATCAACGAATCGGAATAACATTGAGGAACCAAGGTTCGTGTATTAAGCACACTTGCCTTTGTCTGTTTTTTGATTGGAAGGTGATAATAATGAATCATCGAACCCTTTGGAAAAGACCGTTTATAAGTCCTTTACATGATCTTTATTCTTGCCACATTCGTGCCACAATCGCTTGTCACGCTGCATTTTTGGGCAAAAACAATTTTTAAAAAAAGGGTTGACACCCGACACCTTAGTGTCTACAATACACCACAGAAAGTGTACGAAATACACATTACCCTGAAAGGTAGGTGTATCCCTATGACAACAATCCCGAGAATCTCTCCCGTTAAATTCAGTTCCGGAACGGTCAACGGCCTTCCCACATATCGTATTATCGAAGAAATGGGCCCGACCCAGCGTTTCTTCAACACCGATGATGGAAACAGGCTGGGCGTCTTTGGGGTTGCCCAGCGAATCGCGTCCGGCATTGGCAACATGGTAAAGCGGACACTTTCCTTCTTCGTGCCCCACGTGTTTAAACCGGAAGCCAAGCGCCCTGAACCCGGCGCCCTGATCCGCGTTTACTATACGGCGGATGCCGCAGACTCCTGGTTTGCCTCCCCCTCGCCAATTTCCGACAAAAATGGAACTCGCTTGAACCAATACGTCTAATACAGTATCTCCTCAAAAATTGTTTCCCAGACATAAAAAGACACTCCCTTAATCCCCCTCGACAATCTTCTGATTGAAGAGATGTCCAAATTATCCCCGTCAGGGGATTTTTTTTGCTTTAAAATAAGGGGAAGGCCCCCAAGGAAAAGCGTGCCGTACAAGGCGATTCCATAAAGGGCCAGGCAAGCTAAAATCAGATTGGTTTTATTTTGTCGTATCGGGCAGTTGTTGCGTGTTGATTGCGGAGAGAGAGAAAAAGCGCGTCATGGAAATCCAATTCGATCGGTACAGTTTTATCCTTAATGGCCAGCGCCAGTTTATCCGCAGCGGGGCCATGCACTACTTTCGCCTTCCCCACCCCGATCTCTGGTGGGATCGTCTGAAAAAACTGAAGGCTGCCGGGTACAACACGGTGGATATTTACTTTAGCTGGGATTTCCACAGCAAGGCCCCGGGCGAATACGATTTCTCCGGCAATCGCGACATCCAGCGCCTACTGGATATGGTTGATGAACTCGGCCTTTACCTGATTGGCCGGCCAGGCCCGTATATTAACGCGGAAACCACACGGGGAGGGCTGCCTGGCTGGCTTTTAACACAGCCGGACGTTGTCCTGCGAAACCGGATTGACGGCGTGTATCACGAATCGCCGCAGTATATGGCATACGTCAGGGAGTGGTTCGATCAGGTCCTGCCCTTTCTGAAAAACCGGCCCAACCTGCTGATGATTCAAATTGAAAATGAGTACATGACCGTGGATATGGAGCCGGATTACATGCAGGCGTTGATCGATATCGTGCGGAGCCACGGCATTACCGCCCCCACAATGCATAACGATTTTTACGCCGCCGGCCTTTATGCCGACCTGGTGGATATTTACGCCATCGACAACTACTCGGTCACGCTGTTTGATATGAACTGGCGAGACTACCCCGACCTGTTTTCCGTACTGGATCACCTGGAAGAGGGGATTCGCCCGGAATTCTGCGAAAATCGGCCCTTGATGATAGCCGAACTTCAGGCAGGCTGGTTTGCAGGCTGGAAGAGCGTCCCGTACGAAACCATCCACCAAAGCCTGGGCCGGGAGCATATCGGCTTGGTCACCCGCACGTTCTTGGGGCAGGGCGGCACCGTGTTTAACCATTACAAGGCCATTGGCGGCACCAACTGGGATCATCTCGGCGCAACGGACGCCTATACCTCCTACGATTTTGCGGCTCCCATTAGTGAGGCGGGTGTCCCGACCGAACGCCTGTTTGAAGCCAAACAAATCAACCTATTGCTGGCCCACTTCGACCTGAGCCAGACGGAAAAGGTGGAGCCTGCTGCCATTAGCCTTTCGCCGGCCCCTTCGCTCTATGCGGTCAGGCAATGTGTCAATCGGCCGGGAACCTACTGGATTTTTACCCGCAATACCACGCCCCAGCCATTGTCTTTCCAACTGCATCCCCAGATGGAAGTGGAAACCCGCCCATATGAATCCAAAATACTGCCCTATAATTACCCGCTCGAAAACGGCTGGATCATCATTGCCACCAGCGCAGACCCACTGGTTCAGACCAAAAACGCGCTGGTACTCAACGGCCAGTCCCCCGCAAAAATCCTCCTACAAGCCCCTGTTGCGTTTCAGGCCCCACTAAAAGCAAGCCCTTTACTCAAAATGACGACTCTGGACAACTACCGGGTGCTAGTTGAAATGGAAAATTCCATCGCGCCAAGCGATGTGGCGCATGCCAACCTTGGCAGCCTTCAGCTTTACTTCCTGGGTGCGGATCAAGCGGATCGCGTCTGGCCGCAAGCGGACAAACAGTACTGGATAGGCCCGGATCTGGTTTTATCCGATTCGGAAGTGTATGTTTCGGAGCCCAGGCCATGCTTTATTCTGAAAGCAGATGGTGCCTTGGCGTCTTTTGAGCCGTCTGAAATGCCTCAGCTTAACCTGCCCGAACTGAAGAATTGGGAGTGCCTGCCCGGTGCCCCTGAGTTAACCGCAAACAATGGCTTTCAACCCCTTCTCCCGCAAGGGGTGGATATGGATAGCAACGGGTTTCACGAAGGCGCTGTCTGGTATCGTTATCAATTTGACCAACCGGCGGAAACCCTTTCGATTCGGGCACAACACATCTGGGCCGTGTTTCTTAACGGGCATTGCCTTATCAGCAGCCATACTTTCCATGTACATCCTGAGACCGGCAGCGTGGAAGATACCGTCACCATTCCGTTACCCAAAGAATCCCTGAATGACAAGGGCCAAAACGATCTGCGGATTTTTGTGGAAAGCCTGGGCCACCACAAGGGCTTTTATGACGATGCCCGCGATCCGCGCGGCTTATTGAGCCTGAAGCTGGATGAGTCCGACATCTCGCAATCCGGTGAGATTACATCTGCCCGGTTGGCTTCCTCTCAACTGCCGTCTGCCAATACCTCTGCATCGAGGGATGAAACCCCCGTCCTGCACGCCCAACTTTCGTTTAATCCCGCTATCCCCAGTGATATCAAGGCACCACTAGGCCTCGAGCTGAACCTGGATATCGATCGGGTCAACATCATCCTGAATGGGGTGCTGGTGGGCAAGTATTGGAACGCCTGCCGAAATCAGACCCTCTTCTATCTCCCCGAAGGGCTACT